>NZ_JBSEFI010000010.1:0-119307 GCF_053570605.1 Flavobacterium sp. U410
ACCGATCAATTAGATATTCCGATGTTTTTACCTAAAGTAGATCTAGTGCTGACACGACAGTAAAGAAAATAAAAAAACCAGCTTTAAGCTGGTTTTAAAGAATTTTGTCATTCCGAACTAGTTTCGGAATCTGAATTTATTTCAGATTGACAATATTTATGTTTATTCAATTTCAGAAACTCTCAAAGTGTTAACCATTCCTTTTTTCATAATCGGCATAGCCGCAAGGTTGATGACCATTTCTCCTTCTTTCACATATCCTTTTTCTTTACAAATGTGGTTCAAATCATCAATAGTATCGTCTGTACTCACAAATTTGTCATAGTAGTATGCTCTTACACCCCATAAAAGATTTAACTGTGTTAAAATACGTTTATTGGAAGTAAATACTAAAATATGGGATTTTGGTCTCCAAGCTGAAATTTGGAAAGCGGTATAACCAGAGTTTGTTAACGTAGTAATTGCTTTAGCATTGATATCATCAGCCATAATTGCCGCGTGGTAACAAATCGATTTGGTAACAAAACGTTTTGTACGGATATGAGGCGGATTCAATGGAACTTTGATTAGCGGAGAATCTTCAACGCTTTCAATAATTTTAGTCATGGTTTCAATAACCTGTACCGGATAATTACCTACTGAAGTTTCTCCGGAAAGCATTACTGCATCAGCACCGTCCATAACCGAGTTCGCTACGTCGTTTACTTCGGCTCTGGTTGGCGTTAAACTTGTAATCATAGTTTCCATCATTTGAGTCGCTACAATTACAGGAATACGAGCTGTTTTAGCACGGTTAATCAATTTCTTTTGAATCAAAGGAACTTCCTGAGCAGGAACTTCCACACCTAGGTCACCGCGAGCTACCATTAATCCGTCACAAAAAGCAACAATTTTATCGATGTTTTCTACGGCTTCCGGTTTTTCAATTTTAGCTACGATCGGAATTTTATGATTGGAATGTTTCGCGATCAAATCTTGTAGGTCTTCTAAATCTTGTGGTGTTCTAACGAAAGAAAGAGCAATCCAATCCACATTATTTTCGATAGCAAAAATAGCATCGCGAATGTCTTTTTCTGTTAAAGCAGGTAAAGAAACTTTAGTATTTGGTAAGTTAACTCCTTTTTTAGATTTTAAAGGACCACCTTGAATAACAACGGCTTCTACTTCAGTGTTTTTATCCGTTTTGGTTACTTCAAAAATCAGTTTACCATCGTCAAGTAAAATACGTTCTCCAGGGTTAACATCTCTTGGGAATTCTTTGTAGTTCATGTAAACGCGTTCTGCAGTTCCTAATACATCTTCAGCAGTAGTAAAAGTAATTTTATCGCCTTTGCTTACTACTACATCTTCTTTCATTACTCCTACGCGAAGCTTAGGACCTTGTAAATCGGCTAAAATAGAAGTGTGATATCCCATTTCGTCATTTAGCTCACGAATCATGTCAATTCGCTCTTTAACATCGGTATAGTCAGCATGTGAAAAGTTAATTCTAAAAACGTTTACACCTGCCTCAATCATATCTCTTAAAATGGTTTTTTCACTACAGGCAGGACCTAGTGTTGCTACAATTTTAGTTTTTTTAGTTGTTGGCATTTTAATTAAAAAATTAGATTATTTTTTGATTTAAGTTTGTCTTGGTTTATAGTATAAGCCAGCGTAATAAATTTATTTTGGCTTAGTTGTTTTAGAACAAAATCCGAGTCAAAAAAAGAATCGGTATTGTCAATTTTAAAAACATAATCAGCTTTTTTAAATTCAGGTACCAAATGTACGGTCGTGTCAAGAGTATCAAACAAGCTACTTTCGTGTTGTTTGGTGTTCAAAACGCTTCGGTTTTCAACCAAATGCCAACAAATATCCTGAATTTCATCGTCAAACATAAAATGTTGAAAAGCACTTTTGCCGTCCTTCATTTTCACTTCAATGGCTTTGTTGTTCTTTTGAAGTTGAATGTCTAACAATTGATTGATAAAATAAGCCAATCGGTAATCTTCCAAATTAGAATGAATGGCAATTAACTCATAATCGGTTGAGTCAAAATCATTTATTTGAATTCTATGAATGGCCATTAGCTCAAATTTGAACCGTAAATATACTATTAATTAGGTACAAAAATGCTACTTTTGGTAAGACTTAACGATTTTTTATAAACGAAATCGATATAGGTTCGATTATTTCTTTTGAATTTTTTCCTGTAAAGCAAAAAAGGCTCTTTGAGAAGCTTTTTCTTCGGCTTTTTTCTTTGAAGTAGCTCGGGCTTTTCCCATGACTTTTTCATCAATCATTAGTTTTACGCTGAAATAACGCTGCTCTTCGTTTCCGGTAGTGTCATCTACAGCTTCAAAAAGGAATGATTTTTTTTCTTTTTGACACCATTCAATGATCAAACTTTTGTAGCTGATAATTTTGCCTTCTAATTGAGCGATGTCAACGTAAGGTTCAATGACTTTTTTTTGAATGAATTTTTCGCAATACGCAAATCCTTTGTCTAAATAGATAGCACCAATAAAAGCTTCGAAAATATTGCCGTGAATGTTTTCTCCAAAGAATTGAGGATTGACTTTGCTTTCTACAAAATCGATTAATTTAAAATCGCGTCCCAATTCATTTAAATGCTCTCTACTTACAATTTTAGAACGCATTTTGGTTAAGTATCCTTCGTTTCCCGTAGGAACCTGATTGTAAAGATGAGCTGCAATTACACTTCCCAGCATGGCGTCACCAAGAAATTCAAGACGTTCGTAGTTAAAAGGATTTCCTTTATCGTCTTGTTTGTTTGTAGAACGATGAGTAAATGCTTTTCTGTAATAGGTTAGGTTTTGAGGTTTAAAACCTAAGATGTGATGAAGTTTATCAAAAAAAATCCCGTCTTCTGGAGAACGGGAATTTTTGTATATTTTACTGAAAAGTTTTCGCATGGAAAATTAATCTTCAAATTTTTTGAATAAAACACATGCGTTATGACCTCCAAAGCCAAAAGTGTTACTCATAGCTACTTTTACTTCTCTTTTTTGAGCTTTATTCAAAGTCAAGTTCAAAGAAGGGTCAATTTTTTCATCATAAGTAGTATGGTTAATTGTTGGCGGAACAATACCGTTTTTGATAGCTAAAATAGAAGCAATAGCTTCAATAGCTCCGGCAGCTCCTAACAAGTGACCTGTCATTGACTTAGTAGAGTTGATGTTGATGTTTTTAGCATGATCTCCAAAAACAGCAGAAATAGCTTTTAATTCCGCAACGTCACCTAGAGGTGTAGATGTTCCGTGTGTGTTGATGTGGTCTACATCTTCTGGTTTTAATCCTGCATCACGTAAACAGTTTTCCATTACAGCAATAACGCCAATTCCTTCCGGATGCGGAGCTGTTAAGTGATACGCATCTGATGATAAACCACCACCGCCTACTTCGCAATAGATTTTAGCGCCACGCGCTTTTGCATGCTCATATTCTTCTAAAACCAAAGCTCCTGCACCTTCACCTAAAACAAAACCATCACGAGTAGCATCAAATGGTCTTGAAGCTGTTTCCGGAGATTCATTTCTTGTTGAAAGTGCTTGCATAGAGTTAAACCCTCCCATTCCGGCAATAGTAACTGCTGCCTCAGAACCTCCTGAAACAATTACGTCACACATGCCTAAACGGATATAATTTAAAGCATCTACCAAAGCATTAGCAGAAGAAGCGCAAGCAGAAACCGTAGTATAGTTTGGTCCCATAAATCCGTTTTTCATAGAAATATGAGCCGGTGCAATATCAGCAATCATTTTTGGGATGAAGAAAGGACTGAAACGAGGCGTTCCGTCACCTGCTGCGTAGCTCATTACTTCATCTTGAAAAGTTTGAAGACCGCCAATACCTGCTCCCCAAATTACACCGACGCGGTTTTTTTGAACGTTTTCATCTGTGATTCCGGCATCTTTAATGGCCTCATCACTTGCAACTAGTGCATATTGTGAAAATTTATCTAATCGTCTAACTTCTTTGCGGTCAATAAAATCTTCTACATTGAAGTTTTTGACTTCACAGGCAAATTTTGTTTTATGTTTCTCGGTGTCATAATAGGTAATAGGTGCAGCACCACTTTTACCGTTTATTAACCCATCCCAGTATTCTTGAAGGTTGTTTCCAATAGGAGTCAGTGCTCCAAGACCTGTAACTACAACACGCTTTAATTGCATAAACTTAATTTTTATGTTATATAAAAAAACCCATAGCGCTTTTATGGAATCTAAAAGAAACAATGGGTATTACATAATGCTTTATATTTGATGATTGTAATACAATCAATGTTTTTTAATACAATAATTTCTCGGAGAATTAGCAGCGAAAAAAAATTATAAAAGCCGAATAAGCTCTAAAAAATAATAACACCCACAAGAAATAAACTCATGGGTGTGTATTAATATTATTTCTTAGCTTCCTCGATGTAAGAAATAGCTTGACCAACAGTAGCAATGTTTTCTGCTTGATCATCTGGAATTTGAATATCAAATTCTTTTTCGAATTCCATGATTAGCTCAACAGTGTCTAATGAATCAGCTCCTAAATCGTTAGTGAAGCTTGCTTCAGCTACAACTTCGTTTTCGTCAACACCTAATTTGTCCACGATGATCGCTTTTACTCTTGATGCAATGTCTGACATAATCTTTCTAATTTTAATTTAATTTGTTGGCAAAAATAAAAAACTTTATTTTAAAACAACATTTTTGTCGTTAAATGTGACTACGAATTTAAAAAAAATAATTCACAAAGTGGTCTTTTTTCTGTTTTTTACCAATTATTATTCTTTTTTTTGTGCTGTTAAATCAAGGGTTTATGAGACGAATTGTAATTTTTGCTTCGGGAGCTGGCTCTAATGCTGAAAAAATTATTTTACATTTTAAAAAATCAAATTTTGCCGAAGTTTCGGCTGTTTTTTCGAATAAAGTTGGTGCCGGAGTTTTGGAAATTGCAAGAAAAAACGGTATAAAAAGTATTGTTTTTGATAAAGATGATTTGTCAAAAGGCTTTGTAACGGAACAAATTAAAGAAATTAACCCTGATTTAATTGTGCTGGCAGGCTTTCTTTGGAAGTTTCCGAGTGATATTATTGCGCTTTGCCCTAATAAGATTATTAATATTCACCCGGCATTGTTGCCTAAATATGGTGGAAAAGGAATGTATGGGCGTTTTGTACACGAAGCAGTTTTGGCTAATCAAGAAAAAGAAACGGGAATTACAATTCATTTTGTGAATGAACATTATGATGAAGGAGAATATATTTTTCAGCAGTCGGTTGCTATTGAAAATTGTAAAACCCCGGAAGAGATTGCGCAAAAAGTTCACGAGTTGGAACACCGATATTTCCCTGAAGTTATCGAAAAACTAATTTCTAAATAACAACTGCTTGAGTTACGAGGTTTATATATATACTGATGGCGCTGCTAAAGGTAACCCCGGACCTGCGGGTTATGGAGTGATTATGGAATTAGCCGGAACGGCTTATAAAAAGGAATTTTTTGAAGGCTTTCGATTGTCAACTAATAATAGAATGGAGCTTTTGGCGGTTATTGTTGGTTTGGAGAAATTGAAAAAGGCCAATACAAAGGTTTTGGTTACATCAGATTCTAAATATGTAGTAGATGCAGTAGTAAAAGGTTGGGTTTTTTCGTGGGAAAAGAAAAACTTCAAAGACAAAAAAAATCCTGATTTATGGATGCGCTTTTTAAAAGTATATCGAAAGCATCAAGTGGATTTCCGATGGATTAAAGGGCACAATTCACATCCGCAAAATGAGCGTTGTGATCAGTTGGCAGTTATGGCTTCTCAACAAGAAAAGCTGAATATTGATGTGTTTTATGAAAGAGAAGAGGGGAAACTGCTCTAGGAATTTTTACCTGAAAATTCTTTTGGCGAGACTCCTGTTTCGGATTTAAAAACTTTAGAAAAATAGGAATAGTTCTCAAAACCCAGAGCGTTTGAGATTTCTTTAACACTATGCTTTTGTTGCGATAACAGTCGTTTGCTTTCTAAAATTATTCTTTCTTTAATTATGCTAGTGGCGGTCTTGTTGAATAATTCTTTACAGTTTCTGTTTAGTTGCTTTAAAGAAATATTTAAAGTATTTGCATAAAAAGAAGGCTTTTTTTGAGTTGCAAAATGTTGTTCAACTAATTGAAAGAATTGCTGAATTCTTTGTGAAGAAACAGAAGGAGTTGATTTGGTATCTGTGTCCAAAAAGCGGGTCAAATCTATTAATAATAAGTCTATCAAATTTAGAATTTTATCATTCTTTAGAATTTTGTGAGATTGGTTTTCTGAATAAAGCTTTTCGAAATAATTGTAAACTTCATTAAAATTGTTTTCTTGAATAGTCAAATGTGGCACTTGATGAAAAGTGTCGAAAAACGGATAGGATTCTATTTTTTTTGCATTATAATATTGATTATAAAAATTTCTGGAAATAAATACAATATATCCTTCAATAGGACTGGTGAAATTCCAATTGTGAACTTGTCCGGGAGTTAAAATAAATAAGGTTTGATCTGCAATCTCATATGTTTCAAAATCGATGAAATGAAATCCTTTTCCTTTTTTAAAAATAACGAGTAAATAAAAGTCGTGACTATGTGGTTTATTAATGAATGTGTGTGATTGAATATGTTGATTTAATTCATTAATGTAAAAATCAGAAGTGTGTGTCTCGTTGCTGAATTGCTGAATATTGTATGTTGGATATTTTTTCATAAATGTCCTTTTTGTTGTATAAAAAGCGAATTTATGTCATTTTTTTTAATTAGTAATGTCTGAAATTTGCATAAAAAATGAAGATGGGAGATATTAAAAATGTGTTAGGAAATAAATGTCCTAATTGTTCAAAGGGAAGTATATTTCAAAAAAATAATTCTTGGATGAGTTTCCGATTTCCAAAGATGAATCATTCTTGTAAAGAATGCGGTTTTGTTTTTGAAAAAGAACCTGGCTTTTTTTATGGAGCAATGTATGTAAGTTATGGACTGGGAGTAACAGAAGGTTTGGCTATTTACTTTTTGATAAGACCATTTTTTAAAGAAACATTTGACTTAAAAATGTTTCCTGTAATAGCAATGGGGCTTTTGCTGTTAACGTTTTATAATTATAAATTGTCTCGTATTATTTGGATTTACATTTTTAAAAACTATAAAAAGTAGCTTGTTGTAAGTGTATTTGATTTCTTTGCAACTCTGACGAGAAAAGATTATCTTTGCACCTTATTTTTTATAGAAATTCAATGAACAAATTATTGATTGTAGGAACAGTAGCTTTTGATGCTATTGAAACTCCTTTCGGGAAAACAGATAAAATTTTAGGTGGAGCAGCAACATATATCGGGTTGGCTTCTTCTTTTTTTAAAGTAGATGCAGGAATTGTGTCAGTTGTTGGTGAAGATTTTCCTAACGAATATTTAGACTTGTTGCAAAATAAAGGGGTAAATATTGAAGGAATTGAAGTAGTAAAAGGAGGGAAAACTTTCTTTTGGAGCGGAAAATATCATAACGACTTAAATTCCAGAGATACTTTAGTAACTGAACTGAATGTTTTAGCTGATTTTAATCCGATTGTTCCTGAACAATATAAAAATTCAGACGTAGTTTTATTAGGTAATCTACATCCTTTGGTACAAACGGCTGTTTTAAATCAGTTGACAGAGAAACCCAAATTAGTGGTGTTAGATACTATGAACTTCTGGATGGATAATACTTGGGATGAATTGATGGGAGTTATTAAGCGTGTTGATGTTATTACAATTAATGATGAAGAAGCACGTCAGCTTTCAGGAGAATATTCTTTAGTAAAAGCAGCTGAGAAGATCAGTGAAATGGGGCCTAAATATGTAGTGATTAAAAAAGGAGAACACGGAGCTTTATTGTTTCAAGGAAAAGAAGCTTTCTTTGCGCCGGCGTTACCACTTGAAGAAGTTTTTGATCCGACAGGTGCCGGTGATACTTTTGCCGGAGGTTTTGCCGGATACATCGCACAAAGTGAAAACATTTCGTTTGACAATTTGAAAAACGGAATTATTTATGGTTCTAATCTCGCATCTTTCTGCGTAGAACAATTCGGAACCCAACGTATGGAAAAATTAGAAAAAGCTGAAGTGAATAAACGATTGAAACAATTTAAAGCTTTAACTCAGTTTGAAATAGAATTAGACGAATAAAAGTGTGCCCCGTTTTCTCGGGGCATTTCTTTTGATGAAAAAACAAACTAGAATAACCTAAACAACACAACAACAATTTTTTATGAGCGACGCTATTAAACACGAATGCGGTATTGCTTTGCTTCGATTATTGAAGCCATTAGAGTATTATAAAGAAAAATACGGTTCAGCTTTTTATGGTATACAAAAAATGTACTTACTGTTAGAGAAGCAACATAACCGAGGTCAAGACGGTGCAGGTTTGGCGAGTATTAAATTTGATATGCAGCCAGGACAACGTTACATTAGTAGAGTTCGTTCTAATGATCCGCAGCCTATTAAAGATGTTTTTGCGCAAATTAATGAAAGGATTAATGCTGAGTTAGAAGAACATCCTGAATATCAGGAAAATGTTCAGCTTCAAAAAGAAAATCTTCCTTATATAGGAGAGTTGTTTTTAGGACACGTTCGTTACGGAACTTTTGGTAAAAATAATATTGAAAGTGTTCACCCGTTTCTTCGTCAAAATAACTGGATGCACCGTAACTTAATTGTTGCAGGTAATTTCAATATGACTAATGTAAAAGAGTTATTTGACGATTTAGTGAATTTGGGTCAGCATCCTAAAGAAATGGCCGATACGGTTACGGTAATGGAAAAAATCGGTCACTTTTTAGATGACGAAGTGAGCGATGTATATAAAGAATGTAAAAAAGAAGGCTATTCTAAAAAAGAAGCTTCGCCTATAATTGCTGAGCGTTTAAATATCCAAAGAATTTTAGAAAGAGCATCTCGCAATTGGGACGGTGGTTATGCAATGGCAGGGTTATTGGGTCATGGAGATTCTTTTGTGATGCGTGATCCGGCAGGAATTCGTCCGGCGTATTATTATCAAGATGATGAAATTGTGGTAGTCGCTTCTGAAAGACCAGTGATTCAAACCGTTTTTAACGTTCCGTTTGATAAAGTAGAAGAATTAGATCCTGGTAATGCAATTGTTATTAAAAAAAGTGGTAAAGTAACAATTAGTGAGATTAGAAAACCATTAATTAAGAAAGCGTGTTCTTTTGAACGAATTTATTTCTCAAGAGGAAGTGATGCTGAAATTTATCAAGAGCGTAAAGATTTAGGGAAAAGAGTTTTTCCGGCAATCTTAAAAGCAATTAATAACGATATAGACAACACGGTCTTCTCTTATATTCCTAATACGGCTGAAACTTCATTCTTTGGTATGGCTGAAGCAGCACAAGATTTCTTAAACCAAAGAAAAGCACAAGCTATCTTAGACCAAAAAGAAAAATTAACATCAGAACAGTTGCATGAGATCTTAAATGTTAGAATCAGAACGGAAAAAATTGCAATCAAAGATGCTAAATTAAGAACCTTTATTACAGAAGATAGTAGTAGAGATGATTTAGTGGCTCATGTTTATGATGTGACTTACGGAGTGGTTAAACCAACAGATAATTTAGTGATTATTGATGATAGTATTGTTAGAGGTACAACACTAAAACAAAGTATCATCAGGATGATGGATCGTTTACAACCAAAAAGTATTGTAATCGTTTCATCAGCGCCGCAAATCCGTTTTCCGGATTGTTATGGTATTGATATGGCTAAATTAGAAGGTTTAGTTGCTTTTAGGGCTGCTATGGAATTGTTGAAAGAAAGAAACTTGTCTCACATTATAGAAGAAGTGTATCGAAAGTCAAAGGCACAAGAGAATTTCAAAGATGATGAGGTGGTAAATTATGTAAATGAAATTTATGCACCTTTTACAGATGAAGAAATTTCAGACAAAATTGCAGAAATGCTTACTCCGGCAGACACCCGTGCGCAAGTGAAGATTATTTATCAAAAAGTAGAAGATTTGCATAAATCATGTCCTAAAAATTTAGGAGATTGGTATTTTACCGGTGAATATCCAACACCAGGAGGAAATCGAGTGGTAAATCGTGCGTTTATGAATTTCTATGAAGGAAAAGATGCAAGAGCTTATTAGATTGTAACATTTTGTCGATTATTTTAAGCATTCAACAATTTTTTTAGAATATAATTAAAAAGTCTTCATATCTTAGCGCTACCAGAAAATTAGTAGGTTAAGTTTTATGGTAGATTTGGGGGCAAAAAGGTGAAAGAAATTTCACCTTTTTTATTTTTAACATTAAGAAATTCTAAATTTAAAGCAAATAAATGCACTTTATCGGTTTTTTGTGTTGTTCAACAATTATTTTGCAAAATAATTTAAATGTCGCCATATCTTAGCACTACCAGAAAATTAGTAGGTTAAGTTTTATGGTAGATTTGGGGCAAAAAGGGTGAAAGAAATTTCACCTTTTTTATTTTATAAAAGTATGAAAAGAAAAAGCGGAGTTGATTTTTTAAAATCAACTCCGCTTTTGGATTAAAATAAAATCAATAGATTATTTTTCTGTAGCGTAACGTCTTGCTACTTCAGTCCAGTTAATTACATTAAAGAAAGCTTCAATATAATCAGGTCTTTTGTTTTGATAGTGTAAATAATAAGCGTGTTCCCAAACGTCTAATCCTAAAACAGGAACTCCGTCACAACCGATTCCTGGCATTAATGGGTTATCTTGGTTAGCAGAAGAACAAATTTCTAATTTCCCGCCTTTATGAACACACAGCCAAGCCCATCCACTACCGAAGCGTGTTGCAGCAGCTTTAGCAAACTGAGCTTTAAATTCTTCAAATGAACCAAAAGCTTTATCAATAGCTTCTGCTAATTCACCTGTTGGTTTCCCACCACCGTTAGGACTCATTACAGTCCAGAATAAGTTGTGATTGTAGAAACCACCACCGTTATTTCTAACAGCAGCATTGTTTGTATCCAAATTAATTAAAATGTTTTCAATAGTTTTGCCTTCTAAATCTGTACCGGCAATAGCAGTATTAAGATTTGTTGTGTAAGCATTGTGATGTTTTGTATGGTGGATTTCCATAGTTCTAGCATCAATATGTGGCTCTAATGCATCGTATGCATAAGGTAATTTTGGTAACTCGAATGCCATAATATTTATTTTTTAGATTAATAATATTTTTCCCAAATTTACGAAATAAACTTTGGTTTGTAAAATAGATAGTTTTTATAGCGGTATAATTAAGATAAATATAACATTTTGAAACAGCAAGCTTTTACAATATATGATGCTTCGGCGGGTTCGGGAAAGACATATACACTAACTAAAGAGTATCTGAAAATTTTATTTCGTTCTCAAACTCCTGATACGTATAAAAAAGTATTGGCAATAACTTTTACCAATAAGGCTGTTGAAGAAATGAAAAGCCGTGTAGTAAATAGTTTGTATGAGTTTTCAAAAGACAATACGGCAGATAAATATGATTCTTTATTGAAAGATGTGGCTCGAGAAACCGCCTTGCCAATTACAACGATAAAGGAAAAATCAAAAGAGATAATTACTCATATTATTCATAACTATACTGCTTTTGGAATTTCAACCATTGATAAGTTTACTCATAAAGTCATTCGTTCTTTTGCGCAAGATCTGAATCTGCCCGCCAATTTCGAAATTGCTTTGGATACAGATGCTTTGCTTCAGGAAGCCGTTGATGTTGTGATTTCTAAAGTAGGCGAAGATGAAGCAATTACTCAGTTTTTACTAGAGTTCACGAAGTCAAAAACAGATGAAGATAAAAACTGGGACGTTTCGCGCGAACTTTTTGAAGTAGCAAAATTGTTGGTCAACGAAAATAATGCAACCGAAATTCAGGCTTTTGAAAATAAAAATTTTGGAGATTTTAATGCCGTTAAAAAGGTTCTCAAACAAAAGATCAATGAATTTCAGGAGCAGAATGTGGCTTTGACTCAACGATGTTTTCAGATTTTTACAGAAAACGGAATTGATCTAAAATCGTTTTCCCGAGGAACGTTTCCTAATCATATTACTAAAATTCAGGAAGGAAAATTAGATAGTAAAGATTTTTATAAATATTCGAGTTTCGATGATATTGCAATCAATAAAACAGCAAAAGACAGAGAAGTGATTGAAGCTGTTTCGGGAGATTTGCTTTCTTTGCTGCAAAAATGTTATCACAATTGTTCTAAAATAGCTTTTTACACGGCTTTTTTACAAAATATCAATCCGTTGTCGTTGTTGAATATCATTCATTTGGAGTACAAAAAAATTCAGGAAGAACAAAATGTACTGTCGATATCTGATTTTAATAAAATTATTTCTAACGAAATTCAAGGTCAGCCAGCTCCGTTTATTTATGAGAAACTAGGCGACAAATACCGACATTTTTTTATTGACGAATTTCAAGATACTTCGGTTTTACAATGGAACAATCTTATTCCTTTGATTGATAATGCACTTTCGTCGGAAGAAAACGGAACGCAAGGTTCGTTAATGATTGTTGGCGATCCTAAACAAGCTATTTATCGTTGGCGCGGAGGAAAAGCAGAACAATTTATCGCGTTGAGCAATCAAGAAAATCCATTTTCAAATAAATCCAAACACGTCGAACGATTGGGTGTCAATTACAGAAGTTATGACGAAGTGATTGATTTTAACAATGACTTTTTTGCTTTTTTATCGGGTAAATTTGAAAACGAAGATTATATAAAACTGTACAAAGAGCTTTCGTTCCAAGAAAAAAACAATAAAGCCGGCGGTTTTGTTTCGCTTTCATTTATTGACGTTCCTAAAAAAACAGATTTTGATGCTCCTGAAGAGGATTCTGATTATTCATTGAAGGATAAAATGTATTTGGAAAAAACAAAAGCCATTATCGAACAAGTCAAGGAAAATGGTTTTGGTTATAAAGATATTGCTTTGCTTACGCGAAGAAAATCGGAAGGCGTTTTGTTGGCCAATTATCTAACAGAAAACGGAATTCCCATTCTTTCGTCAGAAACGTTGTTGATTCAAAACGCAACTGAAGTAAAGTTGTTGATTGCTTTGCTTCGCTATTTGAACAACGGAAAAGATGATGAGTCGAAAGTTTTTATGCTGTATTACATTGGTAAATATCGTCAAGCGGAACTTCCGGTTCATGATTTTATCGTGAAACTGAAATCGTTAAGCGAACAAAAAATTGAAGCGGCTTTGCAAGAGTTGGGAATTCAAATTTCCTTTTCGCATTGTCGCAAAAAATCGTTGTACGAAGCGGTTGAATTATTGGTTACGGCATTTATTAAAGAGAAAGCCAATACGTCTTATGTTCAGTATTTTTTAGATTTGGTTTTGGAGCGCGACAGTAAAACACAATCGAGTATTGCTGATTTTTTAGAATATTGGGATAAAACCGGATTTCAGAAAAGCATTCCTTCACCTGAAGAAAGTGATGCGGTGCGCATCATGACGATTCACAAGTCAAAAGGATTGGAGTTTCCGGTGGTGATTTATCCGTTTGCCGAAGAAAATTTCAGTCGAGGAATAAAAGATAAACTTTGGATTGATTTTGAAGAGGAAGATCAAATTGATTTCCCGAAAGCTTTGGTCAACCAAAAAAGTGAAGTGGAAAAATATGGGGCAAAAGCCAAAGAAATTTACCAAGATAGAAGTCAGGAAGAAATTTTAGACGCTATTAATGTGCTGTATGTTGCTTTAACGAGAGCAGGAGAACAGTTGTATATTGTGTCTAATTATTTGGTGAATAAAACGGGTTTGCCTAATAATTTGTCGTCTTATTTCTTGGAGTTTTTACAATTGAGAAAAGGTTTCAATGCTGATGATCGGGAAATTTCTTTTGGTAATGCTAAAAGAGTTTCGGAAAGTCATGTTACAGAAAATAAACAACAACAAATAGAAGTAGTTAAGGATAAATTGTTATTTCAAAATATTAAAATTGCACAACGCGAAGCTTTAATGTGGGGAAGTTATCAACAAGAAGCTATTGATTTCGGAAATGTGTTGCACGAAATTTTATCGTTCATTCATAAAGCCGATGATTTAGATTTGGCTCTGGAACAAGCTTTGGAAAACGGATTAATTACCTTGTCTCAGCAAGAACAAGTTCGTCAAACTTTGCAAAATATCATTTCGCATACGCAACTGCAAGAGTTTTTTGTTTCAGACGGCGAAGTGTATAACGAACGAACGATTATTGATCAACAGCTTGGAAATATAAAACCCGATAGAGTGGTTGTCATGGGAAATAAAGCCTATTTACTAGATTATAAAACCGGAGATAAAAAAGAAGAACATATTAAACAGGTATTCGGCTATGCTTCGGCTTTACAGAAAATGAATCTTGAAGTGGTAAAAAAAGCATTGGTTTACACGGGAGATCAAGTAGAAGTCGTAATTTTGTAACCATCAAAAATATCCAAACTAAATAAAATGTACGGTAAAATTAAACAACACTTACAAAACGAAATTGAGACCATTAAAGAAAATGGTCTTTATAAAAAAGAGCGAATCATTACTTCGCCTCAAGGAGCAGAAATTACAATTTCAACTGGTGAAACAGTTTTGAATTTTTGTGCCAATAATTATTTAGGACTTTCTTCACATCCGGCGGTTATTCAGGCAGCTAAAGATGCTATGGACTCTCACGGATTCGGAATGTCTTCTGTTCGTTTCATTTGTGGAACACAAGATATTCACAAAGAATTAGAACAAAAAATTGCTGATTTCTACGGAACAGAAGATACTATTTTATACGCTGCGGCTTTTGATGCTAACGGAGGGGTTTTTGAACCTTTGTTAGGTGAAGAAGATTGTATTATTTCAGATAGTTTAAATCATGCTTCTATTATTGACGGAGTGCGTTTGTGTAAAGCGGCTCGTTATCGTTACGAAAACAACAACATGGCTGATTTGGAACAACAATTAATTAAAGCCAATGCAGAAGGTCGTCGTTTCAAATTAATTGTAACTGACGGTGTGTTTTCTATGGACGGATTAGTAGCGCCATTAGATAAGATTTGTGATTTAGCAGAGCAATACGATGCTATGGTGATGGTTGACGAATGTCACGCTGCCGGTTTTATTGGTGCAACAGGTAAAGGTACTTTAGAAGCTAAAGGAGTAATGGGAAGAGTGGATATCATTACAGGGACTTTAGGTAAAGCACTTGGAGGGGCCATGGGCGGATATACTACTGCTAAAAAAGAGATCATCGAAATCTTACGTCAGCGTTCGCGTCCGTATTTATTTTCTAACTCATTAGCACCTTCTATTGTCGGGGCTTCTTTAAAAGTTTTTGAATTGTTAGAAAAAGACACATCACTTCGTGATAAATTAGAATGGAATACTAATTATTTCAAACAAGGCATGAAAACTGCCGGTTTTGATATTATTGATGGAGATTCAGCTATTGTTCCGGTCATGTTATATGATGCTAAACTATCTCAAATTATGGCTGATGAACTATTGAAAAAAGGAGTTTATGTAATCGGATTCTTTTACCCGGTTGTTCCGAAAGATAAGGCTAGAATTAGAGTGCAATTGTCTGCAGCACACGAAAAAGAGCATTTAGATAAAGCTATTGCGGCTTTTACGGAAGTTGGTAAGTCATTAAGTATCATAAAGTAAACAATTTTAATATTCACTTTTTTTAACAAAGTTTTTTGTAATTAAAAAAAAATATTACTTTTGTTCTAATTATAACGCATTGTAATTAAAATAGTAAAGTATGAAACATTTAAACAAATTATTTGCTGCTGCCTTTATGTTTGCAGGTTTAGCGACCCAAGCACAAGACAGTAACAACCCATGGGCAGTATCATTTGGTGTTAACGCTGTTGATACTAAAATTAGCGCTGAAGGAAACGATAAGCCTCAGTTTGTACAATTGGCTAACGCTAAAGACAACTGGAATATCTTACCATCAGTTTCTTACTTAAACGTATCTCGTTACGTTGGAGATGGTTTTTCAGTTGGTTTAACAGGATCTGTTAATAAAATTGATAAATGGATTGACAGAGTTCCGGGAACTGAATCTACAGATTTAGTATACAATCCTGGTGATTTATCATATTATGGTATCGATGCTGCTGTTAAATACAGCTTTATGGAATTAATCGGTACAAAATGGTTAGACCCATCTTTACAAGTAGGTGGTGGTTACCAATTCGTAGGTGATGCTTCTGCTGGTACAGTTAATGGAGGTGTAGGTATTACTTTTTGGTTTACTGAGCAAGTTGGTTTACAATTGCAAAGTACTTACAAGCATTCATTTGACGACAACAGAGCTCCGGACTTAGATGTTCCTACTCATTTCCAACACTTTGCAGGTCTTACTTTCAAATTTGGAGGTAAAGATACAGATAATGATGGTATCTATGATAGAGATGATGCTTGTCCAGAAATTCCTGGTTTAAAAGAATTCCAAGGATGTCCAGATACAGATGGTGACGGAATTGCTGATAAAGATGATTCTTGTCCAGATGTAGCTGGTTTAAAAGAATTCAATGGTTGTCCTGATACAGACGGTGACGGAATCATTGATTCAGAAGATGCTTGTCCAGATGTTCCTGGTACTAAAATCATGAAAGGTTGTCCAGATACAGACGGTGACGGTGTAGCTGATAAAGATGACAATTGTCCTGAAGTAAAAGGTCCAAAAGAAAACGGTGGTTGTCCTTGGCCTGATACAGATGGTGATGGTGTAGTTGATAAAGATGATCAATGTCCTACAGTAGCTGGTACAGTTGCTAACCACGGATGTCCAGAAATCTCTGATGAGCACATTAAAAAATTAAATGAGTATGCTAAAACAATCTTGTTTAACTCTGGTAAATCTTCTTTCCAAAAACAAACTTACCCAGTTCTACAAGCTATTACAGCTATCTTAAAAGAATATCCTTCTTCTAAATTTTCTATCGAAGGACATACAGATAGTCAAGGTGCTGATGCATTAAACCAAAAATTATCTGAAGATAGAGCTGCTGCAGTTAAAAATTATTTAGTTGAAAACGGTGTTGATGCTTCAAGATTAACTTCTGTTGGTTTCGGAGAAACTAAACCAATTGACACTAACAAAACTGCTAAAGGTAGAGCTAACAACCGTAGAGTTGAAGTTAAATTAGTAAAATAATTTATTACCAAAATAAAGCTTAAAAACGCCCCGATATTCGGGGCGTTTTTTTATTTTTATAAAATAATGATGGCAAATACTTTTTTAGAAACATTAGCTGATAAACTATTAAGAGACTTTAATGAAGATCTGAGTAATTTAGTGATTGTATTACCTAATAAAAGAGCACGTGTCTTTTTATTAGAGATCTTGAAGAATAAGTCTGGTCAAACACATTTTGCACCGAAAATTACAAGTGTAGAGGAATTGATTCAGGAAATATCGGGGATTAGAAGTGTAGATAGTATTGAGCTTTTGTTTGAGTTTTATGAGGTATACCTTTCGTTAACGCCAAAGGAAAATCAGCAAACTTTTGAACAATTCTCCGGTTGGGCAAAAACAGCTATTCAAGATTTTAATGAAATTGATCGTTATTTGATTGAGCCTAAATATATTTTTTCCTATTTGAGCGATATTGAAGCATTAAAACGATGGGATCTAGAACAAAAAGACACAACAAAGTTAATTGATAATCATTTATTATTTTGGAATAAATTACCGGAGTATTATAAAGCACTTTACTCATATTTAAAATCCAAGAGAATTGGCTATCAAGGACTTATTTATAGGGAAGCAGTAGCTAAATTGAGTGAAATTAATTCTAATGAGTACCATGTTTTTGCAGGCTTTAATGCATTAAATTCTGCAGAAGAAAAAATCATGCTTCATTTTGTTACGAATCAAAAAGGAAGAGTATATTGGGATATAGATGAGTATTTTTTAGCCAATACACATCACGATACCGGTTTGTTTATAAGAAGATTTAAAAAAGAATGGAAACCTTATTTTGGCAATACATCTTTTGATTGGATTTTCAATCATTTTTCAGAAAAAAAAGAGATTAAGATCATAGGAACGCCAAAATCTATAGGTCAAGCCAGAATTGCGGGTAAAATAGTAGAAGATCTAAGTATTGTTGATCAGAGACATAATAAAACAGCTTTGGTTTTAGGAGATGAGAATTTACTTTTACCGGTTTTAAATAGTTTGCCTGAACAGGTGTCAAGTCTTAATATAACCATGGGGTATCCCAGTAAAAATAATCCTGCGCAATTACTCATAGCAAAGATTATTAAGTTACATGCTAATTCCTTGTCAAGAAACGAACAGCATTATACGTTGTATTACAAAGAAGTTTTAGAGGTTCTAAGCCATCCGTTTATAGAGCCTTTTGGGAATTTTAATGAGTTGGTTCATATTATAAATTCCAATAATTTTACTTTTTTCTCTTTAGAGACACTTCTTAGATTAAAAAACCAGATAGGTTCACTTAATGAAGCTCTATTTTCTTTGCTTTTTAAACGTTGGGACACCATTTCCATAATAGAGATATTAGAATCACTAAAAACGCTTACGTTGATGTTGCGTGATTTTCTGAAACAGGAAGGAAGTTCAGAGAAAGTTTCACAGGCTTTTGTGTATAGTGTGTATAAAATGTTAAACAAGATGATTGTTTATCAGGAGAAGTATGGGAAAATGATTTCTGTAAAAGACATTCAGGTAACCTACAAACAAATTGTGGATTTGACAGAAGTTTCGTTTGAAGGTGAGCCTTTAACGGGCTTGCAAGTAATGGGTGTTTTGGAAAGCCGTGTCTTAGACTTTGAAAATGTTATCATAACATCAGTAAATGAAGGTAAATTTCCTTCTGGAAAAAGCCAACAATCTTTTATACCTTACGATGTGAAAAAGGAGATAGGCTTGCCAACATATAAAGAAAAGGATGCCATTTATAGTTATCACTTTTATCATTTACTGTTTAGAGCAAAAAATATTTTCTTGTTATATAATGCCGATCAGGAAGGTATTGATGCAGGTGAAAAAAGCCGATTTATAACTCAGTTGGAGTTAGAGAAACTACCAAATCATACTATTGAACATGTTTTGTACAATGCGGTATTGCCAGACAAACCTTATGAGAAAATACAGGTAGAAAAATCAGAACAAGCATTAGAAAGGCTCAAAGAAATTGCTCTTGGAAAAGGTTTTTCTCCTTCATCTTTGACAAATTATATTCGAAATCCTATTCAGTTTTATTTTCAACGTGTTTTAGGTGTCAGAGAAGCAGATGAAGTAGAAGAAGATATTGCAGTCAACACATTGGGAACTATTGTGCATGAAAGTCTGGAGTTGCTGTATCAACCTTTTACAGGTAAATTTTTGACTGTTCAAGGCATTGAAGAAATGACAGATAAAATTGATGATGTCGTTTTGGAAATGTTCAAGAAAGTCTATAAAGAAGGAGAAATTAAAAAAGGGAAAAACTTTTTAGCTTTTGAAGTGGCAAAGCGAAATGTTTTTAATTTTTTAAAAATTGAACAGGCTAGGATAGAAGAAGATGAAGCAATCAAAATTTTAATGTTGGAAACAGAACTAAAAGGGGAATTAAAACACGAAAAGCTACCATTTCCGGTCAAAATTTCCGGTAAAGTAGATAGAATAGAGCTTTGCAATGGAAAGCTCCGCATTATAGATTATAAAACAGGAAAAGTAGAAGCCCGAAATCTAAAGATCAAAGAATTTGATCGGCTTACAGAAGATTTAAAAAATGAAAAATCAATCCAATTACTTTGTTATGCTTTAATGTATGTACAACAATTTGGATTCCCTTCGGAAGAAATGGAAGCCGGAATTATTTCATTCAAGAACATGAAAGCCGGATTTATGCCTTTTGTTTTTGAAAAAGAAACAAGTATTACTAATGAAATTTTGGAAGCCTTTTCAGAAGAAATCGTAATTTTAATTGAACAGATTTTAAATCCGAAAATAGCTTTTCAAGAACAAGTATTATAAATTATCGCTGGCAAACCATTCGGCAAAAGAAGTTTCTGTTTCCTGAAGGCGAAGTGAAAAAAGCGCGATGTCATTAGGAAGTCTTTTTTTGATTTTTTGAGCAAAATCAATGACCATGTTTTCACTAGTTGGTTGATAATCAACTAAAATAACATGGTGCCCTCTTTTTTTGAGTTCTTCAGCTAATTCAATATGAGGTGTGTTTTTATTGAAAACCGTTGCGTGGTCAAAAACATCTACAATATCTTCTTTTACAATTTTTTTCAGATCACCAAAATCTATTACCATACCATATTTTACATTTGTTTGATCGTCAATAGGTGTTCCAATTACAGTTACGGATAATTTATAACTATGACCGTGTACATTTTTGCATTTTCCGTCATAACCATAAAGTGCATGTCCTGTTTCGAATGTGAACTGTTTGGTAATTCTAATTTTACTCATCTGATACTATTTTAAGCTACAAAATTAATAAATTAATCTTAGTGATCTTCGTATTGTTTTTCATACTATATTTGCTCACTTTTTTGACATATATGAATGGGTTAAACATAAATCCGAGATACGAAAAGATCATTGAAGATCTTTTAAATCAACAATATAGCATTGTAGACGATTTTTTTTCTATTGAAGAGGTCAGCAGTCTAAGAAATAATCTTTTGAACAAATATGAAGAAGATGAATTTAAAAAAGCAGCGATAGGAGACCAATTTAATGAACACGTCATAAAATCAATTCGCGGAGATTTTATTTCTTGGATCGATGAAACTCAGATAAATGAAGCAGAAGGCGTTTTTTTTGAGAAGATAAACGATTTTATAATCTATTTGAACAGAACTTGTTTCTTGGGAATTCAAGATAGAGAATTTCACTATGCATTATATCCTGTAGGGACTTTTTATAAAAAGCATCTGGATACTTTTCAAAATGACGACAGTCGGAAACTTTCAGTGGTGTGTTACTTAAACGATGAAAATTGGCAACCGGAATTCGGAGGAGAGTTAGTAATATATAAAGAAGAAACTGAACTTAAGATTTATCCTGTAAAAGGACGTGTAGTAATTTTTGAAAGTCAGGTTTTGGAACACGAAGTGCTACCTGTTAAAAGAGAACGATTAAGTATTACGGGTTGGCTTAAAACCAGAAAAATATAATAAGAAAGAGAGCTTAATTGCTCTCTTCTTTTTTCTTGGCTCTGTAATATAATAGATAGGCAATTCCGATTAACACTAAAAAAGGTAAAAACGTACCAATGACAACACCTATCTCATAGTTCTTGTCTGGAGCATTTTTCATTTTTTCCTCTATATTAACTTGTTGAATTAAGCTAAACCATTTCATTATTGTTTATTTTTAAATTGGGATAAGGCATTTTTTGTAAAATCAGATAGGACTAAACGACCGGAAATTGCCGCTCTTTCAAAAAGGAGATGATCCCAGTTTTCGATTCCATTCCATAATACTTTTTTAAGCTCAGATAAAGCTTCAGAATTGTAACTTGAAAGTTCAAGGCTATATTGGCTTAAAGAAGCTTTTAAATCATCAGAGTTATCAAAAATTTTATTGTACAACCCATTTTTATGTGCCCATTCAGATGTTTTCCATTGAGTAGGTTCTAAAGCCATTTCACCCATAGCCATTTGACCGATTTTTCGACTTACAGCAGGTTCAATTACAAAGGGACCAATTCCTATAGCTAGTTCCGAAAGTTTAATCGATGAGTTAGTAGTGGCAAATACATAGTCACAAGCTGAAATTAAACCTACACCGCCCCCAACAGCCTTTCCAGTAACTTCTCCAATAATAATTTTGCTACATTTTCTCATGTTATTTATTACGTGAGCAAAACCAGAAAAAAACGTAGAGCCTTCTTCAAAATTAGAAATACTCAAAAGCTCGTCGAAAGAAGCTCCGGCACAAAAAGTAGTGTCACCTTCACTTTTTAATATAATAAGCTGGATAATTTTATTTTTATCTAAATCATAAAAGGCATTAGCTAATTCATTTAGTAAATGAGAGGGTAGAGAGTTCCCTGCTTTATTATAAAAACTAATAGTAGCTATCTTGTTATTGATAGAGGTTTTTACAAATGCGTCCATTATCTTTTTAAACTAAAGTGAGATTTAAATTCTTGCTCAGAACCATTGATTTTATATTCAACTTTAAACCAATAATCAGTTGAAGGTAAAAGTTTTCCATTATAAGTTCCGTCCCATCCTTCTCCATAAGAGCTAATCTGTTTAATAAGTTTTCCGTAGCGGTCAAATATTAGAATCTTAGCATCATATTCAGATGGAAGGTTAGAGATATTCCATGTATCATTGTAGCCATCACCATTTGGTGTAAAATAATTAGGATAGGTTATGGCATATAAATTTGACACGGAAAGAAGTCCACAACCTTGAATGTCTCTCACGTAGATGGTGTAATTTCCATTTGGTAAATCAGAGAAAGTTGGACTTGATTGCCAATTTGTCAAATCTAAACTGTATTCATATATCCCATAGCCTCCTGAAGCACTACCTACAATAGTAGTCGTACCAGAAGAAAAAGGAGGCATGGTAATTTCAGCGGTAAAGCTTAAAGGCTCAGAAGAATAAGTAACATTTACTTCATCTGTATTCACACACGATGTATTTACATTCGTTACAGTAACAGTATATGTTCCGGGTTGAGTTACTGTATATTGAAATCCGGTTTCACCAGATAGATCTAATCCAGAGACATTAGAGTCCCATTGATAGGTATAACTTCCTGAAGTTATAGGGGTAGCATCAATAATTTGAGATCCTTGTCCGGTTTGAGGATTTACGCATAAAAAGAAATCATAGCCTAAATCAGTGTCAGGAAGAGGATTTACCGTTAGTTTTAAATAAGGACCTAATGCAGCACATTCATAAAGATTACTTTCCATACGAACCCAAATTTCTTGATAATTTGGAATTGTATTTCTAAAACTAGAAATATCAGTAATAGAATTTTGTTCAGTTAAAGCATCAGTTTCATTTAAATAGTATGAAAAAGTATACGATTGAGTGGTAGGAAACTGATTTATAAGAGTACTTTCAATTTGAGTTAAATCAAAATAGTCAATTCCATCATCATCAGGATCATTTGTATCGATAAAATCATCACACTCATATAATGGGAAACTGAAATTGAGAGGAATAGTTGTAGTGGAAACCACTAAGTTGACTTTTGCAGTTCGGTAACACCCCTTGTTGGTTTCAATACGAGCCCAGACTACACTTCCATTAGAAGCACTGTGATTTATATCATCCGGAACGAAATTAGTGTTATTTTGAGCACCAGATAAAGAATAATGATATGAAAAAATTAAATTAGAATCAGTTGATATCAATGAATTAGCTTCTGTTAAGTTGAAATTAGTTATTGCATCAGTATCAGTATCACACTGTTTTAGAGTTACTTGAGGGATTGAGTTTGGCAATGGGTTTACAATTAAGTCCAGACTTCCGGTTGCATAGCATCCGCTTGTGTTCTCTATTCGGTAATAAATAGTTTTACTGTTTGAATAATATGAATTCGGAAGAACAGCAGAAGCAGTATTTGCTTCAGCATCAGGGAATAATTCAAAATATTGAATTGATGCAATATCTGTTTGGTTATCTATAAGGGTGGTGTTGTTTGAGCTTAAAGTAAATGAGGCAAAACCATTTGTATCGTCTCCATCATCATTAGTGTCGCAAATTTCATAAGGAGCAAGCGGAATGGTATGAGGAGAATTGTTTAATGTGATGGTTATAGTGGCGACTGCCGGATCACAAACTCCGTTTGGATCAGTTAAAGTATAAGTATAGTTCCCTGAAGAATCAGTGCTTGGATCAAACATTCCGTCGGATCTTGGAGATCCATTATAAGTCCACTGACCATTAGGAGTTATACTTGTTCCCAATAGGGTAGTTAAGTCAATTATTGCATCAGTAGTACAAAAAGAATGTAAGGAAGAAGTTCCTGCATTTGGACCTGGAACAATACTGGTGATAGTAACTTTAATTGTAATATCTAAATTAGGTTGTCCGGGACAACTCTTTGTGAATTTATAATAATAGTCACCTATGTTATCTAAGCTTGGATCAAAAATACCTTCATTAACCCTTATAGGCGCATCAGGATCATTAAAGTGCCAAGTGCCACCGGTGTCAGGATTTCCTGGTATTTTTTCAAACAGATCTATGATTGAACTAGAGCAAACATTTAAAGAGACATCTTTTGGAGATGCTCCAAAACCTGAGAAATAGCCTCCAAAACCAGCATTACCACTTGCTCCAAAAACACCAACAGCTAAAGGTCCAGTTGATTCAATTTTTACATTTCCTGTTAAACCACTAATTCGGTAAGATTCCCAATTAGGATTTCCTGCAACTACTAAAGGAGTAGCATTAGTAACAACGTCATTGATTGTGACTGTTGCATTAATTTCTGTAGCTAGGATTAAATCACTACTATAGGTGTCCCAACCAATTTTATTCACATTAGGTATAAGATCTACACTTTTTTGCCAGTAACAATTTAAAGGAGGTATAAAGAAAAAACCATTTGTAGCATCATTTGAAGAATCTCCTCCTACAATTTGATATAAAAAAAAGGGTTTATCAATACTGTTTATATACATATTTTTATTAGCGTCTATACCTTGAAAATTAGATGAAGGTATTAAAAAGTATTCTCCAGCATTTAGAATAGCTATTGGAGTGCTATTACCATTGATATAAATCTCAGTATTATCTTCATGTGCAATAACTAGAGGGATTTCTGTATTGTTTGATCCATTCCCTTTCATAATGACATATTCTGTTCCTACCTGTTCCAGAGGAACAATCTGATCTAGATTAAAATCTTGTTTAGAAGCATTACCTGTTAAAGAGGGTTCTGTACCACCAGCAAGATTTCCTGTATTCACAACAATAGGTTTATCAGAAGTTAATAAAGCACCTATAAATCCTGTAAAGTTTGCAGAAAGAGATTGAGAATCACAATTTCCGGAAACAACAACACTTTGCCCTTTGTTTAACGTGAAAGTTTGGGTTCCGGATGTAATGGTATTGTTACTGTTTATTATAAATCTTACGTTTGGATCATAATCAGATAAATTAACAGTTGTATTATCCTCTGTAGCCATAAAGCCAGAAACGAAATTACGAATAGAACTTGCATAATATTGAGGAAGACTACCTAATCTGAATATGGTTCCTGCTCCAGTTGTTCCTTTTGAAGATAAAAATTCTGCATGAGCTTGAGAGCGAACTCTGAAACTTACGTAAAAATCGTATATTCCTTCTAAAATTAATCCTTTTCCGGAAATAACTTTTCCAACATCAGATTTATTAATAAACATTGAGGAAGGTTGACCATTTCCAATTAAAATTTCTACAGGATTTCCTTGAGAAATAGTGAAAGGAGAACCACTTATAGCATTTCCTGAGCCGTCTGTAACAGTAACAGAAAAAGATGTAGACTCAGGTGTAGAAAGGTAAATGTAATGTTCTTGTATAAGTCCAGAACTGTTGTCTTCATTAGCATGCAAAGGAGGTATCCAATGCTTATTACTCAGTTGAGAGAAAGAATTGAAAGTTATTAAAAAAAAAGCTAATAAAAGAATTAATCGGTTCATCGATATAGAATGGATTTATGTATAAAAAGGTAAATTTATTTACTTTAGATTAAAAGTTCTTAAATTTTAACTAAAAAAAGGCTCTTAATTGTATGTTTCCGGTATGAATAGTTTTGTTTGTCTCTGATTTTCTTCCTTGATAATTAATGTTTATATCAAGATATTGTGTTATATTTTTTTGTAATAAAAGTTGCCAAACGGAATTTTTTCCAGCTTGCAAGCCTTGTAACATCTGAAAAGAAACAGAAGAGGAAGCTTCTCCGACAAGCGAGTTGTTATAAAAAGAATATGTTCCATTTAACGTAAAACCTTTTTCAGAGTTTAAAGTCAGTCCGGTTCCTAATTGATTTTGTTTTAACATTTCCATTGAGTTAATAGTGTTCTTTTGATGTTTGTATTCGTAAAAAATATCCCAACTGGCATTTTTTGAAAAGAGATAAGAAATTTTTGGACTTGCCGAATAATTATCGATCTCATAATCTTTACTGCTGTAATTTTCGGAATAACTTTTAGTATTGCCAGTTTGCGAATTGATTTGGAATAACCAAGTTTTAGCAACTAAATGCGCATATTGTATTTGATGGATATAGGATTTAGCTTCTTGGCTGCCCACATTCAAGAGACTTTTAGAATGATTATTGACATAAGTATAGGTTACGGAATGGTTTTGTTTTCCTTTATTGTAGAACAAACTATTCCTGAAGTTGTTGTTCAATCCTAAGGTATTTTCATTGTTTGAAAAAGGATTTAAATCAAAATTACTGTTCTCTTTTTCAATTTTTCGCTCCACTAAAAAAGAAAACTGATTGTAAAAATGGGATAAGAATTTCTGAACTCCTGTTTTGTTTTGCCAAGCCAAACCATTAAAAATAAGCGATTGTGAAAACCGGTTTTGGTGCGTTTTAATATATGTTTGATTGGGCAAATACACTCGAACAAATGTTGCCTGATCAGGAAACGGAGCCACTTCAAACTCTTGAATTTCCTGAATTCCGTTGTTGTTGTAATCGTTCCACATATAAACACCTTGTCCGGGATCTACTTCTAAATATGTAAATTCTTGTTGAGCAATAGTTCCCGAAGTAGTTTCGTAAATCGTTGAACTTTGTATTAAATTATTGAAAAACGAATTGGTATACAAAAGTCTGGAATTTAATGAAGTTTCATCAGGAATTTGATCGTCTTTATATTTTAAGTTTCGATAATTTACATAAATACTTAGATTACTTTTTTCTGTTTTGATAAGCTGCGATTTCAGATAATAGGAATGGGATTGATTGACTCTTTCAACGGCATTGTTGACCAAACTATCATTGGTTCGGTTTTTGTAGCCAATTTCAACATAAACATTCGTAGAATCTCCTCTTCCGGCAAAGAAACCGTACTCTGTATAACGTTGGCTTAACGAGGTGAATTCATTGGTTTCTGTGTTTTCTTGTTGGTTGTCTTCCATGTTGAATGTTGCTCCAACCCAATTTTTATCCAAATGCTGTAAAATTTTTGTTTGATTGCGAATGAATTTAGAATCATATGCTTCGTTTTGACTGTTCATAGCGCTAAAATTGGTAACCAAAGCAGTTTTGTTGAACTTCAAATTTGATTCTACCAGATGACGATTTCCTGAAAAATTTTGAGAAAAGTCTAGTTTTTCAAATTGATAACGCGCATATCCTTTTTGTAAGAAATTGAAATTCAATCCGCTTTGTAATAAAGACTGGTTTCCTAAAACAGTACTGATGTTCCAATCACGGTTGAACTCAATGTTATACAAACGTTCGATAGTTTTGAAATCTTGCTGTACAAAATCGTATTTCGTCATCAGATCCAAATTGAATTTTCCAGTATACAAACGCTGTTTTCCGTTAATTTTGGCTGCGACACCTTTATTGTTATTGTCATCAATAGAAGAATATAAATTTTGGTCGTTGTTACTAACAGCCAGTTCAAAGTCGATGTTTGTTTTTTCGGAAGGTGAATAATTTCCTAGAACTGTCGCAATTTGGATTTTAGTAGGAGCAATAAGTTTAACAACAGGTTCATAATTTCCTTGTAAAACACCGTTTGTCGGAGCAACATATTCATAGATTTTTCCAATAGCATTGTTGTTGCTAATGATATAGTTTCCTTGGTTTTCACCTATGTAAATGAAGCTGACGTTGTATAGTGTTTCATTTTCATCATTTGAATATTCGTAGACATCTTCGGCTCCAACTGTAATTTTTCGATATAAAATTTTATTTTCAGAATAAGTGTCTTGATAGGCAGATGGAGCACTCATTAAACTTTGGTTGTCTCCTGCTTCTTTTAAAATATCAACTTGCTCTTCCGATAAATTTTGTTGCAACGGTTGGTTTTTAACGTCGTTTTCGGAATATAAAAAAGCTCCGATTTTGAACTTCTCTCTTTCATGTGTAACACCTCCATAAGTTACCAAACGTGTAAAATTTCTATCCGTGTACTGATATTCTACATTAATACGCATTTCAGAAGTAATCGGAAACAGTGAAGTGAAAACAATTTCTCCGGCGTTGTAGTCAATTGTATAATCATTGTTTTCACCTCGTTCTAATAAAATTCCGTTGACATAAACGCGTTCTGAACCCGAAATAACCAAAACATATAATTCGTCATTATTGCCCTTTAATTTGTACGGGCCTTGGTTTCCTTCTTGTCCGGTGAAAGTACTTCGGGCATATTGTCCGCGAACAATTGCTGCTGAGGCATAAATTTCCGTTTTGCTGTCTGAATTTCCAAGCGAAAAACGAGTCGACAAACCTTGGACTTTTTTGTTGAAATTCAGGAATTGGGAAGTTCTGTTTTCCAGAAATAAATCGCCGGCGCGAATGCTCCATTTATCCGAGAAAAGTTCGATAAAAATTTGATCAAATTCGTCTAGCTTCTGTGAATAACCTCCGTCTTGCAATGGAATGTTACTGTCTTGAATAGAAGCACGTAAACTAACTTTGTCGGATATTTTTCCGGTTATTTGTAAATCCAGATTGGAATTCACCACGGTGTTTTGATTGTTGCCAATAGTAATTCCTCTGGAAATACTTCCCGACGTGTTTAGTCCGTCAAAAGGTTTGAATTTAGAGATGGATTCTCTTTTGATGCTGTATAAATTTCCGGCTGCCGCGTTAGAAACCACTTTACTGTCATCGTAAATAGCATATTCTTTAGTAATATATTGAGGAAAAGTTAAGTATTTGATTTCTAAACTGTCTGATAGAATACTATCGGATTTAAAAACAATTTTTCCCTTTGGGAAATCAACATGATATAAAGTGGAGTCGATTTCGTTTCCTGATAAATCTTTTACTTTAAAAAAGGCTTTATTAATACTTACTTTTTCAATGGAAATAGTATCTTGGCTAACAGCAATTTTTTTGGACTTATAGGGTGTTTCGATTTCCTGAGACCAAAGTCCCGAAAACCAAAGTATCATCATTATTATGAACCCTTTTTTTGCCATTACTACTTATAACTCATAAAATTCAAAAGTAGTATTTATTAATGGAAAAAAGGAAATGAAGTTTTAACGGGAAAATGAAAAGCCTCTGTTCAAACAAAGAGTTCTGAACAAAGGCAAATAATATAAAATTATTCTTTGGTAATAATTTGAAGTGTTTCTCTTGAAATTTGTTTCAAAAGCACTGTTTTTCCGGTTTCGACAACGGCAGCCGATTTGTTATCAAAATGTCTGATAGTGTAAAGTGATACATTCTCATTAAAAGAAACTTTGAATTTTTTAGACAACGCATTTTTTAATTCACCAAAATTGTTGAACTTATCTTCAATACAAACAGAGAAGCTAATCGCTGAATTCTGAATCAAGTTCACTTTGATTTTGTATTGGTGAAACAAACCAAAAATTTCGCTAATGTTATCTTCCATCATAAAGGAAAAATCCAATGAAGATAAAGAAAGCAACAGTTGGTTCTTTTTTACGATAAAACAAGAAGTTTGAGGTTCTAAATCAGCTCCTTTTGAAACGCTTGTTCCTGGTAACAAAGGATTGATGAACGATTTTACGTGCAAAGGAATTTCTTTGCGTTGCAAAGGTTGTAATGTTTTAGGGTGAATAACGGTTGCTCCGTAGAATGCCAACTCAATCGCTTCACGATATGAAATTTGATTCAATAAAATAGTATTTTCAAAATAACGCGGATCAGCATTTAAAACACCCGGAACATCTTTCCAAATCGTTACACTTTCGGCATTTAGGCAATACGCAAAAATAGCAGCCGTGTAGTCAGAACCTTCTCGACCTAAAGTAGTCGTGAAATGATTTGGATCAGAACCTAAGAAACCTTGAGTAATATATAAATTGCTTTTATCAATTTCCGTTTGAATTAACTTTTGAGTAGACTCCCAGTCCACATTGGCGTCACGGTAAGTCGTGTCAGTTTTAATAAAGTTACGAACATCTAACCATGTGTTTGTAAAACCGATTTGGTTAAAATAATGACTGACAATGGTTGTAGAAACAATTTCTCCAAAGCTCACCACTTGATCGTAAACGAAATTGTAGTTAGGTGATTTATTGCTTCTGATGAAATATTCCAAATCGTTAAAAAGACTATTCACAGCAAAGAATGCGTCGTGCTCTTCGTCTTCAAATAAATCCAATAAAATTTGATTATGGTACTTTCGAACTTCTTGAATAGAGGCATTAAGTTCTCCGGAATTTTCGAAATAGTTCTTTATTACGGTTTCAAGAGAATTTGTCGTTTTACCCATAGCAGAAATAACCAAAAGTGTATCTTGGTGTCCTACTTTTTCCAATACAGAGGCTACATTTTTAACCCCATCTGCATCTTTAACTGATGCTCCTCCAAATTTGAATATTCTCATAGATTAAATCTAGTATTACCCAAAGGCAATTTATCAATTGTTATTTAAAAAAGTGTTGATTCCATTTTCGTCCATTTGAACCACACGCCAGTCGGGTAAAATGGTCGCTCCCGATTTTTCATAAAAATGAATAGCATTTATATTCCAGTCTAAAACATTCCATTCAATTCTTCTCACACCTTCAGCTTTTCCTTGTTCCATAATTTTTTGATACAAGGCAGAACCCGCTCCGGTTCCACGCATATTTTCTTTTACAATTAAATCTTCTAAATGAATGGTTTTTCCTTTCCAAGTAGAATAACGGTAATAATATAATGCCATCCCGATAATCTCCCCGTTTATTTCAGCAAAGAAAGTATGAAACAATGGATTTTCTGAGAAACCATCTCTCACTAAATCTTCGACCGTTACGATAACAGCATCAGGTTCTTTTTCAAAAACTGCTAATTCTTTAATTAAATCTAAAGCAGCTGACATGTCTTCTTTTGTTCCTTTTCGTATAATCATTTTTCGTAAATCTCTATTTTTTTGGAAATAGAAGTGCAAAAATAAGACGTTGAAAAACAAGTTTGTAATTTTTTTAATCATATCACAAAAAAAGCGATATTTGTGCCATTAACACAACTACAACGATTTCATATGGAAGAACGAAATACTACATTAGGCGAATTTATCATTGAAAATCAGAATTCTTTTCAATATTCAACCGGTGAATTGTCAAGAATTATCAATTCTATCCGTTTAGCCGCAAAAGTGGTAAATTATAAAGTGAATAAAGCCGGATTAGTTGATATTGTAGGAGCAGCAGGTGAACAGAATATTCAAGGAGAAGATCAACAAAAATTAGATGTTTTTGCAAACGAAACATTTATTCAAACATTAATTAACCGCGAAATTGTTTGCGGAATTGCTTCTGAAGAAAACGATGATTTCATTACCGTAGCGGGAGCTGATAATAGCCACAATAACAAATATGTAGTGCTGATGGATCCGCTCGACGGTTCGTCAAATATAGATGTTAATGTTTCTGTGGGGACTATTTTCTCAGTATTCAGAAGAGTAACACCTGTAGGAACGCCTGTTCAAATAGAAGATTTTCTGCAGCCCGGAATAAATCAAGTTGCGGCAGGTTATGTGGTTTATGGAACGTCAACAATGTTGGTTTACACTACAGGACACGGTGTTAACGGTTTTACGTTGAATCCGGCAATAGGAACGTTTTATCTTTCACATCCTGATATGCAATTTTCTGAAGACGGAAAGATTTATTCGATAAACGAAGGGAATTATGTTCACTTTCCTCAAGGTGTAAAAAATTATATAAAATATTGTCAGGAAGAAGAAGGGGATCGTCCGTACACTTCTCGTTACATCGGAAGTTTAGTTTCTGATTTCCATAGAAACATGATTAAGGGAGGGATTTATATTTATCCAACAAGTTCTAAGGCGCCAAAGGGTAAATTGCGTTTGTTGTATGAATGTAATCCGATGGCTTTCTTGGCAGAACAAGCCGGAGGAAGAGCTTCTGACGGATTTAAACGAATCATGGAAATTCAACCTACGGAATTACATCAAAGAGCTCCGTTCTTTTGCGGAAGTAAAAATATGGTGGAAAAGGCCGAAGAGTTTATGCGGAATGCTTTGTAAAAAAAGTACTTTTAAATCTTATCTCAATTGTAATAAAAATACGTTTTGCATAAAGCGAATATTGAGAGAGTTAACAAATGAACTAATGAAGTTTAGTTATGAAAAAGACAATACTGTATATCTGTTTTCTTATTCTATTTTCTTGCGAAAAATCAATTAAAAAAGAAACAAACAGAGAAGTTGATATTATTTACGGGAAATCGGTAGTTCAAGATTTTTATAAAAATTGTGATTTAAAAAAATATGATGAAATATATAAAAACCTTTCTTCGGAATTAGATACAAGTATTATTAAAAAAATCGTTTTAATAAAAGATAGCTTGGGTTTTAAAGCGAAAAATTACGAAATTGAAAATCTTGAAACTTTTTATACAGAAGTTAAAGATCAAGATTCTATAAGTAAAAAATTAGAAATACACGTTTTTATCAAATCATATAATGAGAATAATTCATTTTCTGAAAACATTAATTTTTTAAAAATTAATGATGAATCTCCAAAAATAGTAGGATATCATATTAAAGGATAGTGAAAAATGTAATTTGTTTTTGATAGTTTTTAAATATAGGATGATTCAATTTAAACAATAAAAAAATCCCGATTCATTGAATCGGGATTTTTTTATCTATTCATGTGTTGCATTTCGTAAACAAAAGTATCATAGTCAACATTCATTTCAACTAATGACAACGCTTTGTCAATAATGTATTGAATGTTTCCATGTGTAAATCCTAAAGCTATTCCAAAACGTTTTAGAAGTTCTCTTTGTGTTTCACCTAACTCATGGTCGGCATAAACCATACGGGCTAAATCATACAAACGCTCTATTCTTCTAGAATGAAGTAAAGGAGGATTCAAAGGATATTTTGTTGGGTTCTCTAAAATCTCCTGATATTCAGGCTCGCTAATTTCTAATTTAATGGCAAGTTTATCTAAGAATTTTTGCTCTTCTTCTGTGATCTTTCCATCGGCTAAAGCTACTCTGACAATAGAGGAAAAATGACCTTTATTTCTATTGCGGAATCCGCTATCAAATAAATCTGAAATTGACATGTGTATTTAATTTTTAGTTTCGCAAACATACGTAAATTTACGATTTTTATAAAACAATTACTATTCTTTTGGTAGAGGAAAATATAATCTTAGGAAAAACGTTAAATTTATAATGTTTGTATAGGTTTTCTTTCTGTTAAAGCTGATGATATTTTTAAATGGGTTTGTGTATCTTTACGACTTTAATTTTTTGAGTATCTCCAATAAGAAGTAATATGTCAGAATTTTGGTTGTATTTTAAAGTAGGTCTTAATCATGTTTTGGACATCCATGCCTACGATCACGTATTGTTTTTAATTGCATTAATGGTGCCTTACGCTTTTAAAGATTGGAAGAGAGTCTTGATCTTGGTGTCTCTTTTTACTTTAGGTCACACACTTTCCTTATTTTTAGCCGTTTTTGGCGTGGTGAATATTAACCCTGCCTATGTAGAATTTTTGATACCAATTACCATTTTGGTTACCGCAGCATTTCATTTATTTACCGCGGGAAAATCATCTAAAACCGAAAGTATTTCTTTTGTTGCCATAGTTACTTTATTCTTTGGGATCATTCACGGATTAGGATTTTCTAATTATTTTAAGACGATTTTACCAGGCAGTGCGAGTGATAAATTATTACCATTATTAGAATTCGCTTTAGGAATTGAAGCAGCTCAACTTATCGTAGTTTTAGTTATTCTAATTTTATCTTATGTTGTTCAAACGTTCTTTCGATTTTCAAAAAGAGATTGGGCTTTGGTTATGTCTGCCTTTATAATTGGAGTAGTAGTACCCATGATTATTGAAAGTGAAATTTGGAACCGATAAGTATGTCACACAAACAATCAAAATATGATAAAGCCTATTTGCGCATTGCAAAAGAATGGGGGCAACTTTCTTATTGCAAAAGAAAACAAGTAGGAGCCATCATTGTAAAAGATCGAATGATTATTTCCGATGGTTATAACGGAACACCTTCTGGGTTTGAGAATTGCTGCGAAGACGAAGAAGGGCTAACCAAATGGTATGTGTTACATGCCGAAGCTAACGCTATTTTAAAAGTTGCACGTTCTACACAATCGTGCGAAGGAGCAACACTTTACATTACACTTTCACCTTGTAAAGATTGTAGTAAGTTGATTCACCAATCGGGAATAAAACGCGTGGTCTATCACCAAGAATACAAAGATTGTTCAGGAATTGATTTCTTGAAAAAAGCCGGAGTTGAGGTGCAATTAATAGAAGAACTTTCTTAAAAGAGATATTTTGAAAAAAAATAAAATTTACTTTCCGCTATTTTTATCTGCTGCAGTAGCTTTCGGGTTGTTGCTTGGAAGTAAATTATCGACTTTTTCCGACTTTGAATCCAACGGAAAAAAAGCAAAACTCAACCGACTCATTGATCTAATCGATCGTGATTATGTAGACGATATTAATACCGATTCTATTGTGGATTTGACCGTAGATAAAATTTTGGAAAATCTCGATCCGCATTCGGTGTATATCAATCCAAAAGAAATGGTGGCTGTAAACGAAAGTATGCGTGGCGATTTTGTGGGTATTGGCGTTAATTTTTACATGTATCACGATACGGTAGCGGTTATCAAACCGGTTAAAGATGGACCTTCGGAAAAGGCGGGGATTAAAGCCGGTGACCGAATTCTATCAGCAGATAATTATGATTTGTTTGGGAAAAAGTTGCCTAATGACTCTTTATTTAATCGTTTAAAAGGTGAAGAAGGTTCGGCCGTGAATTTGACTATTTATCGCAAAACGGAAAATAAAAAAATAAAAATCAAGGTTTTTCGTGATTTGATTCCTCTTAAAAGTGTAGATGTTTCATTTATGGTTGATAGCATTACAGGCTACATTAAAACCAATCGTTTTTCAGAAACAACGTATAAAGAATTCCATTCGGCTTTGCTGAAATTAAAGAACCAAGGAATGAAACGCTTGATTATAGATTTGCGTGGAAACGGCGGTGGTTATCTGGAAATGGCGGTGGCAATTGCTGATGATTTGTTGCCAAAAGGCAATGTTATTGTGAAAGTGAAAAATAAAAAAGGTAACGAAGATATTACCTATGCTACCGAAAAAGGTGATTTTGAAAAAGGTGAAGTTTTTGTCTTGATTGATGAAAATTCGGCTTCGGCAAGTGAAATTTTAGCCGGCGCCATTCAAGATAATGATAGAGGAACTATCGTAGGGCGTCGTTCGTTTGGGAAAGGTTTAGTGCAACGCGAAATGCCTTTGGGCGACGGTTCGGCTGTGCGTTTAACAGTAGCACGTTATTATACGCCTTCGGGACGTTCTATTCAAAAACCGTATGGCGATAAAGGCGATGATTATTTTAACGAATTTGAAAAGCGTTTTGCCAGTGGCGAATTGTATGAAGCTGATAGTATTAAGGTTGCCGATAGCTTAAAATTTAAGACGAAAGCCGGAAAAATTGTGTACGGCGGCGGCGGAATCTCTCCGGATGTTTTTGTACCGTTTGAAACTAGTCATGGGGAAGAAGCAACCATTATGATTATGCAGTCAGGTTTAGTGAATTATTTTGTTTTCGAGCAAATTGATAAAGACCGAACTTATTTTCAAAAGCTTTCGTTAAGCCAATTAAAGTTAGAAATCTTTTCGAAAGAAAAATATTTAGATGAATTCAAAAAATATATTGCCGATAGCGGAATTTTGTTAAGCTTTAATCAAAAGGATAAAATTCTAACTTATTTATATGCCGAATTTGTACGCCAATTAAAAACCGATTTGAATTATTATGAAATTCTGTCCAAAGAAGATCAAATGATTCAAAAAGTAATTGATTTAGAAAAGAAATATTAATAGAAAAGGGTTCAATTACGAACCCTTTTTTTATTTGTCGATTGCATCGTGAACCATCGCAGGATTGCCGTCGTTCCATAATGTTAAAATATCAGTGCCAACTGCAGCTCCACTTCCGGCAGCAATAGAAAGCTGACTTCTGTGACCAGCTAAAATTCCGGCTACATACAAACCTTCTTTGACTAAATGGTCGTTGTTTTTAAGTTGTATTCTGTTTTTGTGAATCGGTAATTTTTGATGAGGTTCAATATATGGGTCTAAACCTTCTAACGAAATAGGATTACCGGCACCAACTGCTACAACTACAAGTTTTGATTCGTATTGCCCTTTATTGGTTATAATACTATAAAAGCCATTTAAGTCTTTAATTTCCATTACTTTTTCGCCTATGATTTGCTCCACATGCGGATACGTTTGGCTCAAGTGTTCTAAACTTTCTGTTAACAATTCTGACCCCAATTTTCCGGCCGGAATTCCATAAGCATTATTAAATACCGCTGTTTGAAGCGAAGAAGCTTTTTGGTGCGCAATTACTCCGATTTTTTTATCAGCAGCAAAAGGTTTATGTTTTGCAGAACCTAAAATCAAAGCACAAGAAACTCCCGATACTCCTGCGCCAATAATTAAAACATCAAACATATATGTGTTATTTTACTTTTTCTTCAATTTGTTTTGAAGCTCTGAATATTAGTAAAACGATAATAGCGCACAAGCCCGCAACAACGCCTATTACAGCAATTGTACTATCGCCTTGAAAAGGATTTGAAAAATCCACTTGTGTTAGGTTAAAGATTATTAAGGCTGTAGCTATAGCCATAATAACATAGCTTAAAATTTTCATTTCAGTATTTTTTTAATTGAATAATCCTTTAACGTTCGCTGCAAATAATTTTACAGCAATGGCCAATAATATTACTCCGAAAACTTTGCGAATCACCCCTAAACCATTAGTGCCTAAAAGTTTTTCTATTTTTCCGGATAATTTTAGAACAGCATAAACCAAAACAATGTTGATTAAAATGGCTACAATAATATTAATTTTTTCGTATTCGGCACGTAACGAAAGTAACGTTGTCATAGTTCCGGCTCCAGCAATTAACGGAAAGGCAATGGGGACAATAGAAGCAGTGCTTGGATTGTCTTCTTTGTAAAGGCGAATACCTAGAATCATCTCTAAAGCCAGAAAGAACAAAACAAATGAACCGGCTACGGCAAATGAATTAGCATCAATACCTATTAAATTCAGAATCTCTTCTCCTACAAATAAAAAGGCAATCATAATAATCGCAGCAACAAGAGTTGCTTTTTCCGATTGAATGTGCCCCATTTTACTCCGCAAGTCAACAATAATAGGAATGCTTCCTATAATATCGATTACTGCAAACAAAATCATAGTTACTGTAAAAGTCTCTCTCCAGTCAAACATTGTTAAAATTTTATGCAAATATAGACAATACTTAAAAACTGAACTTTAACTTTAACGATACCTTATCAAAATAGCATATTTTTAAATCTAAATTCAGAATTCTAAATTTTAAAGTATCTTTGTTTACTTAAAATGATTAGAAAATGTTTCAGCTAAATAAAACCATAATTTCAGAGGAAATTCTAGAGAAAGAATTTGTATGTAATTTGAATGCTTGTCACGGAGCATGTTGTGTAGATGGAGATGCGGGAGCACCTTTAGATGAAGAAGAGATAAAAATTATGGCCGAAATTTATCCGAAGGTAAAACCGTTTTTACGTCCCGAAGGGATTAAAGCCATTGAGGAACAAGGAACGCACGTGGTTTCAGATTTCGGTGAGTTGGAAACACCATTAATTGACGGAAAAGACTGTGCGTATGTTATTTTTGATGGAAAAACTGCCTTATGCGGAATCGAACAAGCTTACAATCAAGGATTGGTAGATTGGAAAAAACCGGTTTCTTGTCATTTGTATCCCATTCGTATCAAAGAATATTCTGATTTTGCTGCGGTAAATTATCATAAATGGCATATTTGTTCAGATGCTTGTGCTTTAGGGGAAGAACTAGGAGTTCCGGTTTACCAATTTGTAAAAGAAGCTCTGATTCGAAAATTCGGTCAGCAATGGTATGACGAATTGGATAAAGTGGCAAAAGAATTAAAAAAATAAAAATCCGCTTTTACAAAATAGAAACTAAATTTAAAAACAAAAACCGATAAAAATTTTTATCGGTTTTTTTGTTTCTGTGAAGTTTTAAGAAAGCTTATTTTAAAACACTCTGAACCCGCATTTTTTCACTTGTTCACAACGATTTAGTTAAAAAATTAATAAATTTAATTAATTGTTAATCAAGTTTTTATGTGTTAAAACAAAATTACTGTTATTTTTAAACGTTGTTAAAAACTTCCCTTAATTGTGAATAAGTTTGACTTTTATTTTTCAATTCAAATGACAAACTTTGTAGTCCCCTTATCACTCAAACTAATCATTTAATAACACAGTAAAAATCAAACCACTATGTCAGTAGTCGAACCTATTTTGCAAGAAAACAAAGATCGATTCGTAATTTTTCCTATCAAACACCATGATATTTGGGAACAATATAAGAAACAAGAAGCGTGTTTTTGGACAGCAGAAGAGATAGATTTACACCAAGATCTTAACGATTGGAATAATAAGCTAAATGATGATGAAAAATACTTTATCAAGCATATTTTAGCGTTCTTCGCGGCATCAGATGGTATTGTGAACGAAAATTTAGCAGAAAACTTCGTAAGTGAAGTGCAGTATGCCGAAGCTAAATTTTTCTACGGTTTTCAGTTAATGATGGAAAACATCCATTCTGAAACCTATTCGTTATTAATTGATACGTATGTAAAAGACGAAAAAGAAAAAAATATACTTTTTACCGCACTTGAAAATTTCCCGGCTATCGCTAAAAAAGCGCAATGGGCTCTTAAATGGGTTGAGTCGCCAAGTTTTGCTGAACGATTAATTGCTTTTGCAGCAGTGGAAGGAATTTTCTTCTCAGGTGCGTTTTGTTCTATCTTTTGGTTAAAGAAAAGAGGTGTTATGCCGGGCTTGACGTTCTCAAACGAACTGATTTCGCGTGACGAAGGTTTACATTGCGATTTTGCAGTACACTTGCATAACAACCACTTGGTAAACAAAGTATCAAAAGAAAGAATTACAGAGATTTTAACAAATGCCCTAGACATAGAACGCGAGTTCATAACCGAAAGTTTACCGGTAAGTTTGATCGGTATGAATGCTAAACTGATGACGCAATACCTTGAGTTCGTAACCGATCGTTTATTGGTAGAACTAGGTTGTGCAAAAGTTTACAATGTAACTAATCCGTTTGATTTTATGGACATGATTTCGTTGCAAGGAAAAACCAATTTCTTTGAAAAACGAGTGTCTGAATATCAAAAAGCCGGAGTGTTAAACAACGATACCAGCGCTAACAAAATTAGTTTCGACGCCGATTTTTAATTTTTTGTAGCGAAACTTCAGGAATTCTGGCAATCTATTTTCCTGTTGTCCGTTATATCTTTAGAAAATGCGATACCCATTTTGGTGTTTCGCAAAGGAAATTTTTGTCTCATCGCAATTTTCTAAAGGATGCCACTTCCACCAGGGCTAGGAAGAAAAATAAAAGCACTTTTGTAACGATTAACCAATTTGGATTAGAGTAAGATTTCTTATTCCTGTTCAAACTTCATAATTCAATAAGTATGTACGTAGTAAAAAGAGATGGCCGCAGAGAGCCGGTAATGTTCGACAAGATTACCGACCGAATTAGAATGATGTGTTATGAATTAAACGACTTAGTAGACCCTGTAAAGGTCGCTATGCGTGTAATTGAAGGTTTGTATGATGGTGTAACCACTTCTGAATTGGATAACCTTGCTGCAGAAACAGCTGCATCAATGACAGTTTCACATCCTGATTATGCACAGTTGGCAGCTCGTATTGCAGTTTCTAACCTACATAAAAATTCAAAAAAGTCATTCTCTGAAACAATGACCGATTTGTATACGTATGTAAATCCGCGTACTGGTAAAGAGGCACCTATGATTTCCGATGAGGTACATCAAGTAATCATGGAAAACGCAGAACGTTTAGATTCTACAATTATCTATAACCGAGATTTTAACTACGATTATTTTGGTTTCAAAACATTAGAGCGTTCATACTTATTAAAGATAAACGGTAAAATTGCGGAACGTCCGCAACACATGTTAATGCGTGTTTCAGTAGGGATTCACTTAGACGATATTGAATCGGCTATTGAGACTTACGAGTTAATGTCTAAAAAATATTTTACGCACGCCACACCGACATTGTTCAACGCGGGTACGCCAAAACCGCAGATGTCTTCTTGTTTCTTGTTGACCATGCAGGATGATAGTATTGACGGAATTTATGATACATTAAAACAAACGGCAAAAATTTCACAATCTGCCGGAGGAATCGGGTTGTCTATTCACAACGTAAGAGCTACAGGTTCTTACATTCGTGGAACAAACGGAACTTCAAACGGAATCGTGCCGATGTTGCGCGTATTCAATGATACCGCTCGTTATGTAGATCAAGGCGGTGGAAAACGCAAAGGAAGTTTTGCTATTTATGTAGAACCTTGGCATGCTGATATTTTCGAATTCTTGGATTTAAAGAAAAACCACGGAAAAGAAGAGATGCGAGCTCGTGATTTGTTCTATGCTATGTGGATTCCGGATTTATTTATGAAACGTGTAGAAGCTGATGCGAATTGGACGTTAATGTGTCCAAATGAATGTCCGGGAATGTACGATGTTCATAGCGAGGAATTTGAGGAAATGTACTTAGCGTATGAATCAGCCGGAAAAGGTAGAAAAACAATCAAAGCTCGTGAACTTTGGGAAAAAATATTAGAATCTCAAATTGAAACAGGTACGCCATATATGTTGTATAAAGATGCAGCGAATAGAAAATCGAACCAAAAGAATTTGGGAACGATTCGTTCGTCTAACTTATGTACAGAAATTTTAGAATATACATCAGAAGATGAAATTGCAGTTTGTAATTTAGCTTCTATTTCGTTGCCAATGTTTGTGGAAGACGGACAATTCAACCACCAATATCTGTTTGATGTAACCAAACGTATTACACGCAATTTAAATAAAGTAATTGACAGAAATTACTATCCGGTAGAAGAAGCACGCAATTCTAACATGCGTCACCGTCCGGTTGGTTTAGGGGTGCAAGGTTTAGCCGATGCGTTCATTTTGTTGAGAATGCCCTTTACAAGTGATGAAGCTAAAAAACTAAACCAAGAAATTTTCGAAACCATTTATTTTGCAGCGGTAACTGCTTCCATGGAATTGGCAAAAGAAGAAGGGGCTTATTCTACATTTGAAGGTTCGCCAATTTCACAAGGAGAGTTTCAATATAATCTTTGGGGATTAGACGATTCAGATTTATCAGGTCGTTGGGATTGGACTTCATTGCGAAAAGAAGTAATAGAAAACGGAGTGCGTAACTCATTGTTATTGGCGCCAATGCCAACAGCTTCGACTTCTCAAATTTTAGGAAACAACGAGGCTTTTGAACCATATACTTCTAATATTTATACACGCCGAGTATTGTCGGGTGAGTTTATTGTGGTAAACAAACACTTGTTGAAAGATTTAGTAGATTTAGGTTTATGGAATGAAAACTTGAAACAAGAAGTGATGCGCAACAATGGTTCAATTCAAGATATCGACGGAATTCCACAAGAGATCAAAGAACTATACAAAACGGTTTGGGAAATGAGTATGAAAGATATCATTGATATGTCTCGCCAAAGAGGATATTTCATTGATCAATCGCAGTCGCTGAACTTGTTTATGGAAGGGGCTACTTATGCAAAATTAACGTCGATGCATTTTTACGCTTGGAAAAGCGGTTTGAAAACAGGTATGTATTATTTGAGAACAAAGTCAGCAGTAGATGCTATCAAATTCACATTAGATAACGAGAAAAAAACACAGCCAAAACCAGAAGTGGAAGCTAAAACCGTAAATGTGGAAGCGGAAGCGATAAGTACAGAAGAGTTTAGAGCTATGTTGCAACGTTCGCAAAATTCTGGACCGGAAGATTGTGAAATGTGTGGGTCTTAATCTTTTGAGAAAATAGAGTAAAGAACAAAGAGAATAGATTAATGTCATTTCGAGCGGAGTCGAGAAATCTTTTAAGATTTACTTCTGTTTGAAATGACATTTTTTATAGGTTCAATTTAAGTACCTTTGAATAACTAATAATAAATAAAAAACTTCTGTTTTATGATGCAGTGGGAACAATTACTTTCGTTAAAAAGACAAGGCGATACAACCAAAAGATTACGTTCGGAACAAGATGATACGCGTTTAGGTTTTGAAGTAGATTATGATCGAATTATTTTTTCAACTGCTTTTAGAAGTTTGCAAGATAAAACACAAGTAATTCCATTATCTAAAACTGATTTTGTGCATAACCGACTAACGCATAGTTTGGAGGTTTCGGTTGTGGGGCGATCGCTTGGTCGTTTGGTAGGGAAAAAAATTATAGAAAAGTATCCGCATTTGCAATCTGTTCATGGCTATCAAATGAATGATTTTGGCGCTATTGTGGCTGCTGCTGCTTTAATGCACGATATTGGAAATCCTCCGTTTGGACATTCCGGTGAAAAAGCAATTGGTGAATATTTTAAAACCGGAGCCGGAAAGAAATTTCAAAACGAAATGACACCGAAAGAATGGCAGGATTTGGTTGATTTTGAAGGGAATGCTAATGGTTTTTCGGTGGTTTCAACGTCCAGAGAAGGTGTGGAAGGTTCCATTCGTTTAACGTACGCTACTTTAGGCGCTTTTATGAAATATCCGAAGGAAAGTTTGCCTAAAAAGCCAACTTCAAAAATTTGTGATAAAAAATATGGTTTTTTTCAGCAAGATAAATTATTCTTCAAAGAAGTAGCTGAAGAATTAGGATTGATTCCTAATAAAGAAGGAGATGATATTGGCTATGAAAGACATCCGTTAGCTTTTTTGGTTGAAGCTGCCGATGACATTTGTTATACAATTATTGATTTTGAAGACGGAATTAATTTAGGGCTAATTGACGAAGATTATGCTTTGGAATTCTTGATTAAACTGGTTCAAAACTCTATTGATAAGAAAAAATATAACGAACTTACCACTAAAGAAGACAGAATTAGTTATTTAAGAGCGCTAGCTATAGGAAGTTTAATTAATGATGCGGTTCAGGTCTTTTTAATGAATGAAGAAAAGATTCTAAAAGGAGAATTTTCAACATCTCTGATGGATAAGAGTAAATACAAAGCACAAATGGATGATATTATTGCCATTAGTGTGAAAAATGTGTACCAAAGCAAAGAGGTGATCGAAAAAGAAATTGTAGGGTATAATGTAATTAATGGATTATTAGCCGCTTTTTGCGGAGCTTATTATAACAAAATGAATGGTTGTGAATCCAACTACGATAAACTGGTTTTAAAGCTTTTGCCCGAAAAATTTCAAGTAGAAAAAAGAACTTTGTATGAACAATTACTACATATTTGTCATTTTGTGTCTTTATTAACGGATGGAAAGGTAATACAATCTTTCAAACTTATACAGGGTAATTTGTGATTAATTCTTAAAATTGCTAAAAATATTTGGAATTCTGTTGTAATGTTTTAATTTTGTTTAACTTAACTTAACTATAGATTAATAATGAAAAAAACATTACAATTTTTTGTTTTGTTTTCGATTGGTCTGATGGGCTTTGCTCAAGACTATAATTCGAAGATTCAAAATTATTTGGATAAAAACAGACAAAAATTAGAATTAACTCAAGCTGATGTTTCAAATTGGGTTGTTGAAAGTACTGCAAATAGTGATGCAACAGGGATAACAAATTATTATGTGAAGCAGAGTTATCAAGGGGTTGAAGTTTTTAATTCGGTATCTAATTTCTGGATTAAAAATGATGAAGTTATAAATGCAGATGTACAGTTTGTTCCAAATTTGAGTTCTAAAGTAAACACTGTATCTCCGGTAATTGATGTGCTTGGAGCATTAAGTTATGCACATCAAAAATTGAATGAACAATCAGTTAACCATCAAGTTATTGATTATAAAGAAGGTAAAATTGTGCTTTCAAATGGAGATTTATCAGGAGATCCTGTAACTGCTAAATTGGTCTTGTCTTCTATGAAATCAGAAGTAAGATTAGCTTGGGATTTAACATATTATACTCAAGATTATAAACATTTATGGAGTCTAAGAATTGATGCAGTAAATGGGGATTTGTTGGAAAAATTTGATATGGTGCTATCTTGTAATTTTAGTAAATGTGAAAATCTTTCTCATTCTCATAATCATGATTCTAGTTCTAATAGTTTTTTTGCATATAAAAAACTGTTTAATGCATCAACATCAAGTGTTTTAGCGGAATCAAGTGCTTATAATGTAGTTCCTTTTGAAATAGAAAGTCCAAATCATGGATCTAGACAGCTTTTGTCAAGTCCTTATAATTTAACTGCATCTCCTTATGGATGGCATGATACGAATGCAGCTGAAGGAGCAGAATACACTATCACGAGAGGAAATAACGTATACGCACAAGAAGATCATGATGGTGAGAATAGTACATTTGGAGCCAGTCCAAATGGTGGATCTGGTTTAACATTTGATTTCCCTTATGGAGGGGTAAGTGTTGCTCCTACAACTTATACAGATGCTGCAACTACTAATTTGTTCTATATGAATAATATTATGCATGATGTATGGTATCATTATGGTTTTAATGAGCTAAATGGTAATTTTCAGTCGCATAATTATGGAAGAGGAAATATTTTTGGCGGAGGAGCAGGAGATTACGTAATTGCAGATTCTCAAGATTCTTATGATATAACTGATGATCCTACTAAAAGAAATAATGCCAATTTCTCTCGTACTACAGATGGTAATAGCCCAAGAATGCAAATGTATTTATGGGATGTTCAACAAAGTGCACCCTATTATCTGACTGTAAATTCACCATCATCCATTGCTGGTGAGTATTATGCGGCAGATAATGCTTTTAATCCAGGGCATGTTGTTATACCTGGATCACCAGGTCTTACAACAGATTTGGTTTTATATCAAGATGCTACCTCTGATGTAACCGATGCCTGTGAGACAGCTGTAAATGCATCTCAAATAGCGGGTAAAATTGTAATTCTTAGAAGAGGGACTTGTAATTTTACGATAAAAGTTTTAAATGCCCAAAATGCGGGGGCTGTTGCGGTAATCGTTGTAAATAATGATACAGCTAATCCTGATCAATATGTAAATATGTCAGGCGCAGAAGCTGGAATTACTATTCCTGCAGTTTTTTTAACATACAATATAGGAGAGGCATTGATAGCTCAAATGACGAGTGGTGCGGTTAATGTGACTTTGAAAACTGATTTTGTAAATGCAGATGGAGATTTTGACAATGTAGTAATAGCACACGAATATACGCATGGGATTTCAACTCGTCTGATAGGTGGGAGAAATAACGCCTCTTGTTTAGAAAGTTCTGAGCAAATGGGAGAAGGATGGTCTGACTGGGCAGGATTGATGATGCAGATCAAGGCTGGGGATCAATCAACAGATGTCAGAGGTGTAGGAACCTTTGGCTATGATGAACCAACTGATGGAGTAGGTATTAGACAATATCCATATACTACGGATATGAGTGTTAACCCTTTTACTTTTGCGGATACTAATGGAATGTGGTATACAAATGCTTCAGGAGTTCAAGTTGTTGATGTACACTCTGTAGGTTCTGTTTGGGCAACTATGCTTTGGGATTTGACTTGGGCATATATTAATAAATACGGTTTTGATCCTGATAAATATAATGGAACCGGGGGAAATAATAAAGTGATGCAGTTAATTTTAGATGCAATGAAATTACAATCATGTAATCCTTCTTTTGTATCAGGTAGAGATGCTATTATTGCCGCAGATCAAGCAACAACTGGAGGACAAGACTATTGTATGATTTGGGAAGTTTTTGCCAGACGTGGATTAGGAGTAAATGCTTCTTCAGGAACTAATGCGACACCTGTTAGTAATACTGATACTACAGCTTATGTGGCAGGTATTAATGATCAAACGGAAGATTTTACTGAACCAGCTCCGGGACCAAATTGTACTTTAGCAGCTAGCTATTTTGATAATACAGATATGTTTAAGGTATATCCGAATCCGGCTAATAACAACTTAAATATTTCGATTTTGAATTATTCCGGTAAATTAAATGTTCAATTATATGACATTAACGGAAGAGTTGTTTTTGAACAAAAAATGGATAATTTTAGTTTAGAAAGCTCTGTGAATATTCAAAGCTTACAAGCTGGAATTTATATGTTAAAAGTTCAAGGTGAGAACTTGAGTTATACTCAAAAAGTAATCAAGAAATAATAACAAGACAGATTCTAAAATAAAAAAGGGAAGATTAATTAATCTTCCCTTTTTTATTTTTTATAAAACCATATCTGAATAAGTTAAAATAGTTTCAAATCCTTTTGACTTGAAATAATCCGTTGGGTTTTCTTTACTGATAACCATTACAAAATCGCCACCCCAAGCGCCTAAACTTTTAATAACTCCTTTAAAATCCGGAAAGAGTTTTTCTCTAACCGTTTCAGTTTCCAGAATGTCACTCATTAATACTTGGTGTTTTTCCATCAAATGAGCAAAATCACGTCCGCCTTGACAATCTAAAGCGTCAAAAGTTATTTTATTAATCTTAGCGATGGTTTTATCAGTGCTATGTTCTTTAGCAAAATAATGGGCAATTGCAGCGGTACTACTTTGTTTTTGGTTGAGATATACAAAGTGTATATTTTCTTTAAAAGGCGGATTGAAATTTACCTTTTTGAAATGAGGTTCGTTGTTCTCTAAATGATATACTATAGGGCTGTCCGATTGTGCACAAGCAACGTCATAACCACTGCCTCCAAAACTTTTTCGGAGTAGTTCAAAAGCATCAATTTGTAACCATTGTGCAATATTGTTCAACAAAGTAGAAGAGGTTCCCAAACCCCAAAGTCTAGGAAAAGTCAAATGAGTTTCTACTGTGTAACCTTCTGTTTGTTCAAGGAAAGAAGTGTTTTGCTGATAGGCTTGATGTAAAATTTCGATCAGTTTGTTTTTTACTCCCGAATTGATATCGGATTTTGTCTTCGAAATGATTTCTTCAAAAGGCAAAATGTCTTCAAACCAGATACTTTTATCGGAATCAAAACTGATCCATTTAATTTGTTTTTCCGGACCTTTACTGATTTCGAGTGTTTGACCATATTTTGTAGGAACGGCTAAAGCTTTGGCGCCATCTAAAACTAAATATTCGCCAGTAATTAGCAGTTTTCCGTTGCTGTAAAACTTTTGTGTTTCCATAGGTTATGTTCTAGCCCCGATAGTAGCGGCATCTTCCGCAGAATTGCGGAAATACAGCGAATAGCGGGAAATAGCTTCTCATTATTTTCGTAAGTTTTCTAGATAATCAACGACTAAACTGTGTGAAATAGTAGTATCTTTAAAATAATCTAGAACTTGTTGTTTTTCTTCTTTTGTAGCGTGATGTTGGTTTAGGATATTCATGATGTGCATTTTCATGTGCCCTTTCTGAATTCCTGTCGTGGTTAAAGAACGAACCGCAGCAAAGTTTTGAGCCAAGCCCGCCGCTGCTACAATTTGCATCAACTCTTCGGCTGATGGTTTACCCAACATTTCTAGGGAAAACTTAACTAAAGGATGTAACGAAGTTAAACCGCCAATGGTTCCTAAAGCCAATGGGATATCCATCCAAAAGGTGAAAATTCCGTTTTCAATTTTAGCATGCGATAAGCTGGAATATTGTCCATTTTTAGAAGCAAAGGCGTGAACACCGGCTTCGATGGCTCTAAAATCGTTTCCTGTAGCGATAACTACTGCATCGATTCCGTTCATGATACCTTTGTTGTGTGTAACGGCTCTGTAGGGTTCGATTTCAGCTATTTTAACAGCGGTAACGAACTTTTCGGCAAATTCCTTTCCGTCAATGGTTTTATCGTCGCTCATCTCTTCTACTGGAGCCGAAACTTCTACACGAACTAAGCAATTAGGGACGTAGTTACTCAAAATGCTCATGATAACTTGAACTGAGCGTTTATTTTGCTGGAAAAAGGGATATTCTTGCGCTTCGTTTTCTAAGGTTTTAGCAAATTGCTCTAAACATGTATTGATAAAATTTGCACCCATGCTGTCTTTTGTGTTGAAAGAGGCATGAAGCTGACAGTAGTTTTCTAATTCGTTGGTTTTGTTGACCAATTCGATATTAACTATTCCACCGCCGCGTTTTTGCATGTTTTTGGTGAAATTATCGGTATCAATCCAAAATTTAGGTTTGATGCACTCGAAAAACGTTTCTAATTCGCTTGGTTTCCCATCGAATAAAAAGTGAACTTGACCTATTTTTTCGGTGTCGATGATCGTGGTTTTGAATCCGCCTCTTTCGCTCCAAAATTTAGCGGCTTTTGAAGCTGCTGCCACTACAGAACTTTCTTCAATTGCCATCGGAATAGTATAGCTTTTCCCGTTGATGGTGAAATTGGGAGCTACTCCGTAAGGTAAATAAAAATTGGTTAACGTATTTTCAATAAATTCGTCGTGCAATTTTTGTAATGTTTCGCTTGAATTCCAATATTGTGTTACAATTTCTTGTGCTTCAGTAGGATTGCTGAAATACGTCTGTGTAATCCAATTGATTTTTTCTTCTTTTGTAAGTTTAGAAAAGCCTTTTATGTTGCTTGTCATGATTTTCTCATTTCATTTAGACTGGCAAAGATAGGAAATATTAGTTTTCTAAGGTTTGAAGCCACTTGAGAAGTGTGTTTTCAAAAATCTTTTTGTCAATAGGTTTTACCACAAAATCTTTCATGCCAATGTCCATACATTTTTCTTTTTCTCCGGCAATAATTCCGGCGGTTAGTGCAATGATTAGCGCATTAGGATTTGTTTTTAAGATTTCGGTTGCAGCATCGTATCCGTTCATTACAGGCATTTGAATGTCCATTAGAGTTATTCTAGGATTGATTTGTCTGTATTTTTCAACAGCTTCTAATCCGTTGTAAGCTTCGTGTATTTGTATGTTGGGAAAACTTTTTCCAATAAGGGTTTTAGTTAGCAAAAGATTGATTTTATTGTCTTCCACAATTAAAAGATCAAGTGTTTCGTTTGCCATATTTTTTTCTTCAGGCTGAACCTGCATTAAGGTTTCATCCTCATTATTGATCTTATTTAAATAGTTTTGTAAAATGTGTATTTTGATTGGTTTTATAATAGAAGAACCATTTTTGTAATTCTTTATTGCCGGAAAGTTAGTGGTTGCATTATGCATGACAATACACTTAACATTTGGATTGTCTTTTATGATTCTTTCGGTCAGATTTTCAGAAAGATATTCAAAATCTAAAAGCACTAAATCGTATTCCGAATCTGTAATTATTTCCGGGACAGTGTATTTATCTGTTTCTACATTGTTTTCTATTCCGAAGGCATTAAACATGCGCTGAATAATAGCTGCTGCTTTTGGATTATCTTCAACGATCAATACTTTTTTGAATTGGTTATTAACCAAAGTAAAATGAGTCTCACATTTTTTTGCTTTAACATTAAGTTCGAAGCTAAAAGTACTTCCATGACCAACATCGCTATCAATGAGGAGTTCACTATCCATCAATTTTAGAAGATTGTTGGTAATAGTAAGTCCAAGTCCGGTTCCTCCGAAATTTCGTGTGGTAGAAGTATCTTCCTGAGAAAAGGCTTCGAGTATTCGTTCTTTATTTTCGGGTTTTATACCTATTCCTGTATCTTTAATGCTAAATTTTATTTTTGAATTTCCGGCGGCATCTGTTTTATTGTCTAGGTTATAGATTTCTATTTCTATTTCACCTTCTAACGTGAATTTGATTGCATTACTGATTAAATTTTGAAGAATCTGTTTTAGTCTGATTTCATCAGTCCAAATATTGCATTTGACATCATCGTGAATATTGATTAGAAGTTCTAATCCTTTTTGATGCGCATTAAATTTCAGCATATCAACAGATTCATTGACAATAGTGTGTATGTTCACTTTGCGGTCATCCAGTAATAATTTTCCGGCTTCAATTTTAGAAATATCCAAAATGTCATTTACCACATCAAGCAATGTTTCTGCGGATTGATTTACCGTTTCCAAATATTGTTTTTGTGTTTCATTCACATTTGTGTTAAGAAGAAGCTTGCTGAATCCGATAATTCCATTCAAAGGCGTTCTGATTTCGTGGCTCATATTGGCTAAAAATTCAGATTTAGCTTTGTTTGATTTTTCAGCTATCTCTTTTGCCAGAATGGCGTCTTCTATATTTTTACGTTCTGTAATGTCTAAGATTACGCCTTCTAAATATTCTACGTTACCTTCTATAAGAATGCCTTCTCCGAATTCCTCAATCCAAATAATACTGCCGTCTTTTCGGATAATTCGGCTAGTAATGTGAAACGGTTTTTTATTTTGAACACTTTTCTTAATGTCTGCTAATGCTTTTATCCGATCTTCCGGATGGTATAAGTCTGACAATTTAATTCGGTTGTAAAAGAAGTCTTCTTTGGTATAACCCGTTAATTTTTCGATTTCATCATTCAAATAAATCTTCGATCGGTTTTCATCAAATTTTACTAAATAAACCCCGGCAGGAATATTATTGGCTAACAATTTAAATTTCTCTTCATTTTCCTGAATAGTGCGTTCGTTGTTAATGCGTGCTATTGTGTTGGAAATATTATTAGCTAAGGTTCTTAGGATGCTCATTTCTTCCAAAGACCATTTTCTTTCCATATAGCAGTCGTCAAAACCGATAAAGCCAAAGAATGTTCCTTTGTAAAAAAGAGGGATGATAAGAATGGATTTTACATGCTGTTTTAAAAGAATTGTTTTAAGATTGGAAGGTTGGATTTTATTGACAATAGCTTCAAAAATTTCGTTCTTAGACAATCTTTCCATTAAAACAGGAAATGTTTCGTGAGCAATATTTTGTAAATCAGGATTTTTGATTTCGCTCAATTCAGGTTCAGAAACCCATTCGAATTTTTGACTTAGCAGGTTTGTGTTTAAATCGTTTTCAAAGTAATAGAGGCGATTAACTTTGATTGCTTTGGCAATGACTTCAATAGAAGAATCTAAAATTTGATTGTATTCTTTTTTTATGAGTAATCTACTGGTTACTTCTGCAATAGCCGAAAGTATCTCGTTTTTATATATGATTTGATTTTCAGCGTCTTTTCTTTTGAATGTCTGAATAGCTAGTGCAATTATCTCTGAAACGGTTTTAGCGAAGTTGATGTCTTCATTCGTCCAATTCTTGATTTCATGGGTAGCTTCAAAACACAAGATAGCGGTTAAGTTACCTGAAATATAAATAGGAATATCAAGGATGGAAGTTATATGGTATTTTATGAAATAGGATTGATAAAACTCTCGAGTGAGCAGATTGTTTGCCGCATCAGAAGCAATAACAATAGGGGTTGTTGCTATCGTATTAAAATAATTGGGAAACAATTCCTTATAAAGTTTTAAGTCATTTTTTTGAGAGTGAGCATTTTGACTTTGGATATATAAATTGTCAAGGCAAATATAGGTTTCAAAATTTTCCCAAAGGCTTACCCTTTCTATTCCTAAACCAATTGCAGCTTCTTTTGTGATGTGTTTTAAAAGAGATTCTAAGCTATCAAAACTTAAAAAGTTCAGAATGGAGAGATTATTTGAAATCTGATTGAGATAAGATATTCTTTCAATTCTATTTTTTTCTTCTAGCTCTGCTGATTTTGTAGAAGTAATGTCTCTCATTATAGCAGAATAACCGGTTATTTTACCTTCGTTATTTCTATGAACGGATATTTTTTGGGAAACCCAAATAGTATTTTTGTTCTTATCCACTATAGGTAAATCCAAAACGACAATTTCATTGTTCTCTAAAGCATTCTTTTTGTAATAATCTGTAAGAGATTCTTTGTAATCATATCTGATAAAGTCACTATAATGTTTACCCACCAGATCATTTTCATCATATCCTAATAGTTCTAAAGTAAAATTGTTGCAATACGTTATGTAACCGGACTGATCTGTTTCATAGATAATGTCTCTTGCATTTTTGATCAGATCATGATATTTATTTTCTATAAGTATTTTAGAAGTAATATCTTGACCGCTGGCAACAAAAAGGTCGTCGTTGTATTTGAAATCAGACCATTGAATATGCTTAAAATCGCCATTTTTGCATTTTAATTTTCGGTCATAAATAGTATTAGGCTTAAATTTTAAATTATAATCAATATCCTCAAATTCACGATCCTGAGTTAGTCTCCAAAAGTTTTTACCTTTCACTTCTTCTGGGGTAAAACCTAAAATTTTTGTAATAGAGTCATTGCAATATATAAGATTCCCTTTGGCATCCATTGCAATAATTAAAGAATTAGCATTGTTAATGATCTCATTAGTAAAGAAGAGGTTTTCATTGGAATGGATAATGTTTAATCGTCTTGCAAAATTGATGATGAGAATCACAAAGACTGAATTAATAAGAGAGATGAGAGCTCCTGTGTCTTCTTTTTTGAAATAAAGAAGTCCCATTAAAATTAAAAAAGAGATGGAAATGAATAAAAAGTAGGCCTTAAATCGTTTAAATATGTTGAAAGAGAAAAAAAGAGCCAATAAAAACTCTGAAAAAACAATATAGTTCATTTTTTCAAAAGAAAGATCATAGACTATTGAAATATAGTAGCCGATGAAACAAATAGTAAAAAGAGTTGAAGCATATTTTTTATACTTCGGTAATGAGGTTAAATAAAAAAAAGAAAAACAAATAAGACTACAAACAATATAATAAAAGATTTTTCCACCTTCATAAATTTCAAAAAGAAGTCTGAAAACTTCTGCAACGGGGAAGATTAAACCTAAATATAAGAAGTAAGTATTAAATTCTGAATCTTCATGTGTTTCTAAGAGTAAATTATTCTTTATGTTGAACTGTTTAGACTTATTTCTGATTCTGATAAAAAAAACAGAAATAACAATAAACGAACAGAAATAAACTAAGAAGTATTTATAAAAAACGGCAAAATCAATGGACATAAAAGAGAAATAAGAGACATTTTTATGATGCGTCTCTAAATTTGCAAACCCACGAAAAATAAAGTGGTGAAAATATGACATTGATATGAAAAAATTGATGATTTAAAGTTAAAAAAAAAATATTTGTTTCCTTAAAATAGGTTAAAATTTATGGCTGTTTCATAAATTTTCACTAAAATTGAACGTTTTTTACATATTTTACAAAATGAAGACTTTTAAATTTCTGTCAATACTATTTTTATTCCTTTCTTTTTCAGTTGTTGCTCAACAAAAATTAACTTTAGAGGAAATCTGGTCTGGTGCATTTAGATCCCAAGGGATGGATGAATTGTATGCCATGAAAAATACGAACCAATATACGGTATTGAATTTTGACAGAGCTAATAGAACCATGCAAATTGATCTTTACGATTTTGCAACGCTCGATAAAGTAAAAACACTTTTCGATACTAAGAATTTTTCTGAAATTCAATTTGTAGACTCGTATTCTTTTGATGCAAAGGAAACTAAAATTTTAATTGCTACCAACTCAAAGCCTATTTTCAGACATTCTTTTACTGCTGAATACTTCATTTTAGACATTGCGAGTCAAAAAATACAAAAACTAACAGATAAAGAAATTCAAGAACCTACTTTTTCACCTGATGGAACCAAAATAGCGTTTGCTTTTCAAAATAACTTATATATCAAAGATTTAGCATCAGAAAGTGAACAACAAATTACAACTGATGGTAAAAAAAATCACATCATTAACGGAATTACCGATTGGGTTTATGAAGAAGAATTTGCTTTTGTGAGAGCATTTGATTGGAATGCAGCAGGAGACAAAGTAGCTTATATTCGTTTTGATGAAACCCAAGTTCCGGAATTCTCAATGGATATATATAACCAAGGTTTGTACCCAACACAAGAAGTATTTAAGTATCCAAAAGCCGGAGAAAAAAATTCAGATGTTTCACTTCATATTTACGATGTAAATGCAAAAGAAACAAAACAAGTAGATCTGTCGAAATATAACGATTTTTACATCGCGCGTTTAGAATGGACAAATGAAACAAATACATTAAGCGCTCAGGTTTTAAATCGTCACCAAAACAATTTGGATTTGTTGTTTATCGATGGAAAAACCGCTGCATCCAAAGTAATTTTGAACGAAAAAGACAAAGCGTATGTCGATGTTACGGATAATTTAACGTTCTTGAGTGATAATAGTTTTATTTGGACTTCAGAAAAAGACGGATTCAATCATATTTACCACTACGACAAAAGCGGAAAATTAAAAAATCAAGTAACCAAAGGAAAATGGGAAGTAACTTCTTATTATGGTTATGACGAAAAAAATAAAACAGTTTACTATCAATCGGTAGAAAACGGTTCTATCAATCGCGATATTTATGCGGTTAAAATCGATGGAAAAAATAAAAAGAGACTATCAAATCAAACGGGTACAAATGATGCTACCTTTAGCCCAAACTTTCAATATTATATCAATAGTTTTTCTAATGTAACTACCGCACCGGTTTATACGTTAAATAGTTCTAAGGACGGTAAAACGATTAAAACTATTGTTGAAAATAAAGCTGTTCAAGAAAAATTGGCTACGTATAATGTAGCACCAAAAGAATTTTTTACACTTACTACAGAAAAAGGACACGAATTAAATGCTTGGATCATCAAACCCAAAGATTTTGATTCGTCTAAAAAATATCCGGTTTTTATGTACCAATATTCCGGACCAGGTTCTCAGGAAGTAGCTAACAGATGGAATGGAATCAATGATTACTGGTTCATGATGTTGGCACAACAGGGCTATTTGGTAGTTTGTGTCGACGGAAGAGGAACAGGTTTCAAAGGTGCAGAATTTAAAAAATGCACGTATAAAGAATTAGGAAAATATGAAGTAGAAGACCAAATTGATGCAGCAAAAGTTTTAGGCAAATACAATTATGTTGACGCTTCAAGAATCGGGATTTTCGGATGGAGTTTTGGAGGATTTATGGCCTCAAATTGTATTTTTCAAGGGGCTGATATTTTCAAAACAGCCATTGCTGTAGCGCCAGTTACAAGTTGGAGATATTACGACAGCATCTATACCGAACGTTATATGCAGACACCTCAGGAAAATGCAGAAGGTTATGATGCTAATTCACCAATTACCCACGTTGCAAAATTAAAAGGAAACTTTCTATTAGTTCATGGAACAGCAGATGATAATGTTCACGTGCAAAATTCTATGAAGATAATAGAGGCTTTAGTTCAAGCCAACAAACAATTTGATTGGGCTATTTATCCGGATAAGAATCATGGTATTTACGGAGGAAAAACACGTCTTCAATTGTATACCAAAATGACTAATTTCATAAAAGAAAAACTATAAAACCTAACAAACTAATCAAAATATGAGCGAAGTAACAGCAAGTCAAAAGCATCCAAAAGGACTTTGGGTACTATTCGGGACGGAAATGTGGGAGCGTTTCAATTTCTATGGAATGCGAACACTATTAACTTTATTTATTGTTAATTCATTAATGATGAGTAAAGAAGATTCCTCCTTAATCTATGGAGGTTTCTTAGGATTATGTTACTTAACACCAATGTTAGGTGGTTTTATAGCCGATAGATTTCTAGGTAACCGTTACTGTATAATGCTGGGTGGTCTATTAATGGCCATCGGTCAAATGTTGCTGTTTTTTAGTGCCAGTATCTTTAGTTCTAATCTTGAGTTGGCAAAAACACTATTGTATGTAGCTTTAGGAATCATCATTTTAGGAAATGGTTTCTTTAAACCAAATATTTCTTCAATGGTTGGTAGCTTATATCCAAAAGAAGAAAAAAGTAAATTAGATACCGCATTTACGATATTCTATATGGGGATTAACGTAGGTGCATTTTTAGGGCAGTTTATATGTCCAATGGTAGGAGATGTTGTAAATGCAGATGGGACACGTGATATTTTTGCTTTTAAATGGGGATTTTTAGCAGCTTCAATAGCAATGATGATTGGAACAATCACTTTCTATCTTTTGAAAGATAAATACGTAATTACTCCGGAAGGGAAACCGATTGGAGGCTTGCCGAAAAATAACGATGCTTCCGACTTTGAAGAAGGAGAAGCAACATCGGCTAAATTTTCAACAAAATCAATCGGTATTGCAGTAGTTGCATTTGTAGTTTTGACAGCAGTTTTCAATCAATTGTTTGGACAAAACTGGATATATTCTATTATTTATGGTAGTGGTTTAACATTAGCAGGTTTAATTTTATCAGACACTTCATTGACTAAGATAGAAAGAGATAGAATCTTAGTGATTTATATTGTTTCATTCTTCGTAATATTTTTCTGGGCTGCGTTCGAACAAGCGGGATCTTCTTTGACTTTTATCGCAGACAATCAAACAGACAGGAATTTCTTCGGATGGAATATGCCACCTTCAATGGTACAAATTTTCAATGGAATCTTTGTTGTGGCATTCGCTGTTCCGTTTTCAATGTTGTGGGATAAACTAAGAGCAGCAGGAAAAGAACCGACATCTCCTTTTAAACAAGCTATAGGTTTATTATTAATTGCGGTGAGTTATTTTATTATTGCACACAATGTAAAAGATTTAGGTAATTCAGGCTTGTTAGCTGTTAAATGGCTTGTGTTATTATACTTAATTCAAACTTTTGGAGAGCTTTGTTTATCACCAATTGGGTTGTCGTTAGTAGGTAAATTAGCTCCTAAGCGTTTTGCTTCATTATTGTTTGGTGTTTTCTTTTTGTCAAATGCATCAGGATACGCACTAGCAGGAACTTTAGGCTCTATTTTACCGGCAACGGGTGAACAATTTACTAGAGCTGAAGAAGCAGGAATTGATTTGCAAGCAGTGTTAGATAAAACAGTAGAGCCTACAGGAAAGGATTTATTCTTGTTAGCTCAATTCAATATTGCTAAAATTAAAAATGAATCTTTGGAAAAAGAGTTGAAACCAATTATTGAACAAAACAATAAGATGATTGAGACCTCTAAAAAAGAAAATGAAAACTTCAAACTTGATAGAGAAAAATTGACTTTTCCTTCAGTAGATACTCTTACAAAAATTGAATCTGAAAAGACTATCGTTGCAGCTAATCCTGTATTTGCAGGTTTTGAAATTCATAATCTATTCGAATTTTTTATGGTGTTTGTAATCTTATGTGGTGTTGCTTCAGTTATATTATTTATGTTGACACCAACATTAAAGAAAATGATGCACGGAATTAAATAAAATATATATGAGCCAAAATTCAACAGACCAATTTTTTAAAAATCCAGTTTTAGGACATCCTGCGGGATTATTTGTATTGTTTTTTACCGAAATGTGGGAGCGTTTCTCGTTTTACGGAATGCGTTCTTTATTAATATTGTTTTTGACAGCGTCATTTACCGATGGAGGTTGGGAATGGACAAGAGAAAATGCATCTGCTCTTTTTGGGTCGTATGTTGGCTTGGTCTATTTGTCTACCATGTTAGGCGGATATTTTGCAGATAAAATTATTGGTTTTAGATGGGCGGTCGTTGTAGGAGCTGTTTTAATGACTTTAGGTCATGCTTCTATGGCTGTAGAAACTGAATTTTCAATATATTTAGGATTAGTTCTTTTGGTTTTTGGAAATGGCTTCTTTAAGCCCAACATGACTTCGATAATTTCCGAAATGTATAAAGATAGACCTGAGAAAAAAGACGGAGCTTATACTTTATTTTATATGGGGGTAAATGCAGGTGCATTTTTCGGGATTTTATTATGCGGTTACTTAGGTGAAAAAGTAGGATGGAGTTACGGATTTGGATTGGCCGGTATTTTTATGTTCTTCGGAATGTTACAATTTTGGTTATCTCAAAACATCTTTGGAGACATTGGCTTAAAACCAACTGCAGAGAGTAAAGCGAAAGCTGAAAGCAGTGATACTGATAAAAAAAATCCTTTTACAACCGTTGATTTAATTTTAATAGGAATTTCTTCCGTTTTAGGATTATTATGGATTTTAAATGATCCTGCTTCTAAAATTTCTGGTGGTGCGGTAGATATTTTCGGTTTTTTAGGCGAAAATGGTAACAATATTGCTATTCTAACAGCATTAGGTACTTTTATTATTCTTTTGGTGAGTCGTTTATTACGTTATTCTCAAATTACCAGAGAAAAAATGATCGCGGTTACATTCTTTGCTTTTTTAACTATTTTCTTTTGGGCAATTTTTGAACAATCGCCTAACTCTTTGACCATCTTTGCTAATGACTATACTAATAGAGTATTAGACGGGAATTGGAGTACATTTTTCTTGATAATTAATTCTCTAATAACTATAGTTCCTTTAGCAATTATTACTTGGGTTTTGTTTTTATTATTCAAACAAACATTTAAAAATTATGCAGTTGCTAATTTGATTCTATCAACAAGTTTTGTGATCATTTGGGGAATTGCTATTTGGATGTTAATTAAAGATTTTTATTCTGCGGGTTATTTAACACTTTCAGAGTCAACATTAGAATTTCTAAAAATAGAAAAAGTTACAAACCCTCTCACAGAAGTTCCTGCAACTTGGTTCTCAACCTTGAACTCCTTATTTATTATCTCATTAGCACCTTTATTTTCCAAATGGTGGGAAAGTAAATATAATCCTAGCGCAAACGTAAAATACGGAATTGGAATGGGATTATTAGCACTAGGTATGGCTTGTGTTGCAGTAGGAGCTACAGGTATTGAACCAGGAGCAAAAACAGCTTCTGTTAGTATGATTTGGCTAATATTAGTTTATCTTTTTCATACAATGGGAGAACTATGTATTTCGCCGGTAGGATTATCTTATGTTTCTAAGTTGGTACCAGCAAGAATGATTGCTTTTATGTTTGGGGTTTGGTATTTAGCAGTTGCAATAGGTATGAAAGGAGCAGGTAAATTTGGAGAGAATATTGATAAAATTGCAAATGAGCATGGTTTAAGTTATTTCTTTTGGATGTTAACCATTATATCTGTTGTTATTGCTATTTTATCTATAGTAATGTCGCCAGTTATAAAGAAATTAATGCACGGTGTAAAGTAAGTTACATAACTTGGCACTCTTTTTGTTAAATTTACAGAAAAGAATAGAAAATGAAAAAAGCTTTTGTATTATCCTTTTTATTTTTAACGTTTTTAACCTCTCAGGCACAGGAGCTTAAGTGGTACACTGATGTTTCAGATGCAGCTAAAGAATCATTAAAAACGAAAAAGCCAATGATGTTTTTCTTTACAGGATCTGATTGGTGTGGCTGGTGTAAACGTTTGGAAAAAGAAGTTTTTCATACACCTGAGTTTGAAAAATGGGCAGAAAAAAATGTAGTTTTAGTTGAACTTGATTTTCCCAAAAGGACACCGCAAGGCGAAGCCTTAAAACAGCAAAATTATAATCTTCAAAATATGTTCGGGGTAACAGGTTATCCAACAATTTGGTTTGTGAAACCTGAGCAAAAAGAAGGTAAAAAAGTTAATCTTGACGCCTTAGGAAGTACCGGATATGTTGCCGGAGGTCCTGAAAAATGGTTAGCTGTAGCCAATGGTTTACTAGTCAAGAAATAATTTTAAAATTGATATAATCCCTTTTCAGAAGTTGCATGAAAAGGGATTTTTTCTTTTCTACAAGTAGTTTTCCAATTTTGTAAAAGGTAATATGAATTACTGCCGTCTGCAATAATTAATTTTGGACGAACAGACTGAATCATTCGTTCTAAATTGATTTTACAGTTTTGTGTTAAAATGATAATTTCTGGTTTAAGAGTCGTTTTATAAATACCCAAGCTGTCAAGGATTAAACATTTTTTACCCTTTACAATCAAAGTATTGTTCAAGGGTTCGATTCTCATTTCATGGCAAAACGACTGTTTCTTATAATCCGAAATAATTCTGTTATTTTCGTCAGGAGCATTCGTATAAGCAATTGCCTTTTGGTTTTCTTTTTCGATTAAAACGGTTTGTTTACTATTAAAAAGAATAAATTCTTGTTGCGATTGATGATGTAAAACCGTCGTAATGTAGACCAATTGAAAACTCAAAATAGTACTTAAAAAAAGTTGAAAACGAAAATAGTTTTTCTTGTACAGCCAAAAAACAAAACTAATGATAACAATATAACTCACTACGCAAAGCAAAGTGTTGAAAGAAATGTTTTGTATTCGAAAGAAATCCCATTGGTTCAACCAAGAAACATATTGATTGAGAAAAGTAACCAAAAAATCAATTATTGAAGCAATGAAGTTGTTAATAATACTTGGGAGCCAATGAAGAATAAGAATCGCAATACTTCCGATTAAAATCAAAGTTATCATTGGAATCACTAATAAATTGGCAAAAAGAAATAAGGTCGGAAATTGATTGAAATAATAAATACTCAACGGTAAAACTCCAATTTGTGCCGCTAATGAAACCAAAACTAAATCGATGCAATAGCGAATAATTCTGTTTTTACGAACTTTAAATTTGCTGAATAACGGATTAAAAATGAGAATACTCAACACCGCAGCGTAACTCAATTGGAAACCAACATCAAAAAGGGAATTCGGATTGAGAAGTAATAAAAACAGTGCGGAAACTGCGACTAAGTTATATGAAATGTTCGTTTTGTTTAACAGATTTCCGATTGCAACCAAACTAAAAATGGTCACTGCCCGACTGATAGAAGGCGAAAGCCCGGTTAAGAAAGCGAAGAACCACAAAAAGACAATGGTGATACCAAACTGGATATATTTGCCGTGTTTTATTCGTTTTAAAGGTTTGATGAGAAAGGCTAAAACAAAATATAAAATACCAACGTGTAAGCCTGAAATAGCCAAAACGTGCATTACTCCGGCATTTTGATATTCTTTTAATAACGAATCGTCTAGTAAAAAGCGTTCGCCTAAAATAAGAGCTTCAACTATCGCTAAGGTTTCCGGTTTCCAAGAATAGCTTTCAAAAATTTGGGTAATTCTCTTTTTGGTTGTGTATAAATAATGACGATAACTTTTTTGATTTCCCTTTTGTAACGAAGTAGAATCTTTAAAGAAAATGACACTGTAAATCTGTTGGTTTTCTAAATACTTTCCGTAGTCAAAGGAATTGTTGTTTAAATTTTTGGGTAAAGGCGAAAATTGGGCACTAAAAATAATTTGGTCATCAGGTTCAAAAGTAAATTGGTTTGTCTTTGGGACATAGAATAACGCTTTGCCAAAGGTTTGCTTTTGGTCAACACTAGTAATTTCGATCTGATATTTTTTGTTTTTGGCAGAAGCCCGATATTCGTTTAAGATATGAGCCGAAATAATTTGGTTATCTGCTTTTTCAAAATGCGAATAATGATTTTTGTATTGGTTTTCCTGATGAAGATCGAGCCAAGAAAAGCCTAATGTTGAACAAAAAATAAGAGTTATAATTCCAAAAAAAGAAGTAGGAATAAGTTCTTTTTTAGCCTTAAGAAAAGCCCATAACCAAGTAGCTAATGTTGCTAGCAATACTCCGTAAAGCACAACTTTAGGCAATTGAAAATAATGACGTATAAAAATACCAAAAGCGACACTAATAGTGTAGACAATCAGTGGAAATGGAAAAAACTTCAAATCGTTAACTTCAAATTAAACCAACAATCTTTTACTCAATCAATCGGTTAATTTGCGCATATGTTTTTTCAAAATAGCGCTCAGCAGTAGAAGATATTATAACTCCCGAACTCGTGGAAGCATGTATGAATTTTATTTCGTCATCAACAATTTCAGTGATAATACCAACGTGATTAATGGAACGACTACCGTTGGTTTTAAAAAAAATTAAATCGCCCGGTGAAGCATTGTTTTTATTTACTTTTCTACCTTGGTCAGCTAAACTACTGGAAGTTCTCGGGACATTAATGTCAAAACTTTTAAAAGAAGCATATACTAAACCTGAACAATCCATTCCTGATTTGGTAGTACCACCGGTTCGGTATTTAACTCCTCGATATTCCATAGCTTTATCAATAATTTGATAGGCCAGACTATTTTTAGAAGCTTTTTTCTTTGTTGACTTTTTTTTGCTTTTGGTAATGCTTTTTTCTTCGTTATAGCTGTAAAGTCCTCTTGATTTTGCTTCTTCTTTTGAGGTTACAATTGTGGATTGTGTTTTACAGCTTACAGCCAAAATACCCAATACTAAAATGTATACCAGTTGCTTCAATTTCTTCTTTTTTGCTAATGTAAGATTATTTTTTAAAACTATCTATTATTAATTGTGCCGTTTTTTCGCTAGCCCCGGTTCCTCCAAGCTTTGTCTCCAATAAATTGAAGTTTTGAATCATTTTTTCACGTCCTTTGGTTTCTAAAATCTTTCCCAATTCACGCTTTAAATTCACAGTGTTCAGGTCGCCTTGAATCAATTCGGTCACTATGGTTTGATCCATGATTAAATTGACTAACGAAATGTATTTTAAAGTGATAATTCTTTTCGCAATTTGATACGAAATCCAATTTCCTTTATAACAAACGACTTCGGGAACTTTAAAAAGAGCCGTCTCCAAAGTTGCGGTTCCGGAAGTAACCAATGCAGCATAAGCTACGCTTAGTAAATCGTAAGTTTTATTGGTAATGAAATGAATGTTTTTATTCGTCAAAAAAGGTTGATAAAAACTATCTTCTTGTCCGGGAGCACCGGCAATCACAAATTCATAATCTGGGAAATATTGAACTACCGAAAGCATAATGGGTAGTTTTGTGTTGATTTCCTGTTTACGGCTTCCGGGTAACAATGCAATAATCGGTTTATTACCTAAATTATGCTCTTTTCTGAAAGTTTCTTCGTTAACCGAATTTCGGTTTTCAATAGCATCAATTAACGGATGCCCCACAAAGTGAACCGGGAAATTATGTTTCTTTTCGTAAAAATCTTTTTCAAAAGGCAAAATAACGTACATGTGATCGACATCGCGCTTTATGGCCGTAATTCTCTTTTCCTTCCAAGCCCAAATTTGAGGAGAAATGTAGTAATGCGTTGGTATCTTTTGCTCTTTTGCCCATTGTGCAATGCGCATGTTAAACCCAGGATAATCAATAAAAATTAAAGCATCAGGTTGAAAAGCAGCGATATCCTTTTTGCAAAAAGAAATATTGTTTAAAATGGTTTTTAAATTCATTACTACTTCGGCAAAACCCATAAAAGCTAAATCACGGTAGTGCTTTACTAAAGTTCCGCCAACTTTTTGCATTAAATCACCGCCCCAAAACCTGATTTCGGCCTGTGAATCTTTATCAAAAAGAGCTTTCATTAAATTGGAACCATGTAAATCGCCAGAAGCTTCGCCCGCAATAATGTAATATTTCATGCTTATAGAATTAGAGTTAAAACCGTTAAAATAAACATTGCTAGAATGACTCCTCTCGCCATTAGCTCTTTGTTTCTATTCAATAAAAGAAAGAAGATGATTAAGTTTAAAATGGCTCCTAAAGTAATTACTTTGCCTATCATACCTGCTTCACGCATTAAAATAAAACCTTCGATAAAACCGGCTTTAGTAAAAAATTGAAGAGCTATAAAACAGCCTGTAAAACTTCCTGCAATCCCAATGAGGAAGCCAATGATAAAATCTTTTTTATTTTTCATTTTATAAATCCCAATTGTTTAGTGTTTGAATAGCATGATGAGCTGTTAAATCAAATTGTACCGGAACTACAGAAACATAGCCATTTTCTAAGGCGTATTCATCTGTATCTTGACCTTTGTCTTGATTAATGAATCGACCTGTCAGCCAAAAATATTCTTTCCCTTGCGGGTTAATGCGTTTGTCAAATTCTTCAACCCACATTGCTTTCGCTTGACGACAAACTTTAATTCCTTGGATTTCCCCTTTATCAGCTTTTGGAAAGTTGACATTTAAAACAATTCCATCAGGTAATCCATTATGTAGAACCTCTAAAGCAATTTTTTTGACATACTGTTTTACGGGTTCGAAGTCGGTGTCCCAACCATAATCTAAATGTGAAAAACCAATAGCAGGAATTCCTTCAATACCGGCTTCAACTGCTGCTGACATTGTACCGGAGTAAATTACATTGATAGAAGAATTGGATCCGTGGTTAATACCTGAAACACATAGGTCGGGTTTTCTTTTCAAAATTTCATGTACCGCCATTTTTACACAGTCTACCGGAGTTCCTGAGCAGCTATATTCGTGTTCAATTTTTTTATCTAAATATACACGGTCTAAATGTAGTGTGTTATTTATGGTAATAGCGTGTCCCATGCCACTTTGGGGACTATCAGGAGCAACTACAACTACATCGCCTATCTCTTTCATTACTTCTATAAGGGTTCTGATTCCCGGTGCTACAATGCTATCGTCGTTGGTAACTAAGATTAAGGGTTTGCTCATAATTTTTTTTTTTGCTAAATTAATTAAAATTCGCGCAATTACTCTTTTTCTGGTCGAATTGTGTAAAGGCTTTAACAAAAAATTATCGTACCTTGCCATAAAGTGGCATAGTTTTTTATGTAACTTAGATGAAAAATTTTGAATGAAAAGACTTTTTGATTTTATGAAGAGAAATTATAAGATTATTTTGCTGGTTACGGTAATTTCTGCCGTACTATGGAGTTTTATGCCTTCAACTAAAAAAGTGGAGGATCCTGAAAAAGACAAATTATTGTTGGAATTACTTTCTTTTATTTTAGAAAAAGGACATTATAGTCCTGTTGCTTTAGACGATACTTTTTCTAAAGATGTTTACACGAAATATATTGATGGAATTGATCCGACAAAGCGTTTCTTTTTACAGTCAGATAGCGAAGAGTTTCTGAAATATCAGGATAAAATTGACGATTTAATTCGTGAGAAAGATTTGACTTTTTTTGATTTAACCAACCAACGTTTATTGCAACGTATTGAAGAGTCAAGAGGAATCTATAGCTCCATATTGAACAAGCCATTCGATTTTAATAAGGAAGAAGTAATTAATGTTGATTATGAACATTTGCCGTATGCTAAAAATGAAAAAGAATTAAAAGACAGATGGCGTAAACAATTAAAATTGTCTGTTCTATCAACTTTATCAGATAAACAAAAATTAGAAGAAGAGAAGTTTAAAAAAGACAATACTTACCAAAAGAAAACTTTTGAAACCTTAGAAAAAGAAGCTCGCGAAAGTTCTAAAAAATCTTTGGATGACTATTTTAACTTTATTCAAAAGGAATTAGATCGCAACGATTGGTTTTCTATTTTCTTGAATTCTATAGTAGAGCGTTTTGATCCGCATACTTTTTATTTTTCTCCGGAAGATAAAGACAAGTTCGATATTAGTATGAGTGGAAAATTCGAAGGAATTGGTGCGCGTTTACAAAAAAAGAATGATGCTGTAGAGGTTTCTGAATTAATCTCAGGAGGGCCGGCTTGGAGAGGAAAAGAATTAGAAGCAGGTGATGTTATCCTAAAAGTTGCTCAAGGAACTGAAGAACCTATTGACATTGCCGGAATGCGTTTAGATGATGTAGTTAAAAAGATTAAAGGGGCAAAAGGAACCGAAGTACGCTTAACCGTTAAAAAAGTAGACGGAACAATTGAAGTAATTTCAATCATTAGAGATGAAGTGGAAACAGAAGAAACGTTTGCAAAATCTTCAACAGTTGAAAAAGACGGAAAGAAATATGGCATCATTTATCTGCCTAAATTTTATATCAGTTTTGAAAACAGAGAAGAGCGCGATGCTTATAAAGATGTTGCCAAAGAAATTGAACGTTTGAAAGAACAAGGTGTTCAGGGAATTATCATGGATTTAAGAGGAAATGGCGGTGGATCCCTTGAAACAGTTGTAAATATGGCTGGTTTGTTTATTAAAGATGGTCCGGTAGTTCAGGTTAAATCGGCAAATAAAAAGCAAGATGTTCTTTTTGATAAAGATTCTGAAGTACAATGGGATGGACCTTTAGTAGTTATGGTGGATAATTTCTCGGCTTCAGCTTCTGAGATTTTTGCGGCTGCTATTCAAGATTACAAAAGAGGAGTGGTGATTGGAAGTAAACATACGTATGGAAAAGGAACGGTACAAAATGTAATTGATTTAAATCAGTTTGTACGTGGTAATTCATTTGGGGATTTAGGAGCATTAAAAACGACCACTCAGAAGTTTTATCGTATTAATGGTGGTTCAACACAGCGTGAAGGTGTTTTGAGCGATGTAGTGCTCCCGGATCGTTTCATGTATTTAGATATGGGCGAAAGAGATGAGAAATACGCTTTACCTTGGGATAAAATTGAACCTGCAAATTATAAACCGGTAACCAATGGTTTTGCAAATATTATTGCTAAAAGTAAAAGCAGAGTAGATCAAAATGAGCAATTTAAATTAATTGATGAAAATGCAAAATGGATTTTTGAACGAAAAGATGATAACGAATTTGACTTGAATTTGGTTAAATATGAAAAAGAAGAGGAGAAAACGGATATGATGTTGAAAAAATTCAAACCTATTACAACATATAGTAATCATCTTCATTTTAGTTCATTGCCATACGAAGATGCGGTAATTGCCAAAGATTCCGTGTTAAAAGAAAAAAGAGTTCGTTGGCATGAAGAAATGCAAAAAGATGTTTATGTAGAAGAAGCATTAAATGTTTTGAATGATATTAAAACGGAAATGTATAGTCAAAAAACAGCAAGTGTTTCAAGGAAAACAAAATTGTCTAGAATAGACTAATGTAGAAGTTTAAACATATTAAAAGGCGCTCATAGAGCGCCTTTTTGTTTTTGTATCATTGAGGTTTATTAGTCCTTTAAGGCATTAATAAGAACAGAAGAACTAAAAATACAATAAACTGATTGTGTTTTATTTTTATCTTCTTTAGGATATAATCAATTAGATGGGAATAAAAGGGAGAAAGAGATGGGGAAATAATCAAAGAAAGATAAGAGTGATTGTAGAATGATATTCTTGTAATGAGTAGATGAAATGATAATTTCATTTGCTTTTTAGTGTCTTATAGAACAAAAAAAGGAGTCCATTTGGACTCCTTTTCTGTTATTAGGGAAGAATAGATATTAAAATCTACCTCTTTCGTCTTTAATTGTCGCTTTTTCTTTAAGGGCTTGATAAGCTCTCATCTGAGCCGCATTCTTTTGTTGTGTATTTTCAGACTCTACGTATGAATTAACATTTGCAGGTTCAGCAGGCGTAGAAACTGTCTTAGCTCTAATCATGAACATACCGCTGTTACCATCAATTAATTTTGAAGTTTTTCCGGCTTCTAAGTCAAACGCTGTTCCTACAACTTTTGGTTCGTTCCCTACATTAGGAATTAAAGGGCTTGCTGTTGAAACACCAGAAGCTAAAATCACAGAAGAGCCAGTTGCTTTAGAAACTTCTTCTAAAGTAGCTCCGGTCATTTTTTTCTTGATGATTTCTGCTTTTTTCTCATTTCTTAAAATTGTTCCAACAGATTGTCTGGCAACATCAAGAGATAATAAACCAGTTTCGTTTTTTTCTTTTAAAACAGCGATAACATAACCTTGAGGAACTTCGAAACGTTTTACATCACCTACCGAAGTATCGTTATTGAATGACCAACGTACAATTTCTCTTTGAGTACCTAGGCCAGCTACATATTCGTCAGTAGCTTTTAGATTGCTTGCAGGTGTTGCTGTTAATTTAGATTCTTTAGTTGCTTCGTCAAATGCTTTTTCGTTTGCTAAAGCTTCAAATTTACTTGCTTGTGTATAAACAGCATCAATAGTAGCTTCAGAAGGCTCGATGCTTCTTGCAATTGTAGCTAATAATACAGCATCGTATTTATCTAAAACTTTAATTACGTGGAAACCAAATTCTGTTTCAACGACACCAACTGTTCCAACCGGATTGTTGAAAACGAAATCGTTGAATTTTGGTACCATTTGTCCTGGAGCAATATTGTCATATACACCACCGTTGTTTTTAGACCCCGGATCATCACTGTTAGCAAGTACCAATGAAGCAAACTCGTTAGGATTAGCCTTTACTTTTGCTAATAATTCATTAGCTAAGGTTTGTGCTTCTTCTTTAGTTCTTGTAGCAGTTGAGCGTTCAGCTCCGGTAAAACCAATTAAAATATGACTAGCTTTAGCACTAGCATTTGGTTTTCTGTCTAACATTCTGGAAACACATTGGTGATTGTTAAATAAGTAAGGTCCGAAAACTTCACCTTTTCCTAAATTAAATAATTGTTCTTGATAATCTAATGGCAATTCACTTTTTGCTAAGTAAGTAGAATCGAATTTGATGTCAGAATATTTGTTTACAAACTCAGCAACATTGGTAACATTTTTAAATGCAGGAATAGTGTCATTAGTTTTAGTTTTGTCATTAAACTCAACTTTTCCGCCATATAAAACATCATTGATTATTTTTTCTACATTTTGCTCGTCTTCCTTTGAAGCTTTGTTCTCAAACAAAACATAGTCAATCGTTCTAGTGTTATCTGATTTGTACTTTTTAGGGCTTTTTTTCATGTAAGCAATAATTTCGTCATCCGAAACTTTAACTTCATCATCATTAACAGTGTTGAAAGGAACTGTTACATATTCAAAGTCTGCTTTTTTGTTTTCAGCCAAATATTTGAATTTACCTTCAGCTTTAGTAGTATAAATACTCCCTTTTAATAAGTTGAAATAAATTTGCTCAATAGCCGATTTCTCAACTTCTTTTTCGAAGTTTTGCCATTCTGCCCAACGATCTTGGTTTGGATCATTTTTGAAAGACTTTACAAATTCTCTGAATTTTGCCTCATCAAACTGTCCCGCAGCATTTAAGAATTGTGGATTTTGAACAAAGTATGGATTAGTTTTGATTACATTGATCAATTGGTCATCAGCAATACCTAAGCCTAATTTTTCAATTTGTTCACCAACAATGATACCTCTTAATTCTTGCTCCCAAACACTGTTCATTGCTTGAGTGTTGGACATGTTTTGGCTTTGTTTTTCAACCTGAGCCACTTTACGCATAAAAAATTGAGCGTCAATATCTGTTCCGTTTACTGAACCTATGTTGTTAGAATTAACACCAAAGCTTCCGTTTTGTACTACATCACCAATAACGAAGGCTAATAAACAGAATCCGATAACTCCAATTAATAAAATTGAGCGCTGTCTAATTTTTCCTAAAACTGCCATTTTATATCAATTTACTTTTTTTCAGAGGGCGAAAATACAATTATCTATTTAATAATAAAAAAGAAAAATAATATTTACGCTAAAATTTTGATTTTTTATAATTTATGTTCTTGAATTGAAAAACGAACCAATTCAATTTTTTTGTTTGTAGCTGAATGAATAGTGATTTCGAAATTTTCAATTTGTATTTTTTCTTCGTTCTGAGGAATTTCTTTAGTGTTGTGAACTATAAATCCTCCTAACGTACTATAGGAATCTGATTCGGGAATATTCAAATTGTATTTCTCATTGAGAAATTCAACTTCTAAACGAGCAGAAAATAAAAAAATGTTGTCTTCAATTTGTTCGTCGATCAATTCTTCATCCAAATCGTGTTCGTCTTCAATTTCGCCAAAAAGTTCTTCAATAATATCTTCAACGGTAATAATTCCTGATGTTCCGCCGTATTCGTCCAGAACCACAGCCATGCTCTTTCTCTTTTTGGTTAGGATATTCAATAAGTCTTTGATGTAAATAGTCTCCGGAACAAACTCCATAGGGATCATTACTGATTTTATGGTTTTTGGTTTTTTGAAAAGTTCAAATGAATGAACATATCCTAAAACATCATCGACTGAATTTTGATACACAACAATTTTTGAATAACCCGTTTCTACAAATAAACTACGTAAATCTTGAACAGAATCTAAAATATCAACACCCGCAATTTCTGTTCGAGGTGTCATGATATCTCTGGCTTTAACATCTGAGAATTCCAAAGCATTTTGAAAAATCTGAATTTCAGAATCAATATCGTCTTCATTACTTACGCCATTCATTTGCTCGGTGATGAAGTTGCCTAGTTCTACTTTGCTAAAGTAATCTTGAACTTGATCTCCTTCTGTTTTAAAGAATTTTTTCAGTACAAAATCAGAAATTGAAATGATGAAACGCGAAACACCATAAAAAATCTGGTAAAAAATATAAGCCGGAAAAGCAAAAAGCTTCATGAAACTATTCGCGTAAATTTGAAAGAATACTTTCGGAAGAAATTCAGCGGTGACTAAAATGATAATTGTTGAAATAAGTGTTTGTAGCAAAAGGCTAACGAAAGAGGAAAGTTCGAATGGTAGAGAATTGAACCAGTCCATAATCATATTGCCAGAATAAATCCCGTAGATGACCAATACCACATTGTTGCCAACTAACATGGCTGTGATAAATTGAGAAGGTTTTTCGGTGATTTTGGCTAAAACTTTGGCGTTGAAATTGTTCTGTTTTTTTTCTAGTGAAATAAAAACTTTATTTGAAGAGACAAAAGCTATTTCCATTCCTGAAAAAAAAGCAGAAAGGATTAAACAAACAATAATTATCACAATGTTCATAGGATATTATTTGTTGTTATTTTGATATTTGTTGTAAAAATATCTTCTGAAGAAAAACATGCCAATGGCAACTAAAGCAATGATAATACTAAGCCATGGGCTTTCTCCTTCCTGTATTTTCATATACGCGTTGTAAAAAAAGAAACCTGCAAAAATGAGGTAAATGAAGTAGAAAATTTTATAAAAAGTCATAATATTTTTTTATCAAATGTAGTTAAATATTTTGATAAAGAAAAGTACATATTATTCTGCGCTGTTGACCTCTCCGGTGCTTTTCTGCGTGTTGAAAATTTTGAAGTCTTTGCTAAAGTCAACTCCAGGGCCTTGTAAAAAACCACCTTCGCTGTCAGAATATTTAAAGAATTTTTCGGTAAAGAACCATTCGTTTTTTTGATCAAAGTACAGTTGCGAAGTTTCCATTTTTTTACCATCATAAGAAGAAATAATGACATTGCCTTGCAGGTCAATAATATCTGTTTTTTTATAACTGATGGCATAATCTGACTTAACCGTAGTGATGTTGTTGTTTTCGTCGTAGATGGTGACTAAAACCCCTTTTGGGAACTCTACAAACGGGTTTTCAATTTGGCTATAGTCAAGCATTTTCGGGCTCTTCAGAATAGATTTTATTCTTCCTGAATCGGTGTATTTAAGATTAATGGTGTCAGCTTCTCCAATAGGCATAAATGACGATTGGTTCATTTTTTGTTTATCGCGAAGTGACGTTTCGCATGAAAAAAACATAGTCACGACAAGAATCGTGACCATGCTTAAAATGCTATTTTTTTTGCTGTTATTCATATTATAGACTCGGTACAACAATGCTTTCTCCAACCCAACAGTTAAAAGCAATTCTTTGACCTGCTTTTCCTGATTGGAAAATTTCTGTTTTTGAAGGAGCAGCAGCTCTGTATCCGGAAGCCATTTTATTGGCTGTCGCTTTCAATGAAGGATCAACACTACCTGCTTTGTCAGCATATTGAGCCGCTAACCAGTACATTGCTCTTTTTTCAAATTGGTCATTACCACATTCGTTAATGCTATTTCCGTAGATTTGAGCAATTAACAAATACGCTTTTCCATAAGATGGTTTAACCTGTAAAGCTTTTCTAGCGTAAGTTCTGGCTTGACTTTTATTTGATTTAGAGTACATCGTTGCTATTTTGAAATATACTGCAGCTTTTTTAGTGTTGTCAGTATACATATCAGCAGCTTTGTTGAAATACTCTAAAGCTTTAGTGTTGTTTTTCTTTTGAGCTTCTACAACTCCTAATTTATAAGCAGCATCTGCACTTGGGTTTAATTTGTATAATGCTTCTGAAATTTTAGAGAATAAAGGATCTGTATCACATTCTTTAGCTTCTAAACGGTCAGCGGCACGTTTTAACCATTGCTCGTTTGTTTTGTTCGTTTCAAAGCCTTTTTGGTAGAAAGGAATTAATTTATCACAAGTTGATAGCTCAACGATAATAGCATCCATACTTGAAGTTACTACTCCGATGTCTTCAATGTTTCCTTCATATTTGTTTTTAGCTTTAACTTCTTTACTGTCTAATGTTTGTCCGGCCTCCTCTTTTTCTAATAATTTGTCTAAAGCATTAGTGTCTTCTTCTTTTAAAGAACTTAACTTATCAGAAACATCGTCATATTTGTCAAACACTTGCTGAAGCGTAACGCCTTTGTTTGCTTTGTGATTGTTTACTAAAATTTCAAAATAAGCATATAGCGCTTTAGTACTATCAAAATTAGCCAAGTCATTTTTGAAACCTTTGTCAAGTGAGTTGAAGATTTCTTCTTGTGAACCAACATTGTAGTTGAAAAGCTCTAAACCTTTCTTCATATCTATATTACCCGATTTTTGTGGGAAATATTGCTGATATTCATCATATAATTTCAATAAATCACGAACATATTTTTCCTTTTCAGTATTGTCCTTTGCCTTATCAATGTTGTTTCTGATAGCAAAAATACCGTAAGCATATGTTCTGTAGTCATACGTTGGACATTCTTTTCTTAGGCTGTTCAAGTAGTCGTAGGCAGATGCATCTTTAGCTTTGGCAGAAGTTGCCATAAGGCTTAAAGTTTCAGCACAATCAACGTTCTGTGCGAACGAAAAGAAGCTTGCTGCAAGGGCTAATAAGGTTAATTTAGTTCTCATTTTCATTAATTTTTCATTGCGTAATATTAGTCGATTAAAGTTTTTCTAAACCATTTATCTGCTATGGAGAATCCAATGCTGATGTTGAAATAATTTTCTTGGATTAATCCGTTGCTTGTGGTTCCTGTTTTACCAAATTCAAATCCAACATCTACTTTTGAAACTCCTAGTGGTAATCCTAGACCAAAATTCATGCCATAATCTTTTATGCTTTCGTTGTTAACGATTAATCCTGTTTTGTTATATCTAAATCCCGCTCTGTAAACAACTCTGCTAAAATAACTTGAAAACGAATCATATTTAGGTATGTAGTACCCCCCTACAATATATGTTTGTGCATTTTCAAAATCACCGCTAGTGTTTGCACTGGATAAGTTAATCATTTTACTATTGTTTTGTAAAATAACCTGAGCACCAACTAACCAGTTGTTTTGTTTTCCAATTCCCGCTCCAAAACTATATTTTGTAGGGATAACCGCTTTGTAATCCGCAATTTCAATATCTTGACTATCGTTTACATATTCTGTACCGGTGCTTTGTGAATAAGCAGCAGTGGCAATATTTCTAGTGTTTGATATGTTTAATTTTGTTTCAGGACTAAGGGTAAAACTTCCGTTTAGCTTTAATCCATTAGATAGTTTTTTGTTGTATAAAACACCGAAGCTGTAGGTAATACCTTTAATTTGCGCTGTGTTATTTTCTCTGGTGCTTAACTGAAGACCAGTGTGAGTTTCAATAACTTCATTTTCAATAGTCCCAAAGTTATATTCGAATTGAGTACCAACGCTGAAATTGCTGTTGATTGTATAAGATGCGCCACCAAAGAAATTATTGATATTTCCGTTTCCGGTAAATTTCTTAGTAGTGTCAAAACTATTGTTGTCAACATAAGTATCTTGGAATTTATAGCCAACAGAAGAATAAGGTTTTAAACCAATTGCAGCTCCAAATTTCCCCATAGGAATACCGATGGCTAGATAGTCAATAGTAGTACGTTTTGCTTTTTCACTATCCGTTTCATTCTTCATAGTTGTGAAACTTGTTGTGCCGCCAATAGCAAAAGCCGTTAGTTTTAAATGAGAGTAAGAGGCCGGATTTTGCAAATTCATAGCAATACTATCTCCTTCAATAGCTAATCCTCCCATCGCCCTTTGAGCTTGAGTTCCTCTAAAACGATCTTTTCCTAGTCCGAAATAAGAATAAGGAGAAGAAGTTCCTTCCTGAGAATAGGAGTAAAGGCTAAATAGTAAACCAACCGACAAAATTATTTTTTTAATCATTATCTATACAATGTGTAAAAATTAAATTCAGACTTTCCAGAAGAAAATTTGAATTGGCAAATATGGTGCTTTTTAAGCTTTTAGCCAAAAAATCTGCATCGCCACCTGTTAAAATAATTGTTAAATCTTGATATTTAAGAAAATATTGGGAAATGAACCCCTCAATTTCATAGATAATTCCATCGATTACTCCAGAATGAATTGCATTTTGAGTACTGTTTCCGATGAAGCTCTCCGGAATTTCCTTTTCTAATAACGGAAGTTTTGATGTATAATTGTTTAAACTTTTATATCGCATTTGTATGCCTGGCGAAATGGCTCCTCCTAAATATTCATTATTTGCGTTTACGAAATCATAAGTGATACAAGTGCCGGCTCCGATTACTAAAACATTTTTATTAGGGAAATTTAAATTGGCTCCTGCCGATAAAACCATTCGGTCTATTCCTAATGTACTAGGAGTGGTATATAAATTTTTGAAAGGAAAATTAAATTGATGGTTAATTTGGGTGAGTTGCGTTCTTTTTTTTAAGATTTCAACCAAGTTTGAATCGCCAATAACAACCGATGAATAGATAGAATGCGTTATTTTTGGATACTCAGAAAAAATTTTTCCAATTTTTTTTTCAGCCTCAATAAAGGGGCAATAAAACTGATAAAGTATTCTATTGTTCTCAAAAACAGCGCCTTTGAAAAGCGTGTTTCCGGCGTCAAGCGTTAAAAGCATATCGTTTTGTTTGTCCTGCAAATATACAAATTGATTTTTTTTTGAAAATTGTTTTGGAAAATATAAAATTGGTTCTATATTTGCACCCGCAATCAGCAAGCAATACTGCTCAAATGATTACAAGGTACCTTAGCTCAGTTGGTAGAGCAACGGACTGAAAATCCGTGTGTCCCTGGTTCGATTCCTGGAGGTACCACTTAAAAAGCCAGACATTGTCTGGCTTTTTTGTTTGTTATACTTTTAGTCCAACGGTCTTAATTTATGACTAAAAGTGATTTTGTACTTGGCATCGCTTCCGCTTCCTTCAATCATTATATAAACAAATTTGTATTCTTTAGCCTCTTTAACGGGAATAGTTACCTGTTTTTTTAAGAAATTATCCTCAATAACTAAATTACTTGTATTGCTATAACTAAAACTATCTGCATATTTTGTTTTTAAATTGCTGATAGGATACTGCTTGTAAATGGTTTTATTGTTTTGAGTAGCTGTAACTTGTTCGCCTTTAAAACCTTGTGTTAAAATAACAACTGATTTACTGTCGCTTGTTGCCGACTTGCTTTTCAAAAATGCTTGTGTTTCTTTTTCGTTCAATGATTTAAAATCATCGCGATAATTGAAGGAACTTGTAGTAGTGCACTGTGTTAAAAATAAAGCTAATGTTAATAGTAATACTGTCTTTTTCATGTTTTCCGATATTTATTCTTTACAAAATTAAACGATCAAAAACTGAAACTATTATATCTTTGTGGGAATGTTTTATATAATTGGACATAGAGGCGCTTCGGGATATATAACCGAAAACACATTGGAATCTATTCAAAAAGCAATAGATTTAAAGGTCAATGCTATTGAAATAGATGTACATGTTTGTGCATCAGGAGAAGTAGTCGTTTTTCACGATTTCACGTTGGATCGCTTGACGAATACCATCGGAGCGATTTCTAATTTTAGTCTGGACGAATTGAAAAACATCAAAATAAAAGATGAATTTCAAATTCCTACTTTAGAAGAAGTGTTGAATTTAGTTGATAGAAAATGTTGGATTAATATTGAACTAAAAGGCGAACACACCGCACTTCCGGTTTTTGAGATTCTGAAAAAATACATTTCAGAAAAGCATTGGCAACCAGATGATTTTATTATTTCCAGTTTTCAATATTCTGAATTAAAAGCCTTTTCCCGATTGAATACCGAAATTCCAATCGCGGTTTTAACGCAAGCTAGCATGGAACAAGCTATGGAGTTGGCGACTGAATTCAATGCTTCAGCAATTCATCCGCATTTTTCGTTATTAACAAAGGATAGTTGTGATAAAGCCAAAGAAATGGGTTTGAAAATAAATACATGGACTGTTAACAACCCTGAAGATATAGAACATATTAAGCGATTTCCAATTGATGGTATAATAACCGATTTTCCCGATAGAATATGAATACCGATTACGATGTAATAATTATAGGAGGTGGTGCCGCCGGATTTTTTACCGCTATTAATATTGTAGAAAACAATCCGGAGTTAAAAGTGGCTATTTTGGAACGAGGAAAAGAAGTTTTGTCGAAAGTTAAAATTTCGGGAGGCGGACGTTGTAATGTAACTCATGCTTGTTTTGTGCCCAATGAGTTGGTGAAATTTTATCCCAGAGGCGAAAGAGAATTAAAAGGACCATTTCATCAATTTTGTTCAGGCGATACCATAGAATGGTTCGAAAAACACGACGTCAATTTAAAAATTGAAGAAGACGGACGCATGTTTCCTGACACTGATTCTTCGCAAACTATTGTAGATTGTTTTCTAAGAGCTACCCAGCAATTGGGAATAGCTATTTTAACGCAACAAAGTGTTCAGTCGTTGTATAAAACCGAAGATTTTTGGAAAGTAGAAACAACTAAAGAAACTTTTGCTGTAGAAAATGTGGTTATTGCCACCGGAAGTAATCCTAAAATTTGGGAAATGTTGGTCGAATTGGGTCACCAAATTGTTGCTCCGGTTCCTTCGCTTTTCACTTTTAATATTAAGGACGAACGTATTAAGAATTTAATGGGTGTTGCAGCTCAAGCCAGTGTAAAGGTGCAAGGAAGTAAGTTGAAAGCTTCCGGACCTTTGTTGATTACACACTGGGGAATGAGTGGTCCGGCTATTTTGCGTTTGTCGGCATGGGGTGCTCGCGAATTAGCCGATGTGAATTATCAGTTTAGAATTCAGGTCAATTGGTTAAAAGATCAAAATTTCGAAGAAACCTTGGAACAATTGAACGAGTTGAAATTGGAAAATGCCAAAAAAAATACCGATAAATTCTGCCCATTTGATTTTCCAAAACGACTGTGGGAAAGTATTTTGAAAGCTTCCGAAATTCAGCCGGAAACCAAATGGGCTGATGTCAATAAAAAGCAGATGACGACTTTGGCAAACCAATTGACGAATGCTGTTTTTCAGGTCAACGGAAAAAGTACATTTAAGGAAGAGTTTGTAACGGCTGGCGGTGTCAATTTAAAAGAAATCAATTTTAAAACCATGGAAAGTAAAATTTTACCCAATCTTTATTTGGCGGGCGAAGTGCTGAATATTGATGCTATTACCGGAGGTTTTAATTTTCAAAATGCTTGGACAGGCGGTTTTATTGCTGCCCAAGCTATAGCGTTTAGCGATTCAACCAAAAAATAGAAGCAGTTAAAACTGTTGCAAACAGAACCCAAGCCAAATACGGAATTAAAAGCCAAGCTGCTTTGGGTTTGATTTCTTTGAACAAATGAATCGTTTCGTAAATAATCAGTGCCAATAAAATAATTTCGATTAGAGCGACAAGAATATTGTTTAGCCCAAAGAAAAGATAACTCCATAATACGTTCAATAACAACTGAACGGTGAAAAACAACATCGCTTTTTTTACTTTTTCAGGATCGCTTTCGTAAGCCGTCCAGATCATTCCACCGGAAATTCCCATCATAATATAAAGTAAGGTCCAAACCGGAGCAAAAAGCCAGTTGGGCGGGTTGAAAAATGGTTTTTCTATTGTTGGATACCAAGTGGTAACGGAACTTTGTGTAACAAGCGATGATAAGTAGCCCACAGCTAAACAAATTACCACCACATAAATAATGCGTAAATAAGAATTCATATTTTTAATTTGTTGGGCAAAGTAACGAATAAACAGTCAAAAGTGGTATTTTTGCAGCAAAAAACAATATGTTTTCAAATCAGGATTTTGTAGCGACAAACTATGGAAGTGTTGAAAAAGCGACATTTTCATGGAGTGCGCCAAGTAATATTGCATTGGTAAAATATTGGGGGAAAAAAGAAACGGGAGATCAAATTCCGGCAAATCCTTCCATTAGTTTTACCTTGAGTAACTGTAAAACGATTACGTCTTTAAAAGTTAGTGCCAAACAAAATCCATCCGATGATTTTTCTTTTGATTTGCTTTTTGAGGGAAAACCAAAAGAAGATTTTAAACCGAAAATTCAAAAGTTTTTGGAACGAATAGAAAGCTATTGTTCGTATTTGAAATTGTATCATTTAGAAATTGATACCCAAAATACATTTCCGCATAGTTCGGGAATTGCGTCTTCTGCATCAGGAATGGCTGCATTGGCGGTGAATATCATGAGTTTAGAAAAAATGCTAAAACCTGAAATTTCCGAAGATTATTTTAACCAAAAAGCTTCGTTTTTAGCGCGTTTAGGAAGTGGAAGTGCTTGCCGAAGCGTGAAAGGAGAAGTGGTAATTTGGGGACGCCATCAAGATACCGCTGAAAGTTCTGATTTGTTTGGAGTTGAATATTCAGCAGTTCATGAAAATTTCAAGAAATATCAAGATACAATTTTATTGGTCGACAAAGGCGAAAAACAAGTCTCGAGTACGGTTGGTCACAATTTAATGCACAATCACCCGTTTGCTAACCAGCGTTTTGAACAGGCACAACACAATTTAACAGCGATCAAGCAAATTCTTTCGGAAGGAAATTTGGAAAAATTTGTGGAATTAGTCGAAAGCGAAGCTTTGACTTTGCATGCTATGATGATGACTTCTATGCCTTATTTTATTTTGATGAAACCTAATACATTGGAAATCATTAATAAAATTTGGAAGTTTAGAAACGAAACTCAAGTTCCGGTTTGTTTTACGCTTGATGCCGGCGCTAATGTGCATGTCTTGTATCCTGAAAGTGTAAAAGAAAAAGTTTTACAGTTTATTCAAAATGAATTAGTTGGATATTGTCAAAATGGTCAGTACATTTGCGACGAAATTGGTGAAGGTGCGAAAAACCTATTATAATTTTTTGTACATTTACTTGAATTATTTAATAAGCTACTAAATACATGAAAGGACCATTATTTTACTCGAAGATTTTACTTTTTGGTGAATACGGAATTATTCAGGATTCAAAAGGACTTTCTATACCTTATAATTTCTATAAAGGAGCATTAAAGAAAGACGAAAATCTTTCGGAAACGGCTCAAAAATCAAATGAGAGTTTGCGCAAGTTCGCTCTGTATTTAGCGGATTTGCAAAAGGAACAACCTAATTTGGTTACTTTCAACTTGGAAGAATTAAATCAGGATGTAGCTAACGGAATGTACTTTGATTCTAGTATTCCGCAAGGATATGGCGTAGGAAGTAGCGGAGCTTTAGTAGCGGCTATTTACGATAAATATGCAAATGATAAAATTACAGTTCTTGAAAATCTAACACGTGAAAAATTATTACAGTTAAAAACTGTTTTTTCCCAAATGGAATCTTTCTTCCACGGAAAAAGTTCCGGATTAGATCCGTTAAACAGTTATTTAAGTTTGCCAATTCTTATCAATTCAAAAGACAATATTGAACCAACGGGAATTCCTAGCCAATCTACTAATGGAAAAGGAGCTGTGTTCTTGATCGATTCAGGAATTGTTGGTGAAACAGCACCGATGGTAAATATTTTTATGGAAAACTTAAAAGATCAAGGATTCCGTAACATGTTAAAATCTCAATTTGTAAAATATACCGATGCTTGTGTGGAAAACTTTTTACACGGCGATGTGAAATCACTTTTTGAGAATACTAAAAAACTTTCGGGTGTAGTTTTAAATCACTTTAAACCAATGATTCCGGAACAATTCCACCAAATATGGCAAAAAGGAATTGAAACCAATGATTACTACTTAAAATTATGTGGTTCTGGCGGAGGTGGCTATATTTTAGGTTTTACACAAGACTTGGAAAAAGCTAAAGTAGCGTTAAAAGATTATAAATTAGAGGTAGTATACAATTTTTAGGTGTACATTTCGGTTTCAGATTGCTTTAAGAGCTCAAGTCTTTTAAATTAACCTATTAAATTGATATGTTTTCCAGAAAATCCAAATTATTACTGACCAAAATCTTCAGCTTTTTCTCAGTTGTTAGAGGCTATAATATTTGGGTTATTGCTTTAGCGCAATATCTTTCAGCTATTTTTATTCTGGCTCCCGAAGAAAGCGCTTTGCATATTTTGCTCGATTGGAAGTTGTTTTTAATTGTACTGGCTTCTTCCTTAAGTATTGCTTCGGGTTATATCATCAATAATTTTTATGATGCTAAAAAAGACCTAATCAATCGTCCGAAAAAAGTAATGATCGACCGGTTGGTTAGCCAAAGTACCAAGCTAAAAGTGTACTTTTCGGTTAATTTTATTGTTGTGGTATTGATGAGTTTTATTTCATGGCGTGCTGTTCTCTTTTTTTCGGCTTATATTTTTCTCATCTGGTTCTATTCTCATAAATTGAAACGTTATCCTATGATTGGTAACTTAACAGCTGCGCTTTTGGCTGTTCTGCCTTTCTTTGGAGTGTTGATGTATTTTAAAAATTTCTATCACGTTATTTTTGCACATGCTACGTTTTTGTTTTTACTGATCTTGATTAGAGAATTGGTGAAAGATTTGGAAAATATAGAAGGTGATTTGGCGAATAACTATCAAACCATTTCCGTGAGATTTGGTGAAAAAACAGCAAAAACAATTATTACGACCTTAACTGTTTTTTCTATTATTCCGGTTTACTTCTTGACCGAAATATACAATGTAGGTTACATGGAAATTTATTTTTACATGAGTTACTTCTTGCTGATACTTTTTTTAATCCAATTGTGGAAAGCTAGTGAAAAGTCAATGTATGTAAAACTTCATTTCCTGCTTAAAATCATTATATTAAGTGGCGTTTTTTGTATTGTTTTGATAAAACCGAGTGTTTTAGTTCACGGAAAAAAACTACTTTCCATTTATTAATATATCTTTGCAAAAAAATAGTTTATGTCACGTCATCAAGGGAATGATAGAAAAAATCCTGGGTCTGGAAGACAAGGAGGATTTAAAAAGGAACGCAGTTCGAGAGGGAATGACAGTTCGTCTGGCGGTCAGGCGAAATATTTTAAACCTGAAGGAAAACCGAAACCAAAGCCAAAACCAGCAGCATCAAATTCAGATGAAATGCGTTTGAATCGCTACATTGCAAATTCTGGAATGTGCAGCCGTAGAGAAGCTGATATTTACATCCAAAGCGGAAATGTAAAAGTAAACGGAGTAGCGGTGACTGAAATGGGTTACAAGGTAAAACCAACAGATGTAGTTCATTTTGACGGAGCTTTAATTACTCCTGAAAAAAAAGAATATATTTTATTAAACAAGCCAAAAAACTTTTCAACGTCTCATGACGAAGATAAAAATGCGCCAAGTGTTTTAGATTTGGTTCGAAATGCAACACGTGCTAAATTACAACCTGTTGGTAGAATGGATAAAACAACTACAGGTTTGTTGTTGTTTACCAATGATACGGATATGGTAAAGAAATTTACAAGTCCTAATCAACGTTCGACTAAGTTGTATCAAGTGAGTTTGGATAAAAACTTGAAATTTGATGATTTAGAAAAAATCAAAAACGGATTAACTATTGACGATCATAAAGTATTTGTTGAGGAAATCACGTATATTGAAAATCAACCGAAGAGTGAAATAGGAGTTAAAATGAAAACGGCTAATATTAAAATCGTTCGTAAGGTATTTGAAGCATTGAATTATGATGTGATTAAGTTAGATCGAGTGGTTTTTGCCGGTTTAACCAAAAAGAATTTACCTCGTGGAAATTGGAGATTCTTAACCGATCAGGAAATCATCAATTTGAAAAATATATAGCAAGAAAGCCAAACTTAAGTTTGGCTTTCTTGTTTCTCATATTGTCTATGGAGTAATTATATAATCGTGATAAGCATCCGCTATTTCTTCAAAAATATTCAGCATTTCATTGTGTCCATCCGTAGTGACTAATTTTTGTTTGTATTCTTTAAATCCGTGAATGCCTTTGAAGTAATTAGTGTAATGTCTACGCATTTCTACAATTCCCAAGCGTTCTCCTTTCCATTCCATGGACCAGATCAAATGGTTTTTTGCAGCTTCGATTCGGTCTTTCATAGTTGGCGCATCAAGATGTTCTCTGGTTTCAAAGAAATGTTTGATTTCGTTGAAAATCCAGGGATAGCCTATTGCCGCACGACCAATCATGATGCCGTCAATACCATATTTATTTTTGTATTCCAACGCTTTTTCCGGGTTGTCAATATCACCATTCCCAAAAACAGGCATGGTAATTCTCGGATTTTCTTTGATGCGGGCAATGTGCGACCAATCTGAATGACCTTTGTACATCTGAGCTCTGGTTCGTGCGTGGATAGTTAAAGCTTGTACACCGATATCTTGTAAACGTTCTGCAACTTCATCGATGTTTATAGAGTCTTCATCCCAACCTAAACGTGTTTTTACGGTTACCGGTAAGCTTGTGCTTTTGATGACTGCTTTGGTTAGACGAACCATTAGATCAACGTCTTTTAGAACTCCGGCACCGGCACCTTTAGAAACTACTTTCTTAACAGGGCAACCAAAGTTAATATCTACTAAATCGGGTTGAACGGTCTCTACAATTTTAGCACTCATAGCCATCGCTTCTTCGTCGCCGCCAAAGATTTGAATACCGACTGGTCGCTCATAATCAAAGATGTCTAATTTTTGACGACTTTTGATGGCGTCTCTAATCAATCCTTCAGAAGAAATAAATTCAGAATACATTAAGTCGGCTCCGTGCATTTTACACAAACGTCTAAATGGCGGATCGCTCACATCTTCCATCGGTGCTAATAGCAATGGAAAATCAGGTAACTGTATGTTGCCGATTTTAGGCATGGTTAATTATTTTTTTGCAAAGGTAAGTTTTTTTATAAAAACTTGTGTTTTCAATCTAATTTTCAATTCTTAACGGCACTAAAAGAAATGGTTACAGGATTTTTTTCTCGGTTAAATAACTCCAATACCTTTTAGGAACATGTTGTAAATGCAACTTGGTGTTTTTTCTTTCTTTAATGTTGGTGTGATCAAAATATTCTATCCATAATTTTTGATAGTTCATTTCGCTTTCGTGAAAAATAACATCTTTATCTTGATTAAATGTTTCTTTTTGATCGGGTAAAGAAATGATAGCGACTTCATTTAAATCATAGTAAATGCCATATTTTCGTTTTTCGTCATAAATAATCCATTTCTGATCTTGATATCGTTCTTTAAAATGAGCAGTGATTAAAGGTAAAACATTAAAATCGGGGTTAATTTTAGCAAAATAGATGTTGTCTTTTAATAATTCGAAGCGAACAAAAGCTTCCATTCTGTGTTTTTCTCTTCCAACACTTTTTACCAGTTTTGAAAGTTGTAGTACAAAAGGGTTGGAGTAATCATTCAAGATGTTTTTGCCAGGACAGGAAATAGCATAAAAAATAACATTGCTTATAATGTGTTCCATAGTTTCGCTTTCTGAAGAATAGGCGTATAACAATTGGCTGATGCCATTTTTACCTAACTGTTTTTCTAATCTGGTAAGAACTCTATCGGCTTTTTCTTTGTTCGTTATAACTAATGTTGCTTCACTAAAAAGTGCCTCCTGATATAAGGAAGATTTTGTAATAACAGCATCAACATGTTTATATTCGTAGATTTCGAATACAGCTGTTAGTAATCCTTCAAAAGTACTATCGTAAGAAAGAATGGTCATTCAATAGAGATAATTGGGAGCTAAATTGTTTTTCAAATTTACTTTTTGTTTCATTCAAAATCACAGTTTTTAGATGCATGCTGTCTAAGAATTGCAGATGTTTATTTGGATTAGCCACAGTTATAAAGTATTTTGCTCGGTTTGTTGCTACGCCCATTTTTTTAATATGTTCCAAGGTGAGATTCTGAAAACGTCTGGCCTGTACAATTTTGTGTGCTGATTTTACACCTACGCCGGGAATTCGTAAAATCATTTCTAAAGGGGCATATTGTAAATTCACGGGAAATTTGTCAATGTTGCGTAGTGCCCAACCTAATTTTGGGTCTACTTCCAAATCTAGAAAAGGATTATTTCTTTCGACAATTTCATCAGCTTTAAAACCATAAAACCGCATTAACCAATCGGCTTGATAAAGTCTGTTTTCTCTTACCATAGGGACTTGTGTGCCTAAAGCAGGCAAACGAGAATCATCAGCAACAGGTACATAACCTGAATAATACACTCTTTTTAAGTTGAAATTATTGTAAAAATGATCTGCGACTTTTATGATTTGAAAATCCGTTTCTTGTGTAGCTCCCACAATTAATTGTGTACTTTGTCCTGCCGGAGCAAATTTAGGAACAGATCTGATTTTCTTCTTTTCATCTTCATAGAGTATGATTTCATTTTTAACAAAGCCCATAGGTTTAATCATTTGCTGATGATTTTTATCAGGAGCCAACAGTTTTAATCCGGATTCTGTTGGGATTTCTAAATTCACGCTTAAACGATCGGCATACAAACCCGCTTCTCTCATGAGGTCATCGCTGGCTCCCGGAATTGTTTTCAGATGGATATAGCCGTTGAAGTTGTGTTCCAAACGCAATTTTTTGGCAACTCTCACTAAGCGTTCCATGGTATAATCGGCATTTTTGAAAATCCCGGAACTCAAAAACAAACCTTCAATGTAATTTCTTCTGTAAAAATTGATAGTTAAGTCGACTACTTCTTCAACAGTAAAGGCAGCTCTTTTAATGTCATTGCTTTTTCGTGTAACGCAATATGCACAGTCGTATATGCAAAAATTAGTTAAGAGTATTTTTAATAATGATACACAACGACCATCTTCGGTATAGGTATGGCAAATTCCGGAAGCAGAAGAATTTCCTAAGCCTTTTTCTTTGTTTTTACGATTCCCTCCGCTTGAAGAACAAGAAACATCATACTTTGCTGCATCGGCTAAAATTTCGAGTTTTTCTTTAATTCTATCGTAATTCATATTGTGTGTGATTTTTTTCAAACAAATGTAAGAAAAAAATAATACACTATTAGAATATTTTTTAAAACTTTAGCAGTTGTTTAAGCAGAATACATTATCTGAATAATAATACGTAAAATGTTAAAAACTTTGATTTATATTTGCAGATTAAATCCCCGTTATATTTAGGGAAAACGATAGATTTGAAGATGAAGAATATTAGAAACTTTTGTATTATTGCCCATATTGATCACGGAAAAAGTACGCTTGCCGACAGGCTTTTAGCGGCTACGCAAACTGTGACAGCTCGTGAAGAAAAGGCTCAGCTGCTTGATAATATGGATTTAGAGCGTGAGCGTGGGATTACAATTAAGAGTCACGCGATTCAAATGGAATATGTGCACAAAGGAGAAAAATATATTTTAAATTTAATTGATACTCCGGGTCACGTAGACTTTTCTTATGAAGTGTCTCGCTCTATTGCTGCTTGTGAAGGCGCTTTGTTGATTGTAGATGCTGCGCAAAGTATTCAGGCACAAACTATTTCCAATTTATATTTGGCTTTAGAGAATGACTTGGAAATTATTCCTGTTCTGAATAAAGTGGATTTACCAAGTGCCAATCCTGAAGAAGTTAGTGATGATATTATTGATTTGCTAGGTTGTGATTTAGAGGATATTATCCATGCTTCAGGAAAAACAGGTTTTGGTGTTGATAAAATCTTAGAAGCAATTATTGAAAAAGTTCCTGCGCCTAAAGGTGATCCGGAAGAACCGCTTCAAGCATTGATCTTTGATTCGCATTACAATCCTTTTAGAGGAATTGAAGTAATTTTCCGTGTGATTAACGGTGAAATTTCAAAAGGTCAGAAAATTAAATTTATGGCAACCGGTAAAGAATACTTTGCCGATGAAGTTGGAACATTGAAGTTAAATCAGGTTCCAAAAAATAAAATTTCGAGTGGAGATGTTGGATATTTGGTTTCTGGTATTAAAGAAGCTAAAGAAGTAAAAGTGGGTGATACAATCACTGATGCTAAAAATCCGACTACTAATATGATTACTGGTTTCGAAAATGTGAAACCAATGGTGTTTGCAGGAATTTACCCTGTGGATACAGAAGATTTTGAAGACTTGCGCGCTTCAATGGAGAAACTTCAGTTAAATGATGCTTCTTTAGTATTTGCACCAGAAAGCTCGGCTGCGTTAGGTTTTGGTTTTCGTTGTGGTTTCTTAGGGATGCTGCATTTGGAGATCATTCAAGAGCGTTTAGAGCGCGAATTTGATATGACGGTTATTACTACAGTACCCAACGTGTCGTATTTGGCATATACCAAAAAAGAACCGGAAACAGCTATTGTGGTTAACAATCCTTCAGACTTACCGGAGCCTTCAAAATTAGACAGAGTAGAAGAGCCATTTATTAAAGCAACGATCATTACCAAGTCAGATTTCGTAGGAAACGTAATGAGTTTATGTATTGAAAAAAGAGGTGTTATCACCAACCAAACGTATTTAACTCCCGAGCGTGTTGAATTAAATTTTGACATGCCCTTGGCAGAAATTGTTTTCGACTTCTACGATCGTTTGAAAACAGTATCAAAAGGTTATGCTTCTTTCGATTATCATCCTATCGGAATGCGCCAGTCTAAGCTTGTTAAGTTAGATGTTCTATTAAATGCGAATCAAGTAGATGCTTTATCGGCTTTAATCCATGAAGATAATGCGTACTACATTGGTAAGAAAATGTGTGAAAAACTTCGTGAGTTAATCCCAAGGCAACAGTTCGATATTCCAATTCAAGCTGCTATTGGTGCTAAAATTATTTCTCGTGAAACCATTAAAGCGTTACGTAAAGACGTTACGGCGAAATGTTATGGTGGAGATATTTCTCGTAAACGTAAATTGTTAGAGAAACAGAAAAAAGGTAAAAAACGTATGCGTCAGGTAGGTAATGTTGAAATTCCTCAAGAAGCATTTATGGCAGTGTTGAAATTGAATGACTAATAATATAAAAATCGGTTAAATTGCTTTTAGCCGATTTTTTTTGTCGTTCGCTATATTTTTAATAATTTTAGACTGACAGACTTTTATTGGTATCTATAAATAATAACTTTAATAAAGCATTATGAAAGGCTTGTTTTTAAAAATAGCTTTGTTTTTTAGTTTAGGCTGTCTTTCGCAAACCGTATCTATTGATAATACAACACACTCTGTAGATGGTTTAGTTGAAGTACTACTTGAAAATTCTTGTATCGATTTTGAAAATGCTTCATTATCATCAAGTCAATCTGTTGCTTACTTTTCGAGAAATGGTTCGAGTTTTCCTATAGAAAAAGGGATAGTAATTAGAAGTGGTAATGTATTGGATACTCAAGGAATCTATACCGGAAACAATATGGGTTCTACTACTACTAACGGAGGTACAGATTCTTTTTTACAAACGTTAAGTAATACGAGTAGCGGAACTACTGAATCAATAGTAGATTTAGCATATCTACAATTTGATTTTTCTTCTATTTCTGATTCATTCAATTTCAATTTTCTTTTTGCGTCCAATGAATATGGTCAGTATCAATGTTTGTCTAATGATATTTTTGCTTTTGAATTGATTGATTTGGCAACAAATTCAATAACCAATCTGGCTGTTATTCCGGATACTTCTATTCCTGTTTCTGTAAAAACAATAAAAAGTTCTACTTATAATAATACTTGTAGTTCAACAAATCCGGGTTTTTTTGGTGTTTATAATGTAGATACTCCTGCATCTTCAGTTATTAATATGAGGGGGTATACCATAAAACTTTCGGTAGCTTCACAAATTATTCCAAATCATCCCTATAGATTAAGAATGGTTGTTGCTGATTATTTTAGTACCAATTATGATTCGGCAGTTTTTATTGAAGCAGGAAGTTTTACAACTACTTTTGATTTAGGTGATGATAGAGTTATTTGTGCCGGAGATGAGTTTTTGTTAGATACTGAACTGGATAGCACTTATACATTCCAATGGTTTAAGGATAATGTATTAATCTCGGGAGAAACCGGAGCTACTTATAATGTAACTGATCCCGGAGTTTATAAAGTGATTATAGATAGAGGAACTTGTCATATTGAAGATACAGTGACTTTTTCTCCTTTAGTTGTAAATTCTCCTCAAAATTTATATCAGTGTAATTCGGGTGCAGCTCAATATTTATTTGATTTAACCCAAAATGATATTTCATACCTTGGGTTAGATTCATCTTTATATCAAGTATATTATTATGATTCACCAGTAAATGCACAGCAAAATATTTCTATTGATTCAAGTGAAATAACCGGTTTTCTGAGTAGCGGACAAACTATTTATATTAAGATATTTGATGTTGTTAATGATTTATTTTGTGAAACACTTTATCCATTCAATTTAATTATAAATAATGTAGTTGTAGCCGGAACTAATATTACAGATGAGACTTGTGAGGATCCAGATGGAATTTTGTATGATTTATCACAGAATGATACTGCGGTTATTAATGGGCAAACCGGTAGTTATCTAATCACTTATTATACTTCTGAAACAGATGCTATAGATGGAACAAATGCAATAGGTCAATATGTTACTATTCCTAGTGGAACAGAAACGATAATGTATTGGATACGTATTGAAGATGTTACTAATTCAAATTGTTTTGATGTAACTTCAGTAGAAGTAACAATAAATCCACAGCCAATAGTAGATTCTATAGATGATATTATAGAATGTACTGAAGCTTATTTGCCTGAAATTGTAAATGGTACTTATTATACTGGGACAAATGGGACAGGAACAAATTTGGGTCAGGGAGGATCAGGTACTTATGTTGATGAAGAAGGTGTTTATTACATTTTTGCAGGGCCAGATGTGAATGGCTGTACTAATGAAACTACTTTTACAGTCACATTATTAGACAAATATAAGCCTAATAATGATTATTGCGGACGATTCACTGTACCGGGAGTTCCAATGGGAATAGGAGGATTCTACACTGATTTTGGAGGGCCAAATGGTAGCGGGACACTGATATCACCAGGGACAGTCTTTACAAATACTACAAATTCAACGATAACTCAATCTATTTTTTATTATTCTGAAATAGAAGGAGTACTTTGTACAGATAAACAGTTTGATATTCTTATTCACCCAACGCCGCTTGTAGATAGTTTGCCGGATGTCACTTACTGTGATAGTTATACTTTAATACCCATCACAAATGGTAGTTATTATACAGGACCAAATGGAACGGGAACTCAATTAGCAGCAGGAGCAGTTATTACTTCAACAAGGACCATTTATATTTATAATCAAATTAGTCATATAAATTCGGATGGATCAACTGGATATTGTTCTGGTCAAACATTCTTTAGGGTTAATATTGTAAATGTCAATCAGTTTACTAATATTTATAGATGTGAAAGTTTTACTTTACCTGTTATTTATTTCGGAGGTTATTTTGATCAACCTGGCGGACAAGGGAATGCGATTAATCCTGCGATCCCTATAACATCATCACAAGTGATATATTATTTCGCACAAACTACAGAAATGCCAAATTGTACGGAGACGTTAAATTATAACATCACAATTTTTGGTAAGCCCGAAGTGGATGAAATTCCTGACGGAAATTATTGTGGTGAATTTATCCTGCCAGAACTTACCAATGGGAAATATTATAAATTACCTGGAGGACCAAATGTTTTTGGTCAACAAGAGATTGTTTCTCCCGATAATAAAATTGAGATAGGAGGAGTTAATCCGCCAGGTACTTATTATGTTTACAATCAAGAAATACATATACTTCAATCCGGAGGGCAAGTAGTATGTAATAATGAACACGCTTTCACAATTACTATTCAACCTTTCCCTTCTTTAGATCAGGCAATTAATACCAATGAATGTACTCCATATTCATTGCCACAACCTACATTAGGTAATTATTACACAGCTCCTGACGGTCCTTATGGCGTGGGGCAAATAGTTGATCCCAATACAGTTTATTCAACTACAGAAACTTTTTATCTATATTATGTTGATCCTAATACAGGGTGTACTATAGATAAGGAATTTCAAAGAATATATAAAGGAATAAATTTGCCTGATTTTCCGGATGTAACGCGTTGTGATAGTTATATGCTTCCCGCATTAACTAATCCAACTCCAAATCCGGAAGCAATCAATTATGTGAAATATTATTTTAATTCGGGAGGAGATCCGGTAGATGAAATAGATTTTGCTAACTATGTGTTTACGCCTAACAATACACCACAAACAGTTTATGTGTATGCTATTAATACGGATAATCACTTTGCTTTATGTGTTGAGGAAAAATCGTTTGTAGTAACAGTTTTGGAAACACCTGATTTATCACTTTATAATTATGGAGATTTAGACAATCAGAATTATTGTGGAGATTTTACTTTACCAGCTTTACCGACAGGTAATTTTAATATAAATTACTATACACAACAAGGAGGAAATCCGGCTGATATTGTAAACTCTAATGATTATGTTTTTGCTGTTGTACCAGATACAGAACCGGAAACGTATAATATTTGGGTGTATGCAGAAGCTTCAGGATATGATGAATCAACTAATACCGTTACAAGGTGTGCCGATGAAACACATTTTCAATTTATAATTTTTCCAAGACCAACGTTTGAGGTAGAAGGAGGAATTATTTGTGTAGATCCGGAGACAAATCAAACAATAAGAAGTTTGATGTTAGAAGCTGATTTGGATCCAAATGAATATGACATTGAATGGTATCTCGATGGTAATTTAATGGGCACCGGATTGACTTATGAAGCTACACAGGTCGGAACTTATACCGCTATGCCTATAAAATTTTCTACGGAGTTACCGCCCGATTGTAATTATGAGCCTGAAGAAGTGATTGTAGGGCAGTCTAGTAAGGCTCTTGCTCATGTGGAAGTTACATTTCCATTTGAGAATGTAGCCAATGACCAAGTACTCATAGATAGCGGATATGGAAATTATATTTATCAGTTGGATGACGGAGATTTTCAAACTAGTAATGTGTTTACTAATTTGAATTCCGGAGACCATGTCATTGTTGTTAGAGATACTTTTGGCTATTGTGGTCACTATACGTTGGCATTTACTGTGATTAAGTATCCCAATTATTTTACGCCTAATGAAGATGGTGTAAATGATACTTGGAATATTTGGGATTTAAGATCAGAACATCCGGAATCTGTGATTACGATTTTTGATCGTTATGGTAAATTCTTAAAACAAATTTCTCCATTGGGAAATGGTTGGGACGGAACTTATAACGGGAAAAAATTGCCTTCAACTGATTATTGGTTTGTTGTAGAATATGATTATGAAGGAGCAACTAGGTTTTTTAGAGCTCATTTTTCATTAAAAAGATAATTTTTTATACGGCTTAAATTTATTTGATAAACTTAAGCCGTTTTAATATTCATAATAACAGATAGACAGATTATTTTGAACGGGAAACATCAATGTTTTATATTGGTTGCTTTTTTCAATTTCGGTTGAAACCAAATAACAGTTGTTGATAATATCCAATAAAACTAAAACTGGAGAATAAAAAGTAATTCCAATTTTATGTTTTGAAATATCAGTACTATCAGTATTAATGATATCCAATTCATAATTGACAAAAGGGAAAAAATCTTTTCCAAGAACATCAGGAACTCGGTGAAATAATCCTTTTAATTGAGTTACATAACCTTTTGCCGCCATTCCGACTAAGAAATGAAGCTGGTTTGCTTTTTCATTTTCTACTAATAATTCTCTAAAAGTAGTTTTAGGATTTTCCTTTGAATTAAAAAGCTGGCTCTGCATTAAATATTCTTTATAAGTATCTTCAAAAACAAATCGATCCCAAGTAAAATTAGAATGAGCATCAATAATTATTCTATAGGCTAATCTTATTTTTTTGGTTTCCATAGTATTAAATTTATAAAAAAGAGGAAAAGTTTTCTTTTACAGATTTATTTAAAAATAAGTTGCTTGCTTTCTTCAAAGACTCCTGATTCATTTTGAATGCGAACTTTATAGATATAATTTCCGCTGCTTAAACCGTTTCTTTCTAGGAGAATTTCGTTTTGTCCTGATGTAAAATTATTTAAAGCAATATCGGAAACCAGTTTTCCTGACATGTCAAACAATTGTAGAGATACAATAGAATCATAAGGAAGATTAATTGGAATTACAGTAAAGTCTTCAGCAGGATTCGGATAGTTTTGTGCTAATCCAAAAGATGACGAATCAAAATCACTCGTAGATAATACTTGTCCTGCAACATAAATAGTATGACTTAAAGCGAAACCACCTGAAATTGTTCCCGATATCGTTGACATTTCATTTGACGTTCCGTCTGAAAAGACATTGTCCTGTGCATTGTATGTATAACCGGTCATTCCTTTAGTATAACCATAAGCTGTTGCAGAATTAACCTGAACTACAGCGCTATTTGTTCCTTCAGGGAATGCGATTTGTGTGACCAATAAAGAAGTTCCGTTAGGATCATAAATATGAACGTGAATGTGTGTAGCTCTACTTTGATACCACCCCGGAAAAATGGTTGTAAAAGTTACATTTCCGTTGCTATCCGTAATTTGTCGCCCTCTTAAAAAATTGTAATTGGTGTAATTGGCTGATTGCATCTGAGTTCCACCATATTGAGAATAGTTGCCATCTTTATCACAATGCCATATATCAACAATTGCATTTTGATAAGCAGAACAATTAGCATTGATATTGACAATGTTGATGGAAATGCTTAATGAAACACCGGTTCTGTCGCCAATAATATTATTTGTAGTATAATTAGCGGGATTGATGGTAGGGAAAGGACCTTCCGTTTCACTATTTGTACTAGTGCAAGTGAGTGTTTCCTCGGGTTGGTTTTCCGCAAAAATAAGATTAGGAGTTGCATGAGCGAGTCCTAAGAATCCAATACTGTTCCTTAAAAAATCTTTTCTTTTCATAATTGGGTAGTTTTAAGTAGGTAAGAGTTAAAAAGGTTAATAGCATATTTATTTCTAGAGAGTTTCAATAAGTAACACAAGACCATTTTTGACCAAGCATTCAAATTCGATTTCTTCAATATCCCAAATACCTAAAGCATCTCTATTCTCCAATAAGCGATTTTGAAATTCAAAAGCACCATTGATAATAAAAACCATAAGATTGCTATTCTTTGATTGTAAAACATATTCACCATCGATGCGATCTTGAAATAATCCTGTAGAAATTCGGACACCTTCGGTATTTAGAATGTCAATTAGCGTATTATTTTCGTATTCGAAATTGCCAATTTTTTTTGGTAAAACTTTTGTCGTTCTAATTTGAATGTAATTAATCCATTCTTTTTCGTAAGGATTAGTTAATATTAAAGTTTCCCCAACATTATATGTGTTAGAAAATATTTGGTGAATGTGAATGAATTTTACACTTTTATTTTCTTCAATATCAATGGCTCCGATTATTGGAATGATAATGATACTTTCTTCTTCCTCAAATGTATATTTGATGCTTTTTTGTGGCGCAAGTTGTTCCTCGTTAAAATATTTTAAACTGCCAAAAGGATTTCTATGTTCATTTCTATAATTTAAATAGTTGAACGTTGGAAAGCATTTATAATCAGCAGTGCTGATTATTCCTCTTTGTTGAGCTTTAAATATTTTAGCAGGATGTTGTACTAACATAATTAATTGGCAACTTTTATAGTGTGAGTAAGTTCAAAACCTTCTTCTATACTTCCGGTTATTGTAGACATTTCATTTGATGTTCCGTCTGAAAAAATATTGTCTTGAGCATTGTATGTGTAACCACTCATTCCTTTAGTGTAACCATAAGCCGTAGCTGAATTAACTTGAACTACAGCGCTGTTTGAGCCTTCAGGGAACGCAATTTGGGTAACTAAAAGAGAGGTTCCGGAAGCATTATAAATATGCACATGGATGTGAGTAGCTCTACCTTGATACCAACCAGGGAAGATAGAAGTAAAACCTACAATACCATCTGAATTTGTAACTTGTCTTCCTCTTAAAAAGGTATAATTGGAATAATCCGTAGCTTGCATTTGAGTTCCGCCATATTGAGAATAGTTACCATCTTTATCACAATGCCAAATATCTACAATTGCACCTTCTAACTCGGTACAATCGCTGGTTGTATCAACTACAGTAATAGTAATATCTAAAGTGATTCCGGTTCTGTCTTCTGTTATATCGGTTCTATTTAGTGTGGCAGGAGTAATCGTCGGAAATGGTCCTTCTGTTTCACTGTTGGTAACGGAACAACTTGTGTCTATGTCATTATTTTGAGTAGAAGTTGTTGAGTCACCATCATCGTTACTACAGGCATTTAAAATAGGTATAGATGTTGCTGTCAAACCTACTAAGCCTAAACCTTTTAAAAAATCTTTTCTATTCATAACATATTAATTTTTAATTACATAAAACTAGTTCTGAATTTGTTATGAACAAAAAAAATGAGGAGAACTGCTAATAAAAAGAGGAGAACATATTTATTTGTTAAACAAGTTAGAGATTAAATCTTTATAAGTATTGCCTATAGGAATAGTGAATTCTCCTATTTGTAATGATTTACTTTGAATACTTGAAACTTTTTTAAGAGGAATAATGTAGGAACGATGAACTCGTATAAAATCATTTTCAGGTAATTTTTCCAAAATATATTTTAAAGACATCCGACTAATTATTTTGGTTTGATCTTCTAAAAATATTTTAACATAATCATCTAATCCTTCGATAAATGCAATGTTGTCAAATTCAATTCGATGCAGTTTATAATCAGCACGAATAGAAAGGTGAGTTTGTATAGCAGTGTCTTTGATCAGTTTTAGTTGCTTGCAGACCTTCTCTATTGCTTGTACAAATCGTTCTTCTGAAAATGGTTTTAGCAGATAATCAGTAGTATTAATATTGAATCCTTCTAAAGCAAATTCGCTGTATGCTGTAGTTAAAATAAGTAGAGGTTTGTTTTTTAATTCTTTATAAAAATCAATGCCATTTTTATTAGGCATATTAATATCAAGAAAAATTAAATCTACTGGGAATTTATTAAGGTATTTTAAAGCTTCTGTTTGTTTAGTGAATGATTTTTCTAAACATACTTTTCCTGTGATATGGCAAAAATGCGATATAATGTTAAGTGCTAGGGGTTCGTCATCAATAGCGATAGCTTTAATCATCTAAAGAAAGTTTCAGTTCAACTTTAAAAGTTTTCTTATCATTAGTGATGTCAAGAGAATATTTACCGGAATAAAAGACATCTAATCTTTTTTTCGTGTTTTCAATCCCTTTTTCACTTTTAGAATTGTCTAAAGTTACTAAATTGACGATAGAATTTTCAATAGTAAGGAATAATTCTTTCTCTATGATTAAGATTTCTATTGAAACAAAAGAATCTTCATCTGGATTAATGCCATATTTAAAAGCATTTTCTATAAATGGTATTAGTATTAAAGGGGCAATTTTTTTACCATTCATTAAGCCGTTGATTTCAACTTTCAAATTAACATTGTCGTAAAGACGGAGCTTTTGAAGGGAAAGATAATCCTTAATATACTCTATTTCTTTATCCAGAGAAACGTAATCTTTTGAGCTTTCGGTAGTAACGTAACGCATGATTCCGGATAATTTCAAAACCGCTTTTGGTGCCTCATCTGATTTTTGTAAAGTTAAAGCATAAAGGCTGTTTAATGTATTGAACAAAAAATGAGGATTGATTTGAGCTTTTAAATAAGATACTTCAGCATTTAGTTTTTCATCTTTCATTTCGTGATAACGAACGTTTAATTTTAAAAGTAGAGATAGTGAGAAAACCAAAATAAATTGAAGTAGATCTCCATTGAAAACCGGAAAAAAAGGAGCATTTCGTGGTGGAATATTTTTTGGAAAATGATTGAAATCAGGAGGGATATTTGCTTCCGGATTAAAATTGGTTTGAAGAATCAGAAAATCAGGAATCTTAAGAATAATAAATAAACAGATAAGTATACTTAAAAAATAAAGTGTCCTTTTTCCGGGGAAATAGAATTTAGAAAGTAAAAAATAGTAATTAAAGTAAAAGAATAGTAACAGAAAAATCTGTCTTAAAAATTGGCTTAGGAAAGGTTTTATTAAGAAAAGATTAGTGTTGGAATTGAAATCGGGGGAACTCAATATGGGGATAAGCAAGAAACCGACGGATCCTATAATGTGAAATAACAACAATCTTTTCTCTTTAGGCATATCAAACAAATTACTTGTATAAAAGTAATAATTTATAAATGAAAAGAGAGAAGATTGAGGTAAACGACTTTCTTTTGTAGGTGAAAAGGCTTAAACGAATTCCTGTCTTACTGAAATTTGTTCTCCAATAGCATCCCAAAGTTTAATTCTTTTCTCAAGAGCCAATATCGCCATATCAGAAGCTTCCTGCCATTTTCGTTCATCATTACCGCAAAGCTCTTCTATCATTTTCATCGCCATTGGACCATGTTCATCAGCGTCAAGCTCAATATGTCTTTCGAAGTAATAGATAAGCTTTGATAAGTCAGTATCTGGGAAATTATTTTGGAAGTTTTTTAAGATTTGAGTGAACATATCCGGAATTAAATCTTCACGACCAAAAGTGAAAGCGGCAGCAATTTGGTGTGTATCACCTTCTTCAATCACTCTAAAGGTAAAATCTAGAAAGTCTTTTACATTATCGTGTAAAGAACTATGCTTGATAGAAACAAAAATGTTTTGAGTTGTTTTAACATCTTTTAAAAATTCTAAAACAGTTTCAGTATTTGCGCCACAAGCTGTCATGGCATCCAAGTACAATTCGTAGTGACTTTTTCTATTGCCGTTTTTGTCAATATCTGTTTCTTCTGCTAATACAATTTCGTTGATTAAATAACGAATCTCAGGATTTCCTACCGGAACCCAAGGCGTAGTAGTGCATGTTAATTTATTTTGCAGGGCTTTTAAGAGTGACATAAAATCCCACACAGCATAAACATGGTTTTCCAAAAAAGAATACAAATCCTCTAAATTTTTTATTTCATTATATAAAGGATGTGATAGCAATTGCTTTTTATAAGGCTCAATTGTCTGGTGAATAGCTTGGGTGTTCATAACACTAAATTTTATACAAAATTAAAAATGCTTCTTTAATTAAAGAAGCATTTTGACTTAAAATTAATTTAAATGATGCATTTTATGTTTTTAAGATTGCTCTTTTAGGATGCTTTTCCACTTTTTATATTGTTTTTTGTCTAAAGTAGATTTTAAGAATTCTTCAAATTCTTTTTCTTTTTTTTGAGGATCAAAAGGTTCTTGGAAGTCTGCTTTTTCAGGATTTGTAAAATCCTCTATTTTTATTTGCTGCTCTTCAGTTAAATTTAAATCTTGCGAGTTTTTACGGAAAAGATCCATTACGTTTTGTTTAGGAGGATTATTTCCTTTATGAAAACCGGAACCCAATTCTTTCCACTTTTGAAATTGTTCTTCAGAAAGAATTTTTTTAAATTTTTCTTCTCTTTTCTTTTTTTCAGCTTCCGCTTTTTCTTGTAAAGCCTCAGGAGATAGATTTGTATTAAAAGAAGTCGATCTTTTCTTTTCCTCGTCTATCAATTCTTCTCTAATCAAAAGTTCTTGTAGCTCATCAAGGTTTAAGTTCTCTTTTAAAAAACTAAGTTGTTCGTCAATAGACATTTTGTTGTCTCTCGAATCTTTTTGTTCTAAACGATTACCAAGTGGCGGTCCTGAAGGTCTTTGTCCGCCCATTCCTCCGCCCATGTTCATTCCACCTTGAGCAAAAGAAAAAAAACTTATAAAAATAAAAAGGAAATAGCTGTTCTTCATGATTAAAGAATTAATTTTCAACGAATGTACTTTAATAGAGAATACAAGACCGTTTATAAAAAGTTAAACTTTAACAAAATATACAGTTTTTCTGTACCGATAGTAACTTTTATTGTTCTAAGTTTGTTAACGGTTAATAGCAGTAATTTTATTTCTTATTTAGAACATCAAGTCCCGAAGCTATTTCGGGACTTTTTGTTTTCATGAAGTAAGTTTTTGGAATAAATCTTATTTGAAAGCTGAAAACCCTGTAACATCCATTCCTGTGATTAATAGATGGATATCGTGAGTTCCTTCGTAGGTAATAACAGATTCAAGATTCATCATGTGACGCATAATAGAATATTCACCGGTGATTCCCATCCCGCCAAGCATCTGACGAGCTTCTCTGGCAATATGAATAGCCATGTCAACATTGTTGCGTTTTGCCATAGAAATTTGAGCTGAAGTAGCTCTGCCTTCGTTACGCAAAACACCTAAACGCCAAGTTAGTAATTGAGCTTTAGTGATTTCAGTAATCATTTCGGCTAGCTTCTTTTGTTGTAATTGTGTTGCACCAATAGGTTTGTCAAACTGAATACGTTCTTTAGAATAACGTAAAGCAGTATCATAGCAATCCATTGCTGCACCAATAGCACCCCAAGCAATTCCGTAGCGTGCAGAATCTAAACATCCCAGTGGAGCACCTAAACCAGATTTGTTTGGTAATAAATTTTCTTTGGGAACTTTTACGTTGTCAAAAATCAATTCACCTGTAGCAGAAGCACGAAGTGACCACTTGTTATGTGTTTCAGGAGTTGAAAAGCCCTCCATACCACGTTCTACGATTAAACCGTGAATTCTTCCTTCTTCATTTTTAGCCCAAACTACTGCGATATCAGCAAAAGGAGCATTAGAGATCCACATTTTAGCCCCGTTTAAAAGATAATGATTGCCTTTGTCTTTGAAATTGGTGATCATTCCTCCGGGATTTGAACCGTGGTCAGGCTCTGTTAATCCAAAACATCCCATCATTTCACCTGTAGCAAGTTTTGGTAAATATTTCATACGTTGTTCTTCGGTTCCATATTTCCAAATAGGATACATAACTAAAGAAGACTGTACGGAAGAAGTAGAGCGAACACCGGAGTCACCGCGTTCAATTTCCTGCATGATTAAGCCATAAGAGATTTGGTCTAATCCTGCACCGCCATATTCTACCGGAATGTAAGGGCCAAATCCACCAATTTCTCCTAATCCTTTTATAAGTTGTTTCGGGAATTCAGCGCGTTGTGCGTAGTCTTCTATAATAGGAGAAACTTCTTTTTTCACCCAAGCTCTGGCAGCTTCGCGAACTAATTTATGTTCATCTGATAATAAATCGTCTAATAAATAGTAATCAGGCGATTGAAATAAATCTGGTTTCATTTACGTTTGTTTTGGTTAACAAATGTAAATAAAGATTTTTAACAATTCAATAAAGAAATGTTATAGTTTTACATTTTTATAAAAAAATCACGAGTTAAATTAATATATTCCTCAGTGTAAAGGTGTCTTTCGGTTTCGATAATTAAAGTTGAAATTTCAACAGCTTTTTCTTCGAAGGAAAAAGCTAATAAACTTCGTTTGATTTCGGTTTCTGGAGTACCTTTAACATGTGTGATCTGAAAAGGGAAAAGATTAAAAGTTCTGCAAATAGATACAAATCGTTCTTCTTCTTTAAAGGGGATAATCACAGCAAAAACGCCATTTTCTGATAAAAGAGCAGAAGAGCATTCGATAAGTTCTTCGAAAGGTAATGCGTCTTCAAATCGAGCTAAATCTCTGCTGTTATCTTTAGATTTATAAGTATCCGTGAAAAAAGGAGGATTGGAAACAATTAAATCATATTCTTCCTCTTCAAAAACTTCTTCTGTAAATTCAGTTAAATCGGCATGATAACAAAAAAGGCGATCATTCCAAGGTGAATTTTCAAAATTTTCAACACTCTCTTCATAAGCGTTTTCATCAATTTCAATGGCATCGATTTGTTGTGCATCACTCCTTTGAGCTAACATTAATCCAATTAATCCTGTTCCTGAACCGATGTCTAAAATATTAAAAGGATTGTTTTCCAACGGAGTCCAAGCTCCGAGTAAGACGCCATCAGTGCCGATTTTCATAGCTGATTTTTCTTGCTTTACTATAAATTGCTTGAATTGAAACATAGATTGTCTTGAATGAGTGGCAAATATACAACTATAGCTTGTTTTCGAGAGAAACAATATACAATATATAGGAATTTTGAAAAATAAATGAGGAATTAATGGTAAAGAAAAACAGCGTCTTGATTTTAAAATCAAAACGCTGTTTTTCTTTGTACTACATTTTTTGAAAAGTATTTAGAAATCGTACTTTGATTTAAGGGAAACCTCTTTATATCTTGCTTTTTGCACTTCTCTTCTTCGAGTTACCGATTTTTTGGTATAATGTTGTCTGTCGCGCAGTTCTTCTTTTACTTTAGTGTCTCTAAATTTACGCTTTAATTTTTTTAAAGCTTTTTCAATACTGTCTCCTTGTTTTATTTCTATTTTTAACATAATAAAGTTTTTATTTGTTATTGTTGTAATGAATTATTATTTGGTGTATCCAATTAGTATTTTATGTGAGTCTTAATCGTTGATGCTTTAGTATAAAAAAAACTAATAATCAGTCGCTTTCTGCAGGCTAATTAGATATAAATAAAGAGATGATCCATCAATGTGGATGAAATCTTTGGTACAAATGAAAAATAATACTTAAAAAATCGGTAGATACTAAAAGTATAGTTGTGGAGGAATAAATTTGTCTGATTGTACTCTAAAAACTAAGTACTGAAAAGAATAAATTCTTTGATTGTTTATTTCTCTTGCGCTTAAAATCATAAGTGGTGCAAATATACAATATTAATCTGGGGAATCCAATTAAGGTGGAGATAAACAAAAAAAGCTTGAACAATGTTCAAGCTTTTTGTATTGGTGCGGGTGAAAGGACTCGAACCTTCACACCTTGCGGCACCAGATCCTAAGTCTGGCGTGTCTACCAATTTCACCACACCCGCGTGTGTTTAAATGTGGGTGCAAATATAGAAAATAGAACTATATAAACAAATACTTTTGAAATAATTTTTTAGAATTAAAAAGTGTAGCTTATTCCAACTCCTAAAATTTGTTTCAATTGAACTTTTGGACCAACAGTTACTTGTTCGCCGTCAATTTCTTCTTTTGCCTTAATATCATCATCATAGAGTAGATGAGTGTTGATATTGGCTTTTACATATTGATTTACAGTCATGTCTAGTTGTAGTTGCCAATCTATATCTATATTGCCAAAATTGTTGATATAATCAGTATAAAGACTTAATCTATTCTCTAAGTTTATATTTTTATATACCTCTTTTTCCCATTGACTGGTCACTAAAGCTCCCAATTCAGTTCTTGTCTTCTTTCCGTGTCTGATTAGTTCTCCGGTAACAGGATCATAAACGGCAGCGGTAACTCCAAAAGCTCCTTGGTCTGCTAAAGTTTGATCTAAGACAAGAGTGGTTTTTTGAGTCAAAGGAGAAAGGTATAGATTGAATTTTATGTCCTTTCTAACGTATTCTGTACCAATACCTAAAAAGACATAGGCCGGTGCGAAAAAACGTGAAATAGCATCTTCTGTATTAGGATAATTGTACCCGTTTGCAAATTGAGTGTTAAAAGTGAATTTTCCACCGTAATACCAATTAGATGTGCTATCTGTTCTAAAACCTGCGGTAGAATTTACTTGAATTTGGTCATCAGTCTTACGTAATTCTTGACCTTCTTGCTTGTTAATACCGTAACGAAGAATCATTTCGTTATTCCAAGTGAAGTTTTTACGTTCATATTTACGAACAGCTTGTCCTTTAAGTAAGCCTGAAATAGAGTTGTTTCCTCCGGCATTCCAGTTAACAAAGGAAACTTGAGAGATGTCAAATCCAACTTTATTGGTTTTGGTCCAATAGGTCGTAGAATCAGGTAGTTTAGTAACAACGATTTGGGAAAAACTTTGTTGGATGAAAAGTGCTAAAACCCATAAGAAAAAGGTTTTTTTCATTTTGAAATAATAGTATTTAATAGGTTAATAATATGTTCTTTATCAATTTTGCATAGATGATGTAATTCTGAGACTTTTCCATGTTCTATAAACGCATCAGGAATTCCTAAATTGTATATGCTAACATTAAAATTCTTGTTACCAGCCCATAAATTAATCAAACTTCCAAATCCCCCAATAATTGTGCCATCTTCTATCGTAATTACAAAGTGATATGTTTTAAATATTTTTTCTAAGATTTCTTGATCCAATGGTTTTACGAAAGGGAAATGATAATGTGAAACATTTTCAGGTTGAGAGAAAGAATCAATTGCTTTAATAATCTCGTTTCCAATAGTCCCGGTTGAAAGTATAGCAATTTTTTTTCCTTTTTTAAGAGAAACAGCTTTGCCAATTTCAATTTCATTAAACTCTTTTTGCCAGTCTAATATTTCACCGCGACCTCTAGGATAACGAATAGCGATAGGGTGTTCTAAACCTCTTTGAGCGGTAAACATTATATTACGTAGTTCTATTTCATTAAGCGGAGCAGCAATAATAATATTGGGAATGCAATTTAAATAGGCAATATCAAAAACACCGTGATGAGTTGCACCATCTTCTCCAACAAGTCCTGCACGGTCTAAACAAAAAATAACGGGAAGGTTCTGTAAAGCAACGTCATGAATCACTTGGTCATAAGCTCTTTGTAAAAAAGTGGAATAGATATTACAAAATACAACCATACCTTGAGTGGCCATTCCGGCGGCAAGAGTCACGGCATGTTGTTCGGCAATACCAACATCAAAAGCACGTTTCGGAAAGGCTTCCATCATGAATTTCATAGAACTTCCTGTTGGCATAGCCGGTGTTATTCCAATAATATTTTCATTCTGTTGTGCCAATTCTACTAAGGTCAATCCAAAAACATCCTGAAATTTAGGAGGTAAATGCGAATCGTCTTGCGGAATGATTTTTCCGGTTTTAGGTTCAAATTTTCCCGGGGCATGATATTTAACCTGATTTTCTTCTGCTAATTGAAGTCCTTTTCCTTTTGTGGTAATTACATGAAGGAATTTAGGCCCTTTAACCTTTTTTAGCCGGTTGAGCTCTTTGATAAGAACAGGTAAGTTATGTCCGTCAATTGGACCGCTGTAATTAAAATTGAGCGATTTAATCATGTTGTTTTGCCTCGGATTTTTACCTTCTTTTACTTGTGTTAAGTAATTTTTTAATGCACCAACACTCGGGTCAATTCCAATAGCATTGTCATTTAAAATCACTAAAAGATTAGCATCAGTAACTCCGGCGTGGTTCAATCCCTCAAATGCCATTCCGCTAGCTATTGAAGCATCGCCGATAACTGCAATATGTTGTTTTTCAAAATCTCCTTTGAGTTGTGAGGCTAAAGCCATTCCCAATGCTGCCGAAATGGAAGTGGATGAATGGCCAACACCAAAAGCGTCATATTCGCTCTCGCTTCTCTTTGGGAAACCTGAAATTCCGTTGAGTTCTCTATTGGTGTGGAATTGTTCTCTTCTTCCGGTTAAGATCTTGTGTCCATAAGCTTGATGCCCAACATCCCAAATCAACAAATCTTCCGGAGTGTTAAAAACATAATGTAAAGCTACCGTAAGTTCCACAACGCCTAAACTTGCTCCTAAATGTCCTCCTTTCTGTGAAACAATATCAATAATGAAAGTTCTTAATTCATCTGCAAGTTGAAGCAATTGCTTTGAATTAAGAATTCTTATCTGATTCGGATCTTGGATGTTATTTAGTAGTGTGTAATCCATGTTTTTAAAATGCAAAAATACTATTTCTACAGGATAAAATTAATGCTTTAGTAGTTGTTTTTTAATTCGTAATTAAAAATCAGAGAAAGCTTTTTATGCTGAACATTCTTCTCACGCTATATTTCGTGCATTTCACGACATTTTTTTGCGTAAGCCCTTTATTCATAGGAATTTTGAAAAGAAAATCGACAAGGTTTAAAAATCTAATGTTTTTCAAAATGAAAGAGTATTAATTCTAAAAACTATAATGTTATGTCACAATTTAACGATGAAAGAATTCAACAAAAAGTAGATGAGGTAAAAAGAAAATTTGAAGAAAGAATAGCTAAAATTCAAGAAGAAGGAAATCGAAGAATAAAAAAAATCACAGATGATTCTCCCGACCCTAATGCTGCTGAGGCAGTATTAAATGCAACTTTTGAGATAAAGTCAAAAATAACGTCTATCAAATTTGATGTTCCTAAATTTTCAATGGAAAGAGAAATTCTAAAGTTTGATGTTCCTGAAGTAAAAATGGAATTGAAGTCCATAAAGTTTGATGTTCCTGCTACAAGAATGGTTAGGACTTGTCTTTTTAAAAAGCCGGAATTTAAATCTTCAGGCTTTCCTCCGAGAATAACCGTGAAATGGACTTGTGTTTGGGGAGATAAACCAGAAGTGTATATGAAAACAATTGAGATAAAGACAGATATTCCGCGATTTACCTCTAAAAGAGTTGAAATTATTTTTGATAAGCCAGTTGTTAAAATGGAAACGGTAGAAATTAAGTTGCATCTGCCTCAATTCTATGTGAAAGAATTATCGGGTCAATTTAAAGAACAGGAACGAGAAGTTCAGGAAGTAGGACAAGAATTAACAGCTGAAATAGCAAAGGTAGAAAGTGAAATGCAACTTTCACTTCAAGCGGAAGTTGCTGCAGAAATTGAAAAAATGAATGAAGGAATGCGAGAGGATTTGATGAAAGAAAGAAATTCCGTTTGTAAATATTATGATGAAGCCATTGCAAAAACAAAAGCAGCGATTAAGATCCTGAAAGAGAATAACGCTATTGGAGAGGTAGCTAATATGGAAAAGGAGTTGTCAAAAATGGTTAAGGATTACCAAAATATTTTAGCAGACATAGACAAAGGACTACAGGCTTGTTCTATTTCACTTTCTGAATCTTTTATTACTCAATAATCTTAATAAAGAAAAAATTATGAAACAATTAATTACAATTATATTCCTGCTGGCTCTGAATTTTGGTATAGGGCAGGAAAAGGTAACTTTCAAAACGAAAGACAGTACCGAATATGAAATTGTTGTTAAAAAAGTCAACGGTAAGAAGATCACAGGAAAAGGGTGTCTGGTGGCAGACGGAGCATATTTGCCTCCGCAAAAGAAAAGGTTTATAAAATACGGTACGCCATTATGCATTAAAGTAAATCATGTAAATACCTTTTATATGAAGGGGTATTCAACTTATAAACCGATACATTATGATTTTAGTGTTAAAGAGTTTTTAGCAATAGACAATGATTATACTGAATTATCAAATAAATCAGGTGTTATTTACAAAGAGGATAAAATTCAAGGTTTAGTTATAGAACTTTCTAAAGATGAACGTGAATTTAATTTTAAATCTTATAAATTAAATGCACTAAGAGAAAGAATTGCCAGTGGAGATTTTTCTGATAGTGATTCTATGGAAGTTGTGAAATTAGAACAAGAGATAAGTGAATTAAAAACTGAAATCGAGGAATACAAAAAGAAAATAGAAAATCTGACCAAGGATAATCAAGAGCTTCAAAAGAAAGTAGAAGAACTTTTAGATATTGCTCAAAAAACGACAGGTTTTAAATCTCGATTTTCAGAATTTCAAGATTCCTTTAATAAAATTAATCTATACACATCACTGAAAAATACTTTAATCAATCAAATAAATAGAGACAGTATCTTTATTGAAAATGAAGAAAATTTTAAAAACAGAGCATCATCTAGTTATATGGCTGTTTATAAAGATACCACCAATCATTTGCAAAAAAAAGAACAAATTATTAAAGAGTTGGAGAGTATTGAACAGTCTTTTTTTGAGATGAGTTCATTATATCAGGAACTCAATAAACAACATAAAAACGATGAACTAACTCTTTCAGGTGAATTGAAACAAGGGAAAACGGTTCTGAAATTTGATAAAGTATCTGCAACGATTGAAACAAACAAACAATTTGAAGAAGAAATGAGCAAGGCAAAAGCAATTTATGATAGCCTTTCTTTGCCTAAAAACAAGTTGGCTATAATTGCCGCGGCTCAGGAGGGGATTGATTTGTATGATGAGATACAGGCAAAGGAATATACACTAATGATAACCTCAGAAAATATATATGGTGATGAGGCTGAAATAAAACCGCAGTTAAAAAATAGTAAAGGAAAGGTTTTGCATGAATACCGAACATTTGAAGTAAAAACCTATGGTAATTTAAAAGTGAATGGTAGCGCGGGATATTTTCTTAACTTTATATCGGATGATGATTATTCTTTAAGGTTGAGAAAAGAGAATGATCCGAATTCTCAAACCGGAGTGATTAAAAATAAAGGGAATGTGATTAAAAATTCTTTAGGGGCTTTACTTCATGTATATTACAATTGCAAAGGGGATGTTAAATATGGTGCCTCCGCAGGTTTGAGTATTAATGATGATTCCGATGCCGGTTTCTATATGGGAGGAAGTCTGTTTTTTACAGAAAAGAGCAGATTGGTTTTTACAACAGGACTTTCTTTCCAAAAGGTAAAACGTTTAAACACGGCTAATTTAATTTATGACAATGGTAGTTATAATTTCAGAAATGAATCTGATACAGAAATAAGATACAATTCAATATATAAACCCTCTTTTTTTATAGGAATAAGCTATAATTTACTATAAAAAACAATTATTTTTATAACAATTAAAAAAACAAGAATATGTGGACAGACATTAAAGCAAAAAGAATTAGTGGGACAACAATTGTAGAAGTAACACTTTCATTAAATAACATTAATCCGGAATGCAACTATGTAACGCATGAGTTGATAAAAATTTCTAACGGAGTTAAAAATGATTATGCAGTCGTATTACATATAAAAAATGATGAAGGTATTGAATTATCTCATGGACCACTCAGTTTTTCAAAAACAATAAGTGTGGATATACCTAAAAATGTCGATTGCAAAACTCAGGAGTTAAGAGTTTTTTACTGGAATGATAAAGGCGATACATTAGGTGCGGTTTTAGATTGTTTTAAAGAAGTTTTTGAAAAAATAAAGTTAGATGAACGTATAATGAATGTTGGTCCTTTTATAGTGGGAAATGATTGTTCTATAAAATCATCTTCTTTTACTAAAAAAATTGAACATATAACAATACCTCGTCAAGGAGGAAATGGAGGTGTTGTTGGTATTGCAGACAATTGTAGTTAATGAAGAATTATATATTTCTTATCTTTTTTTCTCATTCTTTTCTGTTTTCACAAATAGACAAAGACTCTATTTCGTACAATTACTTTTATAAGAATGAGATACAGAAAATTTTAGCCTTAAAGAAGCAGTTCACAACTGCTTCTTCGGCATCGTCCCAACAGTTACAAAAAATAGCTGAGTTGTACCGAAATATCAATATAGAAGATTCGGCGTATGCTAATTATTATAAAGCTTATGAAAAAGAACAGGCAAAAAGAATGTTAAGTGATGAAGAGTACAACCAATTGCTGTATGATATCCATTATGTAGAGTCCTCTAAAAATTACTATCATAAAGACAGACGTTTTTTTCTGAATCAACTGTATGCACTTTCTAAGGAAGAGAAAAGTGATAAATGGAGAGCCTATTGCTATTTGGAATTTGCCAAAGATCATCTGGTTGATAGTCTCCAATTTCCGGAAGCGGAAAAAGAATTTGAAAAAATATTTCAAACAAGGTATTATCAAGAACAAGAAGTCTTTCAGGCAAAAACATTATTAGCCTACGGCTATTTAAAGAACCAGGAAAAAAAGTATAAAGAAGCTACCGAAGTTTTCCAAAAATCACTCTATTTATCCGGTAAAATAGCTGATGTGCAAAATCAATTTTACAATTATCTGAATTTAGCGGTAAATGATGTAGATCAATCCAAATATTCAGAAGCATTGGAATATTTAGATAAAGCGGAAGTATTGCCCATACCTAAATACAAAGTAAAATCGTATCGACTGCTATATTTTAAGCGAAAAGAAATCTATTCCAAATTAGGAGATAGTACTCAGTTTCGTAAAAGTGAACTCATTTTTACCAAATTGGATTCCTTATTGGATGATTTCAGAAAAAACAGCAACTTCTATGAGATAGATTCAAAATTCCAACTCAAAGAAAAGCAAAGAGAATTAACTTCGTTAGAAGGAAAGTTCAATAAGAATAGATTGATTTATAGCATCTTATTGTTCTTTGTATTCTTGTTGGCTTTTTATTCCTTTCTCCGTTGGAAAAAAGTAGATGCCAGAAAAAGAGAAATCCTTCAGGAAAAAACAACAATAGAACATCAACACACAACTACAGTTCAAGAACTGGAAAAAGTAAAACAATTGGTTATAGAAGATCATATTACACTTAAAAATAAGGCAAAAGTATACCTGAATGAATTGATGTATATAAAATCAGAAGACCATTATTTACAACTGGTTACAACAGGTAAAAACCAATTTGTAAGAGGGAAATTATCAGAGATTATTGAACAATTACCACCAAACTTTACAAAATGTCATCGTTCCTATATCATCAATAAAAATTTTATCAGTCAAATAAATAAAACCTCAGTAATAATGACCGATAAAACAGAAATTCCATTTTCCCGAAATTTCAAATTATAAAAGTATAATAAGAATAGCCATAAATCAACATAGCATTTTTGAAAAAAATGTACTTTTGTACTTATGGAAAACATTTTCACCGATGAATATTTTATGAAAAAAGCCTTGCTTGAGGCTGAAGTCGCATTTGAAAAAGGTGAAATTCCTGTCGGAGCTGTTATTGTCATAGATAGCAGAGTCATTGCTCGAAGTCACAATCTTACCGAATTGCTTCATGATGTTACAGCTCATGCTGAAATGCAAGCTATAACAAGTGCAGCAAACTATTTGGGAGGAAAATATCTTAAAGATTGCACTTTATACGTTACATTAGAGCCTTGTCAAATGTGTGCCGGAGCTTTATATTGGAGTCAAATTTCAAAAATTGTGTACGGTGCCGCAGATGAAAACAGAGGTTTTACAAAATTAGGAACACAGTTGCATCCTAAAACTAAAGTAGTTAGTGGTGTTTTAGAAAAAGAATGCGCATTATTAATGAGAGCCTTTTTTAGAACCAAACGATAGATTGTCTTATTTTTAGTAAAAAATAATCTATCTTTAAGGCAATTTTTGCATCATTTTTGATATCAATCAATAAAAAAACAACTATAATAAATCATCATGAGTAAAAGTAAAACTTTTCTAGGAGGGCTTGTTTTGGCAGCTCTTTTTCTAATAGTTTCTTGTTCTAAAGAGAGTAAAGATTTCAATTCTAACTACGGATTATTCAAAGAGTACATACTAAATTTTAGTTCGGGCTTAATTTCCGCTCATGATGACATTCGAGTAGTGCTAGCCTTTGACATACCCGATTATACTCCGAATAAAGAAATTGACGAAGATTTATTCACTGTAAACCCCAATGTAAAAGGAAAAGTTGTGGCAATGTCGGCCAATACATTGGCTTTTGTACCAAATGAACCTTTACAAAATAATCAAGAATATCAAGTTAGTTTTCATTTGTTTAAATTGAAAGAGGTGAAAAGTGAACTGGAAAAATTCAATTTTACAGTAAAAACTATTAAGCAAGATTTTGTAATTAATTTTCAAGATCTGCAATCTTATAGCAAAGATTACTTTTATCTAAACGGAGTGTTGAATACCAGCGATAATTTTCCGATGGAGAAAGCGAATCAACTGATTTCTGTATTACAAAAGGATAAAAAATTATCCGTGAAAATAGATAAAGAATTTAGCAATGCACGCGAATTCAAATTTGTAATTGACAGTATCCAAAGATTTGAAGAAGATTCTAAAATAAAAGTTTCTTGGGATGGAAAAGATTTTAATATTGAACAAAAAGGAGAAACAGAAATCGATATTCCGGGAAAAAATAATTTTTCGGTTTTAAGTGCAGAAGTAGAAGAAGGAAACACTCAGGTTTTGTTACTTAATTTCTCTGATCCTTTAAAGAAAAATCAGGATTTTAATGGTTTGGTTCAAGTCGAATCAGCTAACCAATTGAAATTTGCTACAGCAGGAAATCTGCTAAAAGTCTTTTTTACTGAACCGTTAAAAGGCGAATTGTTAGTTGAGGTCTTTCAAGGAATAGAAAGTGAAGATGGTTATAAATTGAAACAAAATTTTTCGCAAAAAATAGCTTTCGAGCAATTGAAGCCTAGTGTTCGTTTTGTGAAAAGCGGAACGATTTTGCCAAGTTCTAATAATTTAAAGATCAATTTTGAAGCCGTTAATTTAAGTGCTGTTGATGTCAAAGTTTATAAGATTTACAAAAACAATGTGCTGCAATTTTTGCAGGATAATCAGTTGAACGGAAACTATAATCTTAGAAAAGTAGCCGGGCCAATTGCTAAGCAAAAAGTGACTTTGAAGAAAAGTAATTTGATTAATTATAGCAAATGGAATGCCTATGCTTTAGATTTATCAAAAATCATTACTCCGGAACCGGGAGCTATTTATAGAGTCGAATTAGATTTTAATAAAAAATATTCACTTTATAAATGTGCTTCGATAGAAGAAGACGAAACAACAGATGAACCGGAAGATGATAATGAAGAAGTAAGAAGCAATAATGGTAATTACTATTATTACGAAGACGATTATTATTATGATTACGAATGGTCAGAAAGAGAAGATCCGTGTACCAATTCCTATTATTATCGTAAAACAATTGCAACTAATGTTGCGGCAACCGATTTAGGTGTTATCGCTAAAAGAGGCGAAAACGGTTCTTACTTCTTCGCTGTGAACAATATCGTAACAACCGAACCGGTTCCGGGAGCAACTGTTGATTTGTATAATTTCCAACAACAAAAATTGGGAACGGTACAAACAGATGATAAAGGTTGGGCAACTATCGATTTAGAAAAGTATGCTTTTTTTGCTGTAGTTACGCAAAACAATAATACTACGTATGTTCGTTTAGATGAAGGGCAATCGCTTTCAGTAAGTAATTTTGATGTGAGCGGAGAAACCTTACAAAAAGGATTGAAAGGTTATATTTATGGCGAGCGAGGCGTTTGGCGACCGGGCGACACACTGCATATTGCGTTTATGTTGAATGATAACGAAAGTAAATTAGCAGGAAAACACCCGATCAAATTCCGATTGTCCGATCCAAAAGGAAAATTAACCTATCAAGCAGTTCAAAAATACAAAGAGAGCAATCATTATGTATTTAATGTGGTTACTAAATCTACTGATTTAACCGGAAATTGGGAAGCTAAAGTTAGTGTGGGCGGAGCTAATTTCTACAAATCCATTAAAATTGAGACGATTAAACCGAATCGTTTAAAAATCAAGAATAGTTTTAACGATGCACAAATTTCGGGAAACCAACCTAATAAAGGAACGGTTCAGGTCAATTGGTTGCACGGTGCTCCGGCTAAAAATCTGAAAGTGGAAATGCAGGCAAAATTCATGGAAGAGAATACTACTTTTAAAGGATATGCAGCCTACGATTTTGATGATGAAGTTCGTAATTTTTATACCGAAGAAGTCAATGTGTATTCTGGAAAAGTGGATGAAACAGGTTTCGCTAATATTACGTTGCAACCTAAAGTAAACCGTCAATCGCCAGGAAAATTAAAAGTAGTTTTCCAAACCAAAGCGTATGAAAATGGCGGTGATTTCAGTACCGATGTAGTTACTGCTCATTTTTCACCTTATGAAACGTATGTAGGGTTAAAAAGTCCGGAACCTAATAAATACGGCATGCTAGAAACCGGAAAAGTGAATCGTTTTGAAGTAGTGACACTTTCTGAAAATGGCAAACCGAAAGCGGTTAAAAATTTAGAAGTTCGAGTATATAAAGTAGATTGGCGTTGGTGGTGGAATTCGTCAAATGATGATTTAGCAAAATACAATTCGGATTACAGTACAACGGCCTATAAAAATTTTGTATTAAATACCGATTCAAAAGGAAAAGCGTCATTTCAGTTTGAAGTTCCGGAAGATGATTGGGGACGTTACTTAATTCGTGTGGTGGATGAAAATGGTGGTCACGCAACTAGCACAACTCAAATTATCGATTGGCCCATTTGGTCCGGAAAATCAAAATCAGGAACTGGAGAAACAGCAAATATGTTGGTTTTCACATCCGATAAAGAAAAATATCAGGTAGGTGAAAAAGCAGTTATTTCATTCCCTTCCAGCGAAGGCGGGCGTGCTTTGTTGTCTTTCGAAAACGGTTCAAAAGTAGTGCAAACACTTTGGGCAAATACCACTAAAGGCGAAACTAAAGTTGAAGTTGAAATAACACCGGAAATGGCGCCAAATGTGTATGCCAATATTTCGTTGCTTAAACCACACGCGTCTACGTTGAACGATTCTCCGATTAGAATGTATGGAATCTTACCGATTGAAGTTATTGATAAAAATACCGTTTTAAAACCACAGATTGAAATGGCTGAAGTGTTGCGTCCTGAAAAAGAAGCTACGATTAAAGTTAGCGAACAATCAGGTAAGGAAATGACATATACGATTGCTATTGTTGATGAAGGTTTGTTGGATTTAACCCGATTTAAAACACCGAATGCTTGGGATAAATTTTATGCGAAACAAGCACTTGGCGTTCGTACTTGGGATATTTACGATGATGTTATCGGAGCGTATGGCGGAAAAATCAATCAGATATTCAGTATTGGTGGAGATGAAGATTTAGGCGGTGGAAAAGCCAAAAAAGCCAACCGATTCAAACCGGTTATTATTTATAAAGGACCTTTTAAATTAGAAAAAGGACAAAAAGCAACACATCGTTTTACGATGCCTAATTATGTAGGTTCTGTTAGAGCGATGGTAGTAGCCGGAAATGCAAACGAAAACGCTTACGGAAGTACAGAGAAAACAGTTCCGGTTAAAAATCCGTTGATGGTATTGGCTTCCATGCCGAGAAAAATTTCTCCGACAGAGAAAATTACGTTGCCCATCACGGTTTTTGCTATGGAAAATCAAGTGAAAAATGTTTCGGTTCAAATCAAGACTAATAGCTTCTTAAAAGTTCAAGGAGCTTCTCAGCAAAGTATTTCGTTTGCTTCTCCAGATGAAAAAATGGTGTATTTTGATTTAGAAGCCGCAGATAAAATTGGCATTGCCAAATTAGAAGTTATTGCAATATCGGGAAGTCAAAAGGCAACATATGAAGTAGAATTGGATGTAGAAAATCCGAATCCGTTGACGAATGATTTTGTGGATGTCGTTTTGGTACCAAATGAAAGTAAAGATATCAATTGGACGACATTTGGTGTTTTAGGAACGAATAAAGCAGGAGTTGAAGTTTCTTCTTTTCCAACTATTGATTTTGGACGAAGATTACAATATTTGATTCAATATCCGCACGGTTGTGTAGAACAAACTACATCAAGTGTCTTTCCACAATTGTATTTGGCTGATGTAGTAGCGATAAACGATAGTCAAAAGCAGAAGATACAGCAAAATATCAATCAAGGAATTCAGCGTTTAGGTCGTTTTCAGTTGGCAAGTGGCGGATTGTCATATTGGCAAGGAAACAGTACCGCCGACGATTGGGGAACTTCTTATGCCGGTCAGTTTATGATGGAAGCAGAGAAAAAAGGGTATGTTTTACCTATTGGTTTCAAGCAAAAATGGATTTCGTTCCAACAAAATCAGGCCAAACAATGGCGTTATAATTCCGATTATCATAATGATTTTGCTCAGGCGTATCGTTTGTACACTTTGGCTGTAGCCGGACAAGCCGATATGGCTTCTATGAACCGATTGCGAGAAACGGTTGGTATTTCAACAGAATCTAAATTGCGTTTAGCAGCGGCTTACGCTTTGGCAGGACAAAAAGCAACCGCGCAGAAAATTATGACTTCAGTAAATTGGAATGAAACAAATGAAAATCGTTATTACTATTATTACGGTTCAGAGGATAGAAACAGAGCCATGTTGTTGGAAACCTATTTGCTGTTAGATGATAAAACAAAAGCGTTCCAAACAGCGAATACATTAGCAAAACGTTTGTCGGGAGAATATTATATGAGTACGCAAACAACAGCCTATTCGTTATATGCCATGTCAAAATTTGCAATTAAAAACGGTAGTAAAGGTGTTAATTGTAGTTTGACATTCAACGGAAAATCTGAAAAATTGACCACAACAAAATCGGTATTGGAAAAAGAATTAGTGGTGAATCAAGGCAATTATAGTGTAAATCTGAAAAACACTGGAAATGCTACTTTATATGTTCGTGTATTGAATTCGGGTGTGTTGCCAATGGGACAAGAGCGCGAAATGATGAAAAATTTATCGGCGCAAGTTTCTTATAAAACGCGAAACGGAGCAGCGGTAAGTTTATCGAATGTGAAACAAGGAACTGAAATTGTAGCGCAGGTAACTGTAAGAAATAATGGAATGGAACCTATTCAGAATGTAGCTTTGACGCAAATTTTCCCTTCCGGATTTGAAATTGTGAATTCACGTTTTACCGATTTTGGAAGTTTTGCAGAAAACAAAGCGGATTATATTGATATTCGTGATGATAGAACACAATTCTATTTTGGTTTGAGTCGCGGAGAAAGTAAAACATTTACTGTATTGTTGAATGCGTCGTATTTGGGAAGCTATTATTTACCGGGAATTCAATGCGAAGCCATGTATGATGATAATTATATTTTCAGAAACAAGGGGCAATGGATTGCTATTGTTAAGGAATAATGTGATAAAAAATAAATAAAGTTTTTAAAATCCCAAGTTCTTTGAATTTGGGATTTTTGTTAAAAACTGTTTTAAATTGATTATTTTTAGACACATTTTTCAACCTATTAAATTTCATAAATGCAATCTATTATTAAACGGACTTCAATCTTTTTTTTCTTATTCTTGGTGTTTTATTCTTTTTCACAAGGTAAAACTATAGATTCTGTGAAAATACTTGTTGAAAATCCAAAGCTCCATGATACTACTAAGCTGATGCAAATTGCTTTAATTCTTGACAATATAGTAGATTTCGAGCTGTATGAAGAAATAAATGAGCAAATGGGGAAGCTGGCACTAAAAGGCTATCCTAAAAAAGTAGATCAAGAATCTCATCAAATTTATGCTACACATCTTGCGGCTTATTACAACAACCTAGCAGCTTTTCGCGGATTAAAAAAAGAGACCTCGGAAGCTGTTAAATATTATGATAAAAGCATCTCAATATTTAAAGCTGAAAAAGTTTATGATCAAATGAACTATGTAATTGTTTCAAAAGGTACTTTTTATTCTACCATTAATGAATACCAAAAGGCAATTGAGTGTTTTTTTACAGCATTAAAATATTTTGAAAAAAATCCTGATGAAAATCTTGAAGGAATTGCCATGGTAAACTCTTCATTAGCTACGATTTATTACCAACAAAAGGAGTATAAAGAGGCATTAAAGCATAACTTAAAAACGATTAATTATTTAGAAACTGCAAAAGAGTCACAATTAGAAACTGCAAATGCTCTTTATTATAAAGGACAAACCTATTTAAACTGCGGTTCTTGTTATTTAGACTTAAATGATTATGAAAAGGCATTGTTTTATTTTAAGAAAGCAAATGAGATTTCTAAAATAACGAATGATAATATTTTATTATGTACTTCTCTTGGAAAAATAGGAAACGTAAAGTTAAAAGAAGGAGAATTTGAAGAAGCGGAAGTTTTTTTAAAAGAAGCATTAGATGTTTCTCTAAAAGAAAATTCACCATCAATTGGATTTGTCTATATTAATTTAGGGGAATTGTACTTTAGAAAAAATGACTTAGAAAAGGCCAATTTATATTTAAGCAAAGGGTTGTCGATTGCAAAAACATCTAAGAATATAGATATTCAAATTTCGGTTTCTGAATTATTGTATCAAGTTAGTTTGCAAAGAAAAGATTATAAAAAAGCCTTAGAAGCACATCTTCTAAACGAAAAATTAACCGATTCAAGTAAAATAGAAGCTTCTAAAAACGCTTTGGTTCAACAACAACTTAAATATGATTTTGAGAAGCGAGAATTAAATTTAAAATTAGATTCTGAAAAGAAAGCGGCAGTCAAAAATAATTGGCTTATAGGGCTTTCAGGAATTTTGCTTTTACTTGTGCTGGGAGTGTATTTTTATTATAGAAACAACAAACAAAAACAGTCAATTACGATTCTTGAAAAAGAACAGATCAAACAAAAGCTTTTGGTTACCCAAATGAACCCACATTTTATTTTTAATTCTATTGATAATATTCAAGGATTGATTTATAGCAAAAAAGATGATGAAGCTATAAATTATTTAACTAAGTTTTCAAAGCTTACAAGGCAAATTCTGGAAAATTCTAATGAAAATTATATTTCATTGGAAGAAGAGGTAGAAATGACTAAAAACTATCTTTCCATTCAGCAGCTTTTATACAATAACAAATTCAGTTTTACGATAACTGTTGAAGATAAGATTGACCAAGAAAGTATATTTTTACCGCCTATGTTAACGCAACCTTTCATTGAAAACGCAATAAAACATGGTTTAAGTAATACTTCTGAAAACGGAAAGATAAACATTCATTTTTATCTAAAAGACAGCAAGTTATTCTTTGAGGTTACTGATAATGGAAGAGGATTTGAAGCTGAGAAAAAAGAAACTAATCATAAATCGCTTGCCATGACGATTACCAAGGAACGGTTGATTAGCTATACTAAAAATCAAGATTTTATTGTACATACGGATAATATAAAAGATAGTAGTGAAAAAATTGTAGGGGCAAAAGTTAGTTTTGAAATCCCTTGTATTTTTGAAAATTAATGGATTGTTATTTGAAATATTTGCGAATATATTTTATGGCTTACGAATGTTCATTAGGTAAAATTTATTTTTTATAATACTATTATCCTTTATCTTGACTCTCTCTATTATCAAATTGAAAAATTAGGACATACAGATTAAGTGTTTAGAAATGAATAAAATAACTTTGTTTGATTATCCGATTATTTATAAATAGTCCAATGAATAAATTGATCTAGTACTTCTTATCTCATAGTTTTGGTGGAACTTTAATTAAATTAAGCTTCAAATCATCAAAATCAAAAATATGAAAGGAACAATTACTATTTTGTTTTTATTAATAACAATACAAATTTCTGCTCAATGCTGGCAAAGCATTAGTGCTGGAGATTATCACTCTTTAGCTATAAAAAATGACGGAACACTTTGGGCTTGGGGTAGAAATACATCATACGAATTAGGTGATGGCACTGATGTGAATAGAAACATTCCAACACAAATAGGAACAGCAAATAATTGGGTTAAAGTACACGCCGGTTATTCATCTTCATACGGTATAAAAGCTGATGGAACACTCTGGGCTTGGGGTGCTAACGGTTCAGGAAAATTAGGTACAGGAAATGGAAATTGGGTTATAGCTACTCCGACTCAAATAGGTACCGCTACAAATTGGCTAAGTGTAAGTGATGGTTGGTACCATACAATTGCTTTAAAAACTGATGGCACATTATGGGTTTGGGGTGACAATGAATACGGACAATTGGGAGATAACACAACTGTGGATAAACTTACTCCAATACAAATTGGCACGACTACAAATTGGCAAACAATAGCAACAGGAATATATCATTCTCTTGCAATAAAAACCGACGGAACCTTATGGTTTTGGGGTTCTAGATCTAATATATATGGAACCTCATCTCAAAACAATATTCCTACTCAAATAGGAACAGATACAAATTGGTTGAAATTAGCTGGAGGTCAACATCATTGTGCTGCAATAAAGACTGATGGTACACTTTGGACTTGGGGTGAAAATTCAACCGGACAACTTGGCGATGGCACAACTACTTATAGAACAAATCCTATTCAGGTTGGAACTGCAACGGATTGGTTAGATGTATCAGTCGGCACTCGTTATACAATTGCTACGAAAAATAATTTTTCTCTTTGGAGTTGGGGGTATAATTATTCCGGGCAGTTAGGTAATGGAACATCGGGAAATAATTCTAATGTATTTATTCCAACACAAGTAGGTACTTCTCTAGATGCAAGCAAAATTGCTGCAGGAGGGTATCATGTATTGGTGAAAAATGAAGATGGCTTTATACGAGGGACAGGAAGTAATGTCGTTGGTCAAATAGGCGATGGTACATATGTTCAAAAAGACACGTTCACTTACATTTCTTGTTATCCTTCGACATTATCTAATGAAGATTTCGCAATAAACAAATTAAAAGTATATCCAAATCCAGTAAATGATGTTTTAAACTTTTCGTTTGACAAAGAAATTACAGCCGTTTCTATGTATAATTTATTAGGGCAAGAAGTTTTTGCTAAAGCTGTTAATTCAAATGAAAGTAGAATTGATATTTCTAATGTGATTTCTGGAACTTACATAGTAAAAGTAACTTTTGTTAATGGAGGAACTAAAACATTAAAAATTATTAAAGACTAGATTTTTTAGTATGGTTGATAGAAAAATTCCAAGTTCTTTTTTGAGCTTGGGATTTTGTTACTTCTATCAGTTGAAGGAATAATATAATCCCTTATTCTACTGTAATGTGTTCAAATGTTAATTCTGGTAAAAAAACGAATGTATCTCAAAATTCAACGAATTTATTTTTAATCCCAACATATATTCATTAGATAAAATTACCATTTAGCTTTGATTTATTATTGCATTGTAATTCTTTAAGAATAGGAGATTTTTACATGTAACTAATAATAAATAATGCAAAAAAGTCGTACTTCTAAGCTTAGTATTGTTCTTTTTTGTTAATACTAATGCACAATTATTAAACAAAATAAAGAAAACAAAAACCAGGCTTCTCAAACCAAAGAAGTTGTGGAAAAAGGGAAAGAGGTAGTAAAGGGAGGAAAAAAGAAATTATCGAGTGGTTTCGGTGGATTAAAATTAGATTGGAACATTTTCAAACAAACGCCAGCCGTTACTTTTAGTTCGCTATTTTATGGTACTACTGCAGGAACAATTAATAGTTATACGGCAACTTTTATTCCGAATAAAGCTGTAGATGGGAAAACAGTAGATCCTATTTATGACCAAGCGGAATATTTAAAAATTAAGGTTTTTAAAGATAATTAATACATGAACTATTTTGAATATCCAGGAAATCTAATTTTTGGTTTTTATTTAAATCATGAGATTTTTAAACCAAACCCTTCTAAC
>NZ_JBSEFI010000011.1:0-117465 GCF_053570605.1 Flavobacterium sp. U410
GAGACAAACTTAATGCTTCAAATGTTAATATCGGTACAGTTTTTCTGTATATTTTGTTAAAGTTTTATCCGATATTGCTGAATAAAAAAGAGCCCGAAAAAATCTGAGCTCTTTTTATATAGTTGTTTTGTATTTCAATCTATTAGATGTTATTACAAATTAGACAACCATTGTTCAGGGTTTAATGTGGTTGTGTTTTGTAATACTAAAAATTTAATTACGGCTTTCCCTGATCCGTCAGTAACAATATTTCCTATGGTTTGCTTAATTGTCACTTTATCTCCAACAGAAACGCTTACATTATCTAAGTTTTGATAAATGGTGATAAAGTCTCCATGGCGAATAAATACGGCTTTTTTGGTTCCTTGTATGACTTGAACCTGTAATACTTCTCCATCAAAAATAGCTCTGGCTGTTGAACCCGGCATAGCTGCAATTTCAATTCCGCTATTTAGGTGTGTTACTCCTTTGTGTACCGGATCTTGATAATTTCCATAACGCAATTGGATGTATCCTTTTTCAACCGGCCAAGGTAATCTTCCTTTGTTTGCTTTAAAATTATCAGAAACTATTTTGCCTTCCGGCGTTAGGATGAACTTGCTGCTTCCTCCTGTATTTTTCACTCCTGTCTTTGCCGCTGTTTTTTTATTGGCTGCCGCAATAGCTTCTGCAATTAGCTTCTTGATTTTTGCGTCAATTTCTTTTTTCTCTTTTTCTTTTTTTGAAATTTCGGCTGCATATTTCTTTTTATTCTTTTCTAGATCTTTTGCTAATATTTCTTGCTCTTTCTTCTGTTTTTCCAGTTCCGTTTTCTCTGCCTCACTTTCTGCTAAAACTTTTTCTTTCTCTTTTTTTCTGCTCTCCAACTTTACTTTAGCTGTTGCCAAGTCTTTTTGTTTTTCCTGAATTTCGTCACCTTGCATTTTCCTGAAACTTGCATATTGTTTCATGTACTGAATGCGTTTATAGGCTTGTAAAAAACTGTCGGAAGACAAAATAAACATAATGCGACTTTTCTCGTTTCGGCTTTTATAAGATTTTACAATCATTTTTGCATAATCCTCTTTCAAAACATTCAATTCGCGGTTGAGTTTGTTGATTTCGAGTTGGGTTAAATAAATATCGTCTTCCAACAAGCGTTTTTGTTTAGCAGTAGTACTGATTAATTTTTCACTTAAAGCAATACGCGCTTTTTGCTCTTGGATTAAACTAAGAACTGATTTTTCTTTCTTCTTTTCGGTTTGCAACAATTCTTTAAACGCTGCAATCTCTTTTTGAATTTGTATTTTTTGTTGTTCTAACTTTTGCTGTTCTTTGGTTTGAGCAACTGTCATTAGAGAAAAGAAAAATACTAAAAACGCTAAAATACGATTCATTTAACTTCGTTAATTCGATTATTAATTTTCTATAGTTATCCTTTCGTATCCATCAGGAATAGAGAACGGATAATTGAAATCTTCGTCAAAGGTAACATTCTTGTAGGTTAAATCAATATTTACTTTGTCTTCTTGTTGTGCAACAATGGCTACTTCATTTGGTATAAATAATTTTCCTTGTTTGCTATGCGAAGGATACTCTACCGTTAACGCTCGGTTTTGACTTTTTTGAGTGATCGTTTCTTTTTTTACTAAAAAGTTAGCGGCTTCAAAGTAAAATTCTTTTTCTACATCTTCTCTTTTCTTTTCGGAAAGCTTGTACAAATTATCTTGAATTTGAGCAATGTATTTTACTTTGGTCAAGTCGTCAATGGCTTTTCCTAAAAACAAATTTTGAAGTTTTGCAAAATCCAAATCGGTTCCTAACCAATTGCTCAACAGTTGAAAATCACCTTTAAAATAGGTTCCGTTTATTTTTTCAAAATACTGAACTTCCGTTGGCGTAATTAGAGCTTTTGCCATTGGAATCCCAATAAATTTGACGTTTATCCAAATAATTTCATCTTTCTTAATACGGATATCTGCTGTAACACTTTGCGAATTTTTAGCGTCTTGATACTTGGCATTAGCTCTGATTCCAACTGTTTTAAAATCAGAAGGTAAAGCATAATGTTGCTGAATTACTTTAGTAGCTGCCAAATCTTCTGCTGCTGCCGATTCTTCTACCACTGATTTTTTAGCTTTGCAAGAAACCAAAACACTTACAAGGGTAAATACCCAAATTATCTTTTTCATCGTTATTTTTTTGCTTTTTTCAGACTTTCGGCTTTAGAAAAATACGATTTGCTTTGGTTTTCGTTGCCTAAAGCTAAATACGATTCCCCTAGCAAATTGTTAAAGTAAAATTCCAATTCCATATCGTCTACTACAAATTCCAAGCCATTTTTCAGATCTTCAATAGCTTCTTTATACTTTCCTAAGTTATATTTTGCCAAACCGGCATAATAGTACAGCTTAGGCTGAGCTGGAAATGTATCTATGAAAATTTCTGTCTTTAAAGCTAATGCTTCAAAATTTTTAGCATTTGCTAAATTATCTAACAATAAAGAAATACTTTCCCAATCGTTTGGATCATTCATTAGTGCTTTTTCCAGAAATAAAGTCGTTTTTTCATAGTTCTTTTTATTAAAATAAAACTTAGCGACTTCTTTAGCCACATTAATCGTTTTATCTTCGGCTAACAAATCGACTGCCTGTTCTAACGGAACGTCGTATTGCGTTGAATTAGCCGAAAAAATCAGAAATTCGTTCAGCAACTTATGTTTCAGTTTTAAATCGGCTTGTGGATTCTTTAGCACTTTTAAAAGTGATTCTGCTGCTTTATCGCCATTGTTTTCATTGAGATAAAGCTTAAACAAACTGATTTGTGCCCATTCCGAATTTGGAATTTCTTTAGCCAATTGTTTTGCAACTTCGATTGCTTTGTCTTCCTGATTGATTTGCGAATAATACATCATCAAATCAACATAAGCTTGTTGATCTTTAGGATTACTTAGTATCGCTGCTTTTAATTTTGATTCTAAAGATCCGTCTTTTTGAGCCGTTTCTGCTGTTAACCTTTGTTTGTAAAACTCCATGGTTTGACTTAAAACCATCGTTTTTTTCATGTCATCCAAAAGCTTTAAGGCTTCTTCTTTTTGTCCGGTATACATGTAGAGCGAAACCAAATCTTCTTGCATGTTCTCATCAAATTCAATAAGCTTTTTAACTATAGTTATTGACTTCTGATAATCCTTAGTAACATAATAGACGTCGTAAAGTCCGTTCCAATACCAACGTTCTTTAGGATTGAGATCAACTGCTTTTTGAAAAGCTTGTTCGGCTTCTGTATATTTTTTCAGATCGAGATTATTTTTCCCTAACTCATAATAAAAAGCGGCATTATTGGGTTCCGCATCTATACATTTGTCAATAGAAACAATAGCTTTATCATAGTTTTCAATAGCTCTTTGTTTAACAGCGTCATAGAAATTATTTTCAATTTCATTATTCACCATAAGAATATCATCGGGATTTTCTTGTGCCGAAACAGGCAAAGCCAAACCGATAATTCCAAAGAGTAACGCTATTTTTTCTATTCTTTTCACTATTCTAACACTGAATAATCACCAATACTTACCGAAGTAAAATCGCCATCAAATTTAGCATGATTTCCAATCATGGCATTGTCTAATTTAGCATTAACAATTACTGCATTGTTTTGAACCAAACTATTTTTCACTTCCGAATTAATCACTTTTGTTCCGTTTCCTAAAGAAACATAAGGTCCGATGATGGCATTTTCCAATTCAACATCATCACCTATATAACACGGCGGAATAATTGTAGAGTTAATCGTTTTTACCGAAGAAGAAACCATATTTTCTCCATCTTTTTCTAAGAAATTCAACATACGAGAATTGGTTTCAACCGTAACATTTTTATTGCCACAGTCCATCCACTCTTCCACTTTACCCGGAACGAATTTCAATCCTTTTTGCTTCATGTTTTCCAAAGCATCTGTCAATTGATATTCTCCTCCTTTTACAACGTTATTATCTAACAAGTATTGCAGTTCAGCATGTAAAGTTTCTCCCGATTTGAAATAATAAATTCCGATAATAGCCAAATCAGACACAAATTCTTTTGGTTTTTCTACGAAATCAACAATTTCGTTTTTATCATTCAGTTGCACTACGCCAAAAGCACTTGGATCGTCAACTTGTTTTACCCAAATTACGCTATCGGCAGCTGTATCTAATGAAAATTCGGCTCTAAATAAGGTATCGGCATAAGCGATAACCACTGGTCCCGAAAGCGATTCTTTGGCACACATAATAGCGTGAGCTGTTCCTAAAGCTTCATTTTGATAATTGATGATTCCTTTAGCTCCTAATTTTTCAGCAATCGCAATCAAATCTTCTTCTACTTGTTTCCCAAAACTTTCGTGAATGATAAAAGCAATTTCGTCTATAGGTTGGTTGATTACTTTGGCAATATCTTCCACTAAACGATGCACGATAGGCTTACCGGCAATTGGAATTAATGGTTTTGGAACTGTTAATGTATGTGGACGAAGACGTGAACCACGCCCTGCCATTGGGACTATTATTTTCATGTTTTGTATGCCCGAAAAACGGGTATCTTGTTTAAGTTAAACTTTTCTTATTTAGGCTTCGCAACTCTGCACGAAGTAACAAACTTACTGATTACTGTGACTGAACACTTGTCTTACTTCACACCAGTACTACCAAAACCGCCGGCACCGCGTGACGTTTCAGACAATTCTTCTACTTCAATCCATTCGGCGCGTTCGTGTTTAGCAATAACTAATTGTGCTATTCTTTCACCATTTTCTACAATGAATTCTTCGTGAGATAAATTTACTAAAATTACACCAATTTCTCCGCGATAATCAGCATCTACTGTTCCTGGCGAATTTAATACTGTGATTCCTTTTTTAGCTGCCAAACCACTTCTTGGTCTTACTTGTGCTTCGTATCCAACGGGTAATTCTATGAACAATCCGGTTTTAACGATGGCTCTATCTAAAGGTTTTAAAACTATTGGTTCTGCAATATTGGCTCTTAAGTCCATTCCGGCAGAAGCCAACGTTTCGTAATTAGGTAAAGCGTGTTCTGATCTATTGATGATTTTAATTTGCATGCTATTTTCTTCTGATTAATTTCAATACTAATTCTTTCTCATTTCGATATACAAAGTAAGCAAAAAAGAACAAACTGACGATTCCAAAAACATAAGTTCTTCTCAAAACAGGAATATAAAATGAAAGTCCACTCAATACTATTGCTAATCCAATGTACATTGCTATTTTCTTTTTATCATAAGGGATTGGGTAAGCTTTTTGTCCTAAAATATAAGAAATCAACATCATGGTTCCGTAGGCCAAAATGGTAGCAATAGCCGAACCCATATAGCTCCATTTTGGAATCAATAGTACATTGAAAATTAAAGTTACTATAGCTCCGACAATAGAAATATAGGCTCCGATTTTTGTTTTATCGATCAATTTGTACCAAACCGAAAGGTTAGTATAAATTCCTAAAAAGAAATTGGCCATGATAATCAAAGGAACAATATCCATAGCTGACCAATAACTGCTTTTTGGCACTAAAAAGTATTTTAAAACATCTGCAAAAACAATAACTCCCAACGACATGAAGGAACCGAAAATGACAAAGTATTTTGTAATCTCTGCATAAGTTTTAGGTGCATTTTCACTTTTAGCATGACTAAAGAAAAAAGGTTCTATTCCTAAAGTATAAGCCGTTCTAAACAAAACCATAAATACCCCTATTTTGTAACATGCTGAATACGCTCCAATTTCAGAAAGGCTCACATTCATCCATTCCAACAAAATTTTATCAAAATGTTCGTTGATAGCAAACGCAATTCCGGCAATTAAAATAGGGAAACCATACGTAATCATCTGTTTCCACAATTGTTTGTCAAAATTCCATTTAGCCTTGAAATAATCGGGCAAAAGAACCAATAATGTTAATAAACTTGCAATTAATCCTGAAATAAAAATATAACCCACTTGAAAATCAGTAGAATAAATAGCATTTAAAAAGTTATTCGTATGAGACCATTTAGGCAATAAAACCAGAAAAAAGATATTCAATCCTAAATTTACACTAACATTTCCAATTTTAATAATAGCATATTTTATGGGTCTACTCTCTGCTCTTAATTTAGAAAAAGGGATAATTACTAAAGCATCTAAGGCTAAAATCCCAATAGTGTAAATAATATATTCTGCTCTAATTCCGGTTAAATCGGAAATTCCTTGCTGAAAAACCAAACCTAAAATTGTGAAAACGACTGTCGATACTAACAAAGAAATCATGGAAGTAGACACAACATTCTCTTTTTTAGCATCGGAATTGTAAAACCTGAAGAAAGAAGTTTCCATTCCATAAGATAGAATCACGTTAAACAAAACCAACCAGGAAAAGATAATGGTTACTTCTCCCATCTTGCTTTTATCTGTCAAGTAATAGACATACAGCGGATTTAAAATCACGCTCATTATCCTTGGCACCACAGTAGCCAAGCCGTAAATAGCGGTTTGCTTAAAAAGATTTTTGTAAAGGCTCAAGTTTTGTTTGTTTTTGCTTCTACAAAAGTAAGGATTTTGGTGTATCTATATAAAAATAAAAAATAAAGCCAAACATAAAGTTTGGCTCTTTTTTGTAAATATATCTTTGAAATTATCTCAATGCTTCGCTTTAATTAATTTGACCTCTCTCAACGTTCGGTCCAATTATCCGTTCAATGCTTCGCTTTAATTAATTTGACCTCTCTCAACGTTTGGTCCAATTATCCGTTCAATGCTTCCGCACCTCCGACAATTTCTAAGATTTCTCCGGTAATTGCTGCTTGACGCGCTTTATTGTACGTTAATTTCAATTGGTTACGTAATGCCGTTGCATTATCAGTTGCTTTGTGCATTGCTGTCATACGAGCTCCATGCTCTGATGCAAATGAATCGCGAACTGATTTATATAATTGTGTTTTTAGTGATTTAGGGATCAACGTTAACACAATTTCTTCTTTAGAAGGTTCAAAAATATAATCTGAAGCAATAACTTCTCCTTCTGCAATTGGTGCTAATGGTAAAAACTGTTCTGTTTTCACAACTTGAGTAGCGGCATTTTTGAAATTATTGTATACAATTTCAATTTTGTCGTATTCAGCTGCTACGAATTTATCCATCAATATTTGAGCTACTTCTGCAACTCTATCAAATGTTAAATCATCAAAAACTGAACTATAATTAGCAATTACAGTATTGGTTTTACTTAAAATATCGTTTCCTTTTTTACCAATAGAAACCACGTCTACTTGTTTTCCTTGATAAAACTTGGTTCTATTTTTTACTTCTTTGATTACATTGGCATTAAAAGCTCCACAAAGACCTCTGTTAGAAGTTACAGCAACAATTAAAACTTTGTTTACTTCTCTTTGTTCAGCAAAAGCTCCACCAGTATTTCCGTCTAGTGTAGCACTTAAATTTTGTAATAATTCCGTTAATTTCTCAGCATAAGGACGCATTGCTGTGATAGCATCTTGCGCTTTTTTCAATTTAGCTGCAGAAACCATTTTCATCGCCGATGTAATTTGCATCGTTGACTGAACGGAACTAATTCTATTTCTAATTTCCTTTAAGTTTGCCATTTTCTTTAGGTATTTGGTTATTGGCAAAAGGTAAAAGGAACTATTACCCTTTACCTTATACCATTTACCTATTCTCTATTAATATTTTGCTGAAATTTCTTTTGCTACTTTCTCTAACACATCAGTGATGTTGTCATCAAATTTACCTGCTTTTAAGGCATCTAATGTATCGCGATGTTTAGCACCTAAGAAAGCTAAGAAATCTTTTTCGAATTCTTTTACTTTATCAACAGGAACGTTTCTTAACAAGTTTTTGGAACCTGCATAGATAATTGCAACCTGATCTTCTACAGTATATGGATCGTTTACTGATTGTTTCAAGATTTCAACGTTACGTTTACCTTTCTCAATTACGTTCATAGTTGCAGCATCCAAATCAGAACCAAATTTAGCGAAAGCTTCAAGCTCACGGTATTGTGCTTGGTCTAATTTTAAAGTACCTGCTACTTTTTTCATTGATTTAATTTGAGCAGAACCTCCAACACGAGATACAGAGATACCTACGTTAATTGCAGGACGAACACCAGAGTTGAACAAATCTGACTCTAAGAAAATCTGACCGTCAGTAATCGAAATTACGTTTGTTGGGATATATGCAGAAACGTCACCCGCTTGTGTTTCAATGATTGGTAAAGCTGTTAATGAACCACCACCTTTAACAATTGGTTTTAAAGATTCCGGTAAATCGTTCATGTTTTTAGCGATTTCATCATCAGCAATCACTTTACAAGCACGCTCTAATAAACGAGAATGTAAGTAGAAAACGTCTCCTGGGTAAGCCTCACGTCCTGGTGGTCTTCTTAATAACAAAGACACCTCACGGTAAGCTACTGCTTGTTTTGATAAATCATCATAGATAATTAAAGCCGGACGACCTGAGTCACGGAAATACTCTCCGATAGCAGCACCTGCCATTGGAGCATAAACTTGCATTGGAGCAGGGTCAGAAGCATTGGCAGCAACAATAACTGTATAAGCCATTGCTCCTTTGTCTTCTAAAGTTTTAGCGATAGAAGCAACTGTTGAAGCTTTTTGTCCTACTGCAACATATATACAGAATACTGGTTTTCCAGCATCGTAAAATTCTTTTTGATTTAAGATGGTATCGATACAAACTGTAGTTTTACCTGTTTGACGGTCACCAATTACCAACTCACGTTGCCCTCTACCTACAGGAATCATAGCATCAACTGCTTTAATACCTGTTTGTAATGGCTCATTCACCGGTTGACGGAAGATAACTCCCGGAGCTTTACGCTCTAATGGCATCTCATATAAATCACCACCGATAGGCCCTTTACCATCAATAGGGAAACCTAAAGTATCTACTACACGACCTACCATTTGCTCTCCTACTTTAAGAGATGCGATACGCTGTGTTCTTTTTACAGTTGAACCTTCTTTAATACCTGTTGAAGGACCTAACAATACTACCCCAACATTATCTTCTTCTAAGTTCAAAACGATTGCTTCTAATCCATTTTCAAATTGAACTAACTCACCATATTGAGCGTTAGACAATCCGTAAACACGAGCAATACCGTCACCCACCTGAAGTACTGTTCCAACTTCTTCTAAACTAGCACCAGATTGAAAACCTGATAATTGCTTTTTTAATATTGCTGATATTTCAGCAGGTTTAATTTCAGCCATCTTAATTTATAATTTTAACACAATTAAGTGCGTTCTATATTATTAATTACTAAACTCTCTTTTTAATTGTTGCAATCTGTTTGCAACAGATGCATTGTATTGTTTATCACCAATACGTAATACAAACCCTCCGATAATAGCAGGATCTACAACATTAGTGATATTTACTTTCTTAGATGAAAAAGTTGCTACTTTAGCTAATACTTTGCTTTCTAAGACAGCATCTAATGGTACAGCAGTAGTTACAACAGCATTTTCAATACCGTTTACTTCGTTGTACAACACTTCATATTGATTTGCAATAGAAACTAGAATTCCAAATCTTTTATTGTCTTTCAATAATTGAAATAAAGCTTTTGTTTCTGGTTGCGCACTTGCAAAAATTTCAACTAAAGCACTTTCTTTAGTTTGACCATTTACAATAGGACTCTCTAAAAACAATTTCAACTCCTTAGATTCTTTTGCTGCAGCTACAATAGTATTCATATCTGCTAAAACTTTATCCGAGTTATTGTTTCCTTGAGCAATATCGATTATTGCTTTTGCATAGCGAATTGCGGCTCTACTTTCTGCCATAATTAGTTCAATTTAGCGTCATCTAACATTTTTTCAACCAATTTTGATTGTGTTTCTTTGTTAGATAATTCTTCTTTCAATAATTTCTCTGCAATTTCGATAGATAATGTTGAAACTTGAGATTTAATTTCAGCCATTGCAGCATTTTTCTCGCTTTCAATAGTAGCTTTAGCCTGAGCAATCATTTTTTCTCCTTGTACTTGTGCTTCGTCTTTAGCCTCAGCAATCATTTTCTCTTTGATTTCACGAGCATCTTTTAACATAGCATCTCTTTCCACGCGAGCTTCAGCTAACAATTTCTCATTATCTGCCTTTAGGTTTGCTAAATCTTTTTTAGCGTTTTCTGCTGCCATTAAAGCATTTTCAATCCCTTCTTCACGAGCAGCTAAAGCTGCTAAAATTGGTTTCCAAGCAAATTTTGCTAATAATACAATTAAGATTACTAAAATAATTGCTTGCCAGAAAAACAAACCGTATGAAAAATCATTAATTAACTTATCCATTGTATATCTATAATATTTAAGTGTCTTCTAAAATTTGTTTAACAAAACAAGACCTGCAACCAACCGTTGCAGGTTCTTTGTTTTCTTTTAATTACTTTCCTAAGATTAAAGCACCGAATGCTAAACCTTCCAATAATGCACCGATGATAATCATCGCTGTTTGGATTTTACCAGCAGCTTCTGGCTGACGAGCAATAGCGTCCATTGCTGAACCACCAATTTTACCTAAACCTAAACCAGCTCCGATTACGATTAAACCAGCACCTACTAAATTTGGAATTGTCATAATAATTGATTTATATATAATTAAACAAAAATTCTAATAATTAAACGATTGCATTGTCGTGATCTCCTAACTCATCTTCTGAATGATGTTCGTCATGATGATGATCTTGAACTGCCATACCAATAAACAATGAAGATAACATTGTAAAAATAAATGCCTGTAAAAACGCTACTAACAACTCAATGATAGAAATAAACAACGTTAATGCCATTGATGCCCCTATAGCTCCACCTGTTGACAACTGCTGCTTCATCAAGAAAACGATTGCAATCAGCCCCATTACCACTGTGTGACCTGCTGTAATATTAGCAAAAAGACGAATCATCAATGAAAAAGGTTTTGTAAACATACCTAAAACCTCAATAGGAGCCAAAATAATTTTCATTGGCACCGGAACACCCGGCATCCAGAAAATGTGCCCCCAATAATCTTTATTAGCACTGAATTGCGTTATAAAGAAAGTAAACAATGCCAAACACAATGTAACAGCAATATTACCTGTAACGTTAATTCCAAGAGGAGTTAATCCAATTAAGTTTAACAACCATATCAAAAAGAAAACCGTCAACAAGTAAGGCATGAATTTTTTATATTTTTTCTCTCCGATATTGGGACGCGCAATTTCATCTCTAACATAAATTACCAATGGTTCTAATACTCTATTGAATCCTTTTGGTAAATTATTGTGACTTGTTTTGTATGTTTTAGCTAACGATGTAAACATCACAAACAACAACAAAGCTGTTAAGAATAATGAAAACACATTTTTAGTAATTGAAAAATCTAACGGTTTTTCATTTTCAGGATGATGTTCTGCATTGTAATGAATTGTACCTTCAGCATCTGTTTTATAGATTTTACTATGATACAATTTGTAGTATTGACCATCTTTTTCAACAACTTTTTCTCCGTAATGAAATTCAGAAGCAGAAAATATTTTTAATCCGTTATCCAATAAGATTACAGGTAAAGCAAAACCATAATGCTTTCCTTCTTCCTCATCTGAAAAGAATGTGAAATAATAATCATCTTTTAAGTGATGTGCGATATGTTCGTCAATCACTTCTTTTGGAGATAAGTTCTCTTCTCCGTGTGCCTCAGCATGACTTGCATGTTCTTCAGCATGAATTTCATTTGTTTCAACTTTTACACTATCAACAGTATCAGAAGCCAATACATTTGAAGTTGTAAAAACCAGCATTAATGCTGCTAAAATTGAAAGTGGTTTTCTCAGAATCACCATATTCTTTTATTTATATAATTTTTATGGTTCTTAAAAATTTTTGCAAAAGTACAACTTTAATTAAAATTCCAAATTAGAATACATGTTTTTTTTGCTGATTTATTATACAAATTTATTTCAACTCGTTTTTTTTAAGCAAAACTACTGTAAAATAGACATCTAGCCCTATAAAGGATAAAAAAATAAGGATAAAAACAAGCTTGTCTGAAAACGTTTGCGTAATTCCCGAAACAAGACTACTGTAAAATACGTATACAAGAATGTTCTTCACCGTAAAGGTGATTAAGAAAAAAAATCCCATCTGCTCTGACTTTTTTTGATAAAAACCCGAAATTAACAGGAGTAAAAACGACAGTATAGACTCTGCCAAAAATATACTCTTTACAAATGAGGTCACATCTGTGAAAAAAAATGAAAATTGAAGCAACATATTCAAAATTAATATTGCAATACAAGGATATACTATTTTCTGAAAAATACTCTTTTCAAATTTAATCTTCATCTTCTTTATTAATTTGCTGAACTTTTTGAATAACTTGATATAAAGCCAAAAACACTCCGAAGAGTGTTAATGCGGGTTTAAAATATGTTTTTTGATAATAAGCATCTGCTTTAGTTCCTAAATAGGAAAACAAAAAAATAACAGCCCCCATTTGAGTAGGAATTGTTGCAAAATACAGCCACTTACTAGGCCGATTTTTCTTTGGTTTCACTAGACACCGGTTTAAGTTGGTTTTTCATGGTACAAGTTGCTTCAAAGACTGCTCCAGGCTCTACAGCTAATTTTCCTACTGCAACTTCTCCTTTTATAATTGCTTTTGATTTAATACTCAAAAGCTCAGCAACAATAAGCTTCCCGGAAAATTTACCTTCAATATCAACATTTTTACAATTTACGTCTCCTTGAACTTCTCCTGAAGGACCAATAACCAATTTACCTGTTGATGTATAATTTCCGATTAAAACTCCATCAAGTCTAAAATCTGCTTTAGAATCAATGTCTCCTTTAATAAGGGTCCCTTCTACAATTCTATTGGTTTTACCCAGAACATTGTCGTTGTTGTTTTTTGATTTATCAAACATGGTTTTATAGTTTTTTTGGGGTTGCCTACTCTTTATTACTTTGTAACCAAAGCGGAAAATTCTTCTTCACTTGAATTACCGTATAATCGTCTGAAGAGATGCAATACATTTCATCTTTCAACTTATAATCTTTGTAATCTTTCAATAAACTCAATACGGATTTTGCTATATCTTTAGATTTTAGCCCGTGCAAGATAACAAAATCATTTTCCATATCATAAATATCTACTGACAATTTCAAATCACTATTTTTTGTATTATCAAGATATTTTTTCAATGTTGCCAATAACTTCTCCTGTGATGCTTCTGCCGGATATTTTTTAGGAAATACAATTTTCCAACTTGACGATTCTTTTTGTGAAAAATCAAGCTGTTCTAATCTTGGAATATTTTTCTGCATTAACAATTCAGCTTCTTTTCCTTCCTCAGTATTAGGATAAGTCAAAGCCACATAGTTCAATCCTTTTTTGTATTCTTCCAAGCCCAAAAGTCTTCCCGAAACTATGGCTTTTAACATTTCAAATTTAGGCAGAGCTTCATCTCCTATATAATCGTCCACTTTCTGAAGCAGAACAGGATAGACCTCTCGTAATTTCCCTTCTTCTACTTGTTTGTAAAGCCCTTTATAAACCGCATCCGGATTATCATTATCTGTTATAGCTTCTGTTGGATTGCGTATAATCTCTGCATATCTGCTTTCTGGATATTCATTGAGAATATCGTTTTTATACACCAAAGCTTTTTTAGGATCTATAATTTCATAAATTTTATACAAATTGTATTTTGCAGGAAGAATCAATCGCTCTTCAGGGTTGTTTTTCAAAAGTGTTTCTAAACGATTAGCAGCTAATTCATATTCTTTAAACTTCTCTTTATATATAATTCCTAACTGATAATACGCTGCATTTCTTTCCTTGGATAAACTGTCTATTAGTTTAGTATCCGCAGGAACTTGTTCTAAGTAATATTCTACCTTATACAACGGATTTTCTACAACTTCTTCTTTATTACTTTCATTTTCTACAACTTCTTCTTCCTCTTCTCCTTGTTTAATATTTCCTTTATCTTTCGAAGCAGAAAGTCTCCAATTATCTTTTAGGGCTATTTTCCCCCACTTTTTTTGGAATTCAGTTCTACCATAAGCAACTGTCGATTGGTTGTAAAAATAGAATGTACTTTGTTGACCTCCCATACTTGCTCCTCCCGGTGGCGACATCGAAACAGAGCCTTGCTTTCCGTTTAAACCTGATTTGCTTTGATTCTCCGGAAGCTGGCCTCCGTTAGCTCTAATATTTTCTTCTTTTTTTGCCTGCTCTTTAGCTAACTTAGCCTTTAGTTCGTCTTGAATCTTTAATTTATCAATATAATTTTGAAAATAGGTTGTTCTAGCGCTTTCAGACATTGCAACGATGTGTAAAATACTATCATTTTTAACGGCAATCTCTTCGTAGTGAATTACATCTGAAAGGTTATCTCTTTTCTTCTTGATTTTGCGAAATTCCCTGGTTCTTTCATCTAAACGGGTTAATGTACTATCATAATACATTCCAGCAGTTTTATATTTTGCGCTTCTGAAATAGATTTCAGCAATATTTCTATAATTAGACGCACTTAGATAACGATCTTGAGAAAGTGTTTTCAATGACCTGTTGTAATATACTTTTGCCAAAGAATCTTTTTGAAAGTTATCATAGAAAATACCCATTTGATGATTTAAAACATCTAAATAGGGTCTATTTTCTCTATCTTCTAAAAGCTTTTTATATTTTTCTAAAAAGGCTATAGTATCTCCGTTTTTATAATCAAACTGTTTTGCTTGCTCCGCATGTGCATGAATCACGTATCGACGAGGCGATTTTCGTTTCATGTCGATCACCTCCTGATAAGCTGCAAAAGCACTATCAGGATAACCTACTTTGTCATAGAGCTGTCCCAGAATAAAAGTATAACGTGCTTTTTCTTCTTTATTTTTCGTTTCTAGTTTGGCTACTCTTAAAGTCGTAACGGCACTGTCAAGAGCTTCCAAATTAATATAAGCTTGTGAAAGCATCGCATTGGCATCTGCCAAATCTTGTCCTTCAATTTTTTGGTCTCCCAATAATTTTTTAAGATTTTTAATAGCTAATTCTTCACTATTTAAACGAATATTGACTTTTTCACGCCAAACTTTAGCATGATAAATACGATCACTTTTAGGATACTTATAAAGAATATAATTAAATGCTTCTAAAGCCGGAAGATATCGGTTTTCATAATAGCGGGCTTTACCTAATAAAATATAAGCTTCGTCCATTTGCGGATTTTTCTCTGTTCCGCCAATATTCATAGAATGCTTTTGAATAGCTTTTGTTGCTTTTTCTTCGGCACGATCAAAATTGGTATTTTTAGATTGCCCCGGTAAAGTATTTTGTTCTTTATTAACGGTTCTCTCAATAGGTAAAACTTCCCAATAATTGTCTTGATAGGTTACTTTTAGCTCTTCCAGACCAACATCTAATGCTAAATTCCCGTTATACAAAACATTATATTCGGTAGTAACTGCGTGGAAATTACGATTGATGAACTTATCTTTTTTAACTGAACAGGCAATTATTAAAAATAATGTTCCAAACGCAAAAAAATATGTAGATAGTTTGTTGTTTTTCAAAATAAAACGTTTTTTAAACCTTTAACTCAATTGTATAGTTTTTAGTATAAAGATTGGTAAAAATACGTTTCTTTTTGATATGTAAAAAAAAATCCTTTTTTTTTGTTATTCTTCAACGACTTTTAATCCTTTAATTACTTTAAAAGCAACATCAATTTGTTCGTCACGAACAATAATGGTAAATTCATTTGTAGTTGAAATAACTTCGTGAATAATAACACCTTCCCAAGCTAAACGTTGAAAAATATAGTAATAAACTCCGGGAACTGATACATTCTCTTGTGGTAATTTTACAGAAATAGAGGAAAGATTCTCTATTTTATGAGTTCTCTTTTCATTCTTAAAAATATCATCTACTAAGTCAGCCACTGTCTTACTGATGATAATATTAGTTTCATTAACTCCACGAGAAGAAGTATAGAAAATATCTTGATTTTTGTTCACTTCTGAAATTAATTTCACTTGATTCTCTAATAAAGTTTCAGAAATAGCAAAAGCGTAATCTACCAATGATGAACGAACCGTGATTTCTCCTAAATTTTTTAAAACCTTGGAAATCTTTAAGTTGATTTTAAAATCTAACTCTTCAGAAAGCCTCTTAAGTGCCATAACAACAGCACCTTGTTTCACATCTTTTCCCAATTCTTTTTCTAGCTCAGGCATCATCACTCTAGCTAATGAGGTAAGATTAATAATCCCTTGCGATAAGGAATTTAGCAGAAAGGGCTTGGCTTTAATGTAGTTTTCTACTACTGAAGAAATCGTTTTCATTTTGTTAGATTTGTCGTGTTGTCTCCACAAATATATAAAAAGAAAACAAATTGTTATAATTATAACTTAAAAATAATAAAAAGCTTCTTTAATATGCTCTATGTTAAATTCATTTCCTTGCTTAGTTACGGCAATAATATCGAAGCGAACTTCAACATCTAAATCATTTTTCTCTACATATTGATTTACCGCCTTAACCAGAAGCTGAATCTTCTTTGGTTTCACAAAATCTTGTGGCAATCCAAAATCGTTAGACGAACGCGTTTTAACTTCTACAACTATCAACAAATTATCTTTTTGAGCAATAACATCAACTTCGGCTTTGTCGAAAAACCAATTGGTTTCTAGGATGGCATAACCTTCTTGTTGTAAAAAATCAACGGCTAATTCTTCTCCTAATTTCCCTAATTCGTTATGTTCTGCCATGTCATTGCGAGTTTACGAAGCAATCTTTTTTATTTGAATAACAAAATCACTTCTTTATCATTTACTACAAATTCTACTTGACTACCAAAAATTAACGTTCTGTTGTCTTTTTGGTGGCCAGCAGGAAAATCAAACGCCACCGGAATATTGTATTCTTGAGCTATCGCTGTAATGATTTGGACAGCATTTTGCCCAAAAGGGATTTCGTTATCGTGCATATCGGTCATTCCGCCCACAATTAAACCGCGCAATTCTTCAAAATAACCGTTGCGTTTTAGATTATACATCATTCGGTCTACATGATATAAATATTCGTCTAAATCTTCAATAAACAATATTTTACCTTTGGTATCAATCGACGATTTAGAACCTAATAGACTGTATAAAATAGACAAATTTCCACCGACCAATTCTCCTTTGGCTTTTCCTAAAATATTATACGAAACTGAAGAGACTTTGTATTCAATTGCTTCTCCAAATAATGCTTTTCGCAACGTTTCTTTTACTTCCTCGGGCGCTTTGGGAACTGTAAAAGGCATAATAGAATGCAAAGACGCTACTCTTTCTTGATTCAACTGACTGTGCAAAACCGTTACATCACTAAAACCCATAATCCACTTTGGATGTTTTTTGAATTTTTTAAAATTGAGTTGATCAATAATTCGAACGGTTCCATATCCGCCACGAGCACACCAAATCGCTTTAATGTTTTCGTCATCCATTTGCTGTTGAAAATCGGCTGCACGCTCTGCATCGGTTCCTCCTAATTGGCAACTGTCTAATCCTATGGTATTTCCTAATCTTACTTTTAAGCCCCAAGATTCCAAAAGTTCCATAGCAGGCTTAGCGTCTTCAGGAAAAAATTTTCGTGCGGTACAAACAATAGCAACTGTGTCGCCTTTTTTTAAATAAGGAGGAATGATCATTTTCTTTTGTGAATAAGAATGAATTGATAAAAAATATAGGATTACAAAATATCTCCACATCGAATTCTGTAATTAACTTTATCAAAAATACATAAAATCAAATCAAAAATTCGCTAATTCATGACTAATGAATTATTTTTGCAGTCATTTCGATTCGTTTCGAAAGCTAAATTTATTTTTTATGTTAGAAAATCCGAAAAGATATACCATTACGGCAGCGTTGCCTTACACTAATGGTCCTATTCATATTGGGCATTTAGCGGGTGTTTATGTTCCAGCTGATATTTATGCCCGTTACCTTCGCTTGCAAGGAAAAGATGTTGCTTTTGTTTGCGGAAGCGATGAACATGGTGTTGCTATTTCTATGAAAGCCAAAAAAGAAGGCATTACACCACAAGAAGTAATTGACAAATACGACGGAATCATTCGCAAATCATTTGAAGATTTCGGAATTGCTTTTGATAATTATTCGAGAACTTCGGCAAAAATTCATCATGACACCGCTTCTGAGTTTTTCAGAAAATTGTATGATGACGGAAAATTTATTGAAGAAACTACCGAACAGTTATACGACGAAAAAGCAGATCAGTTTTTAGCGGATCGTTTTGTGATTGGAACATGTCCGAAATGCGGTAACGAAGAAGCGTATGGTGACCAGTGTGAAAAATGCGGAACGTCTTTAAATGCAACCGATTTAATTAATCCGAAATCGACTATTACAGGAACTAAACCCGTTTTAAAATCAACAAAACATTGGTTTTTACCTTTAAACGAATATGATGCATTTTTACGCGAATGGATTTTAGAAGGTCATAAAAGCGATTGGAAACCCAATGTATATGGACAAGTAAAATCTTGGGTTGATGGCGGTTTAGAACCTCGTGCCGTAACTCGTGACCTGGACTGGGGGATTGATGTGCCGGTAGAAGGTGCCGAAGGCAAAAAACTATACGTTTGGTTTGATGCTCCTATTGGTTACATTTCGTCTACCAAAGAATGGGCTACCAGAGAGGGAAAAGATTGGGAACCGTATTGGAAAGATCAAGACACCAAATTGGTTCACTTCATTGGGAAAGATAATATTGTATTCCACTGTATCATTTTCCCGGTCATGTTAAAAGCTGAAGGAAGTTATATTTTGCCAGATAATGTTCCGGCGAACGAATTCTTAAATTTAGAGGGCAACAAATTATCTACTTCTAAAAATTGGGCGGTTTGGCTACACGAATATTTAGAAGATTTCCCGGAAAAACAAGATGCTTTGCGTTACGCTTTAACTGCAAATGCTCCGGAGACCAAAGACAATGATTTCACTTGGAAAGATTTTCAAGCGAGAAACAATAATGAATTAGCAGCGATTTTTGGAAATTTCATTAATCGTGTGGTGGTGTTAACACACAAATATTACAACGGAATTGTTCCGCAACCTAACGAATTAACAGAAGTTGACGAACAAACTTTAGCCGAATTGAAAGCCTATCCGGCGGTGATTACTTCTTCTATTGAGCGTTATCGTTTTAGAGAAGCGCTAGGCGAAATGATGAATGTTGCCCGTTTAGGAAATAAATATTTAGCAGATGAAGAACCATGGAAGATGGTTAAGGAAAATCCGGAGCGTGTTAAAACCCAAATGTATATTGCGTTGCAAATTGCTTCTGCTTTGGCTATTTTAGCCGAGCCGTTTTTACCGTTCACTTCTACTAAATTGAAAAACATTTTAAACATTGAGTCCAATGCTTGGGATTTAGATTTCAAACAATGGAATTTAGTAAAACCGGAACACGAAATTGGCAAAGCCGAAATCTTGTTTGCTCAAATTGAAGATGCTGATATTCAAAAGCAATTGGATAAACTAGAGGCTTCTAAAAAAGCAAACCAAATAGCTAATGCTAAAGCAGAACCACAAAAAGAAACCGCAACTTTTGACGATTTCTTAAAAATGGATTTGCGTGTTGGCACTATTATAGAAGCTGAAAAAATGCCAAAAGCCAATAAACTTTTAGTATTAAAAGTAGATACCGGAATTGACGTGCGTACCATAGTTTCTGGAATTGCAGAACATTTTTCACCAGAAGAAGTTGTTGGAAAACGAGTAACGGTTTTAGTCAACTTGGCACCAAGAGCTCTTCGCGGTGTGGAAAGTCAAGGTATGATCTTAATGACTAACAATGCCGAAGGAAAATTAGTTTTTGTAAATCCAGATGGTGAAGGCATTTTAAACGGTGCCACGATAAATTAAATTTTGTAACTTTAAAGAAAAAGAAATTATGTTATCTAAAAACATTGAAGAAGCATTAAATAAGCAAATCAAAATTGAAGCAGAATCTTCTCAGATTTACTTGTCAATGGCTTGTTGGGCCGAAATTCAAGGTTTAGAAGGAGTTGCTCAGTTTATGTATAATCAATCAGATGAAGAGCGTATCCACATGCTTAAATTGATAAAATATGTAAACGAAAGAGGTGGTCATGCTCAAATTACAGATTTAAAAGCTCCAAAAACTAAGTTTGGAACATTTAAAGAAATGTTTGAGGAACTATACCAACATGAATTGTTTGTTTCTAACTCAATCAATGAATTAGTTCACATCACTTTAGGAGAAAGAGATTATGCCACACATAATTTCTTACAATGGTATGTTGCAGAGCAAATAGAAGAAGAAGCACAAGCGAAAACTATATTAGATAAAATAAAGTTAATTGGTGAAGACCGTGGTGGTTTATATTTATTTGACCGAGATATTCAACAACTTTCTGTAACCAGTTCTATAACTATTAATCCTTAATAATTTTTATTTAGAATATTTAAAAATAATTGTATCTTTGCTTATCTTAAGAAGTTATCCTAATGGGCAAAGAAAAAAAGGAGAAGAAAAAAAATAAAAAACTTAAAGAAAGTAAAATTCTCCACATTAAAGCTGTTGAAAACTGTAAATCAAAATGTTGTGAAAAATACAAAAAGGGAGAAAACAAACGTTGTAAGCGTTGTCCTATGTTTGATTTACTAAAAAAAGTGTCTTAAAAGAATATTGTATATAACATATTTCAAAAAGCTGGATTTTGATCAAAATCCAGCTTTTGTCTTTTTATATTTTCCACTTTATTTTCCTTTCAAATATTTCATTTATTTAGAATTCAACCTTCGTATATAATTTTATTACTAAAAAATTAAATAGTACTTTTGAAGAAAAAAAATGAAAAAGGGCGTTTTATTAGTCAATTTAGGTTCTCCTGACAGCACTTCTGTAAAAGACGTAAAAAAATATCTCGATGAATTCTTAATGGATGAAAGAGTAATTGATGTTCCTTATCTGTTAAGAGCCTTTCTTGTTAAAGGAATTATTCTTAATACCAGACCTAAAAAATCGGCGGCTGCTTATCAAAAAATCTGGTGGCCGGAAGGTTCTCCGTTAATTGTCTTGTCTAAAAGATTACAAGACAAAGTCCAGCAAAACGTAAGCGTTCCGGTTGAGTTAGCTATGCGTTATGGCAATCCAAGTATTGAAACCGGCTTACAAAAATTACATGCACAAGGAGTAGATGAAGTGTTATTACTTCCGCTTTATCCGCAATTTGCTATGGCAACTACTGAAACTATTTTGGTCTTAGCCGAAGAAATCCGCAAAAAGAAATTCCCAAAAATGGAATTCACGATTTTACCGGCATTCTACAATCAAAAAGATTACATTAGAGATTTGTCAAATTCCATTAAACGTTCTTTAGAAGAATTCAATCATGATTATCTTTTATTTTCCTATCATGGTGTTCCGGAGCGACATATTAAAAAGAGCGACATTACAAAATCGCATTGTCAAATTGACGGCAGTTGTTGTAATACTCCTTCTAAAGCCCATGAATTTTGTTACAGACATCAATGTTATGAAACGACCAAGCAAGTGGCTGAATTTTTAGATTTACCCGAAGGAACTTACAGTACGTCTTTTCAATCCCGTTTAGGGAAAGATCCTTGGTTACAACCTTATACTGATGCTACCATTGATGGCTTAGCAGAAAAAGGAATCCAAAACTTAGCCGTAGTTACTCCTGCTTTCGTATCAGATTGTTTAGAAACTTTAGAGGAAATTGGCATGGAAGCTGCTCATAGTTTTAAAGAACATGGTGGCAAAAATTTCTTAGCCATTCCATGTCTTAATGATAATGAGGATTGGGTAAAAACCTTAAGCCGTTGGGTTGACCAATGGGCTTTAGCATAACAACTTCTATTAAATGGCAATTACTTCAAGTGAATTAGGCGAATTAGACATCAAAAAATTGTTGCTGAAACAATCCATTCCGGCATCAATAGGTATTCTATTCATGTCCTTAAATATATTAGTAGACACCATCTTTGTAGGACAATGGATTGGTTCTTTGGCGATAGCTGCTGTTTCCGTAGTTTTGCCCTTTACTTTCCTCATTTCTTCTTTAGGAATGGCTATTGGCGTAGGCGGAAGTTCCATTATTTCAATAGCGTTAGGCGCTAAAGAACCTGAGAAAGCTGAAATAACTTTTGGAAACCAAATTACTATGACACTTATTCTAGCATTAGGTTCTGTAGGTATTGGTTATTTCTTTTCTGATGAAGTTTTAGTTTTATTCGGGGCTAATGGTGCTATTTTGCAACCTGCTAAAGAATTCTACTTTCCTGTTTTATTAGGTGTTCCTTTTTTAGCACTTTGCATGACAGGAAATACCGTAATTCGAGCGGAAGGAAAACCGAAGTTCGCTATGTATGCCATGTTAATTCCCGCTTTTGGAAACTTAATTCTTGATATTGTTTTCATCAAGGTTTTAGATTATGGTATTTTTGGAGCAGCTTTAGCCACTTCAATCTCTTACTTTTTGTGCTTCTTATTTATTCTTTGGTTTTTCATTGCCAAATCTGAAATAAGGATTTCAACCACTCATCTGGTACTTAAAGGAAAAATAGTTCGTGAAATTTCATCGTTAGGATTTGTCACTTTTGCCCGTCAAGGCGTAGTTAGTCTTTTAGCTATAATTGTCAACACTACTTTATTTGTACATTCAGGCGAAGCAGGTGTTACTATTTATGGCATCATTAACCGAATGCTGATGTTTGCTTTATTTCCTATTTTAGGAATCACGCAAGGTTTTTTACCTGTTGCCGGTTATAATTTTGGAGCTCAACAATATCATAGAGTTCGACAATCTATTTATTACTCTATTATTTCCGCTTCGGTTTTAGCCACCATTATCTTTTTAGGAATCTTCATTTTCTCTGAATCATTGATTCGCGTTTTCACCAATGACGAAACTATTATTCACGATTCCTCAGATGCGTTACGTTGGGTTTTTGCGGTCACTCCTATAATTGCTATTCAGTTAATTGGCGCTGCCTATTTTCAAGCCATTGGAAAAGCAATTCCCGCTTTGCTTTTAACGTTAACCAAACAAGGTTTCTTCTTGATTCCTTTAGTCATTATTTTACCAAAATATTTCGGTACATTTGGAGTATGGCTTTCTTTTCCCATTTCAGATGTTTTGGCAACACTAGTCACCGGATATTTTCTACGAAAAGAAATTAAGGCTACTTTAAAAGAGTAAAAAAATGGAATATAACTATATTAAAGCACTACATTTAATTTTTGTAGTCACTTGGTTTGCAGGATTATTTTACATTGTACGTCTTTTTGTGTACCATGCCGAAGCCAAAAACAAACCGCAACCCGAACAAGATATTTTAACGAAACAATATCAATTAATGGAATACCGTTTGTGGTACATCATTACTTGGCCCAGTGCTGTTTTAGCCAGTATTTTTGCTTTTTGGATGTTGTTTTTCACACCAACAGGAAAAGCTTGGCTTCAAATGCCATGGATGCACGTCAAATTATTTTTTGTTTTTTTACTGTATTTATATCATTTAAAGTGTCACCAAATTTTTCTTCATCTACAAAAGAATGAAGTCAAACAATCTTCTACTTTTTTTCGTTTATGGAATGAAGGCGCTACGTTAATTTTATTTGCTGTCGTTTTTTTAGTAATTTTAAAGAATGCCATCAATTGGATTTATGGAGTAATAGGAATCATTTTGTTTTCTGTTTTACTGATGATCGGATTTAAGTTCTACAAAAAAATTAGAGAGCACAACGAAAAACAATGACGGATTGGTTAGACATAAAAAGATTATCTCTTCGTACGAGAATTTTTTTCTCCATGATTTTGTTGACTCTAATCGCTTCTGTTTTAATCGCAGGAGTTTCCATTTATCAATTTAAAAAAGAAGCTAAAGTTTACCACCAAGATCGGTTAGAACGAAAGGAAAATGCTATTTTAGAACATATCAACTACGTTCTTCAAACCACAACTTATCCTTTAACATCTGAAAATATTCCGCTTATTTTTAAAGATAGAGTTCATGAATTATCAGATATCCACAGTACAGAAATCAATTTTTATGATTTAGATGGAAATTTACTGATATCTTCTAAAGCGGTTTTTAAATTGGATAGCATTCAACCGAAAATCAACAGAGCTACACTTCAAATTCTCCGGAATTCGTTAGAAAAAAGATACATCGAATTTACATCACGAGACGGACAGCAATTTCGTTCTTCCTATTCCTATATTAAGGATACCAAATTTAAGCCTTTAGCCATTTTGAATCTTCCTTACGAAGAAGATACTGCTTTTTATGACAATGAGATTAAAAACTTCTTAATTCGCTTTGGGCAGGTTTACATTTTAATGTTGCTTATTGCTGTTATTTTATCGTATTTTTTATCGAGTTACATTACCCAATCTTTAAAAATTATTAGTGATAAAATCAGAGAAACCAGTTTCAATCAGCTCAACCAAAAAATTGAATTGGAAGCCGGAAGCAAAGAAATCAATTTATTGATTCAATCGTATAACAACATGGTGGACCAATTAGAAGCCAGCGCATCGCAATTAGCACAAAGTCAAAGAGAACAGGCTTGGCGAGAAATGGCAAAACAAGTCGCTCACGAAATCAAAAATCCGTTGACACCCATGCGATTAACAGTACAAAGTTTCCAACGAAAATTTGATCCGAATGACCCTAATATCAAACAAAAATTAGACGATTACACCCATACGTTGATTCAACAAATTGACACCATGAGTGCTGTTGCCAATGCGTTTTCCAATTTTGCTTCGATGCCTGCACAACAAAATGAAACTTTAAATGTGGTAAAAGTCATCCAATTGGCGTTAGAAATTTTTAACGAAGATTGTATTGTATTTGAAAGTTCGCAAAAAGAAATCATCACTAATTTAGACCGAACGCAACTCATTCGCATCATCACTAATTTGGTTAAAAACGGAATTCAAGCCATTCCTGATGAGCAAGAAGACAAACAAGTTAAAGTTACTGTTACACAAGAAAATAAAGAAGTTATTATAGCTGTTCAAGATAATGGAAAGGGAATTTCCGAAGAAAATAAATCTCATATTTTCGAACCAAAATTCACCACAAAATCCAGTGGAATGGGACTTGGTTTAGCCATTATCAAAAACATCATTGAAAATTATAACGGAACTATTACCTTTGAAACTGAATCAAACAAGGGAACGACATTTTTTGTTCGTTTACCTATAACTGAATAAAATTTTTAGAACAAATGGAAAATATTTTAATTGACATTCAAGATCAAGTAGCTGTTGTTACTATCAATCGCCCAACCAAACTTAATGCGCTTAACAAAAGTACTATTGAAGAATTACACCAGGCTTTTAGTGACTTATCTACTAACCATGATGTAAAAGTGGTTATTGTAACCGGAAGTGGTGAAAAAGCGTTTGTTGCCGGAGCTGATATTTCGGAATTTGCCAACTTTAGCGTAGACGAAGGCGGAAAATTAGCGGCTAAAGGTCAGGAAATACTATTTGATTACGTTCAAAACTTTAACAAACCGATTATTGCTGCGGTTAATGGTTTTGCTCTTGGTGGCGGATTAGAATTGGCTATGTCTTGTCATTTTCGTGTCGCTTCTGACAATGCAAAAATGGGCTTACCGGAAGTAACTTTGGGTGTCATTCCCGGTTATGGAGGAACACAGCGTTTAGCGCAATTAGTCGGAAAAGGAAGAGCTATGGAAATGATCATGACTGCCGGTATGATTGACGCCAATACCGCATTAGCTTACGGATTGGTGAATCATGTTGTAGCACAATCCGAACTATTGAATTTAGCCAAAGGAATTGCAGAAAAAATTACTAAAAACTCAAGTGTTGCCATTGCTAAAGCTATCGAATCTATTAATGCCGGGTATGAAGATGGTGTTAATGGTTACGAAGTAGAAATCAAAAACTTTGGTGCTTGCTTTGGTACAGAAGATTTTAAGGAAGGAACAACTGCTTTCTTAGAAAAACGCAAAGCTAATTTTCCTGGGAAATAATTTAATCTTAAATAATACATGAAATTTAAATACCTTTTTTTTTTCGTTCTATTTACAGCTCTGACTGCAAACTTTGTTAGCGCCCAATCTATAGACTTAAAAGTAACAAAGAGTGATGTCTTCAAAGACAAAAACACAAACTCTGATTTAGCTTTTTCTGCAAGTGATGACAAAGGGGGGCTAATTCTTCTTAGACATTTGTATAGTAGACTTGGAATGAATTCTCGAGGATACATTTTAGAATACTATGATGAAAATCTAAAACTTATAAATCAAAAAGAGTTTGAAGATAAAAAATCAGGAATCAAAGGAATGTTTGTCAAAGACAACACTATAAATTTAATTGAGTGTATCATTAATAAAAGTGAAAAAACTATTGATTACAATGTAATTAAAGGAAACTTAGCCGATTTTAATTTTACTAAAAATAATATTTTTTCTATTGGAAGAGATAATATTAAAAACCCTTTTGCTATAGGTATTGGATTATTCTTTTTTTCAAACTTTAATCAAATTGATCATGATCCAACAGGAGAAGTAAGAATTTCTGCATCAGGTAATTTTATTGCATTTAATTTTGACATCAAAAACAAAGATCAAGAAACACACAGGGTTTTAGTTTACAACAATACTCTTAATAAAGTATATGAGCAAGAGTTTTCTGAAAATATAAAAGATAAGTATTTTCAATACAATTCTTTTGAAGTAAGCGATGAAGATGGGACTACTTATTTTTTAGGAAAAGCTTATAAAAATGAAAGTTTTAAAGAAAGAGTCAATGATGAAATAAATTATTCATACATATTATATCGCATTAATGCAGAGTCTATTAACTCAACGACTTTTGACACTAATAATACTTACATTAGTTCCCTAGAAATTTTATTGAATCCAAAAGGGATTTTCTGTATTGGAATGTATTCGGAAAAAAATTCAAATAATTTCAGAGGATTTGCTTATTATAAACTCGACAAAAACAATTTGACTGTTGAAAAAACAAAAATGAATCCTTTTACAGAACAATTTATGATTGACAAATATGGTGAAAAAAAAGGAAAAAAGAAATTAGATAAAGAAAAAGAATTAAGTAATATCGTATACCGAGGCTTCTTTATTTCTGAGAATAATGAAATCTATTTCAATGCAGAAGAATTCTATATTTCAACATCTACCACATTTGGTACTAATGGGACAACAAAAACAAGAACTATTTATCATTATAACGACATTTATTCTTGTAAACTTAACTTAGACGGTGATTTGATTTGGATGCGTACAATAAATAAAGGACAATCTACTTCAGGTTTGATTGATTATCTTTCATTTACATCTGGTATTAAAAATGATAAAATGTATCTGTTTTTAAATGGTGCAGATGACGTGAAAAAATTAAAAGACAATCGTATTGCTTTTGCCCAAAGCAGAAAGAAACCGAATTTGTATGTTATCGAAATTGAACCAAATGGTGATTTCAATTATAAAATTTTAATTGATGATAAAGATTCAAATGTTGCTTATAGAACAAACGGAGGTCTTTTTTTAAGTAATTCTTCTGCTATTTTCCTAGAAGGAAATAAAGGAAGAGATAAACAAATTACTAAAATTGAATTGTAGAAAATAGTATTTAAGTGTATCAAGTATTCAGAAAAGCCCAATACTAATTGGGCTTTCTTTTTAATTAACCAAACATTTAGTACCCCAATTTTTCTCTAACGCGTTTCAATACTGTACTACCTATTGCACTTGCTTTTTGAGCACCAGCCAATAACAATCGATCTATTTCTTCTAAATTGTTGATGTAGTAGTGGTATTTTTCTCTTTCAGTTGCAAATTTTTCTACAATTAGCTCAAACAATGCTTGTTTAGCATGTCCGTAACCATAACCGCCGGCTAAATAATTCTTGCGCATTTCTTCGGTTTGCTCAGGAGTTGCTAACAATTTGTAGATTGCAAAGCAGTTACACGTATCCGGATTTTTCGGATCTTCTAATGGTGTACTATCCGTTTGAATAGCCATGATTTGCTTGCGTAACTTCTTATCATCTTCAAAAATGTTGATAAAATTATTGCGCGATTTACTCATTTTTTCGCCATCGGTTCCCGGAATGATCATAATCGTTTCATCGATCTTCGCTTCAGGAAGCACAAAGGTTTCTCCCATTTGATGATTGAATCGAGAAGCAACATCACGTGTAATTTCTAAGTGCTGCAATTGGTCTTTTCCTACCGGAACAAATTCGGCGTCATATAATAAGATATCAGCAGCCATTAACATCGGATAGGTAAATAATCCGGCATTAACATCGTCTAAACGATCGGCTTTATCTTTAAAAGAGTGTGCTAATGTTAAACGTTGATATGGAAAAAAACAACTCAAATACCATGAAAGTTCTGTTACCTGCGGAACATCGCTTTGACGGTAGAAGACCACTTTTTCAGTATCTAATCCGCATGCCAGCCATGTAGCCGCAACACTGTAGGTATTAGCGCGTAATAATTCGCCGTCTTTAATTTGTGTGATAGAATGCAAGTCTGCAATGAATAGGAAGGATTCGTTTTCCGGTTTTTTTGTCATTTCAATGGCCGGAAGAATCGCTCCTAACAAATTTCCTAAGTGTGGCGTTCCTGTACTTTGAACTCCGGTAAGTATTTTTGCCATTTGATATAATTTTTTGCAAAATTAGAACATTTCAACGGATGGAAAAAGAAAAGAAAGCATTGTTCTTACTTCTTTATAAAACAAAAAGACTGATTTTAGTAAATATTCTTATTTTTGGCAGTGAAAAAGTCCTTTTGATTGTTTTTCTAACCCTGATGGCAGCGACATCCCCGAAGGAATATAGCGAACAGCAGGAAAATGGATTAAAAAAGGCCTAAAGTTTTGTTCCTGATGAAAATACTACACTATATTTTTTGGTTTTTGTGGCGCATTTGGTTTTACATCTTAGTGATGATTCCCATTCTTGTGCTTTCTCCGGTTTTACTGATTTTAGTAAGTTCTGAGAAAACCTATCCGCAATTTTTTAGAGTGGCTCGTTTTTGGGCGAAATTTGTCTTTTGGGGTATGGGCTTTTATTATAAAATAAATTGGGAAGCTCCACTTGAAAAAGGTAAAAGTTATATGCTTGTGGCCAATCACACTTCGATGACCGACATTATGTTGATGTTGATTGTAGTGAGGAAGAATCCGTTTGTGTTTGTAGGGAAAAAGGAATTATCAAAACTGCCTATTTTTGGTTTTTTCTACAAAAGAGTTTGTATCATGGTGGATCGAAGCAGCAGTAAAAGTCGATATCAGGTTTTTGAAAGGGCTCAAAAACGATTACAGCAAGGTTTGAGCATTTGTATTTTTCCGGAAGGCGGTGTGCCAGACGATGAAAGTGTTGTTTTAGACGAATTTAAAGATGGTGCTTTTCGTTTAGCGATTGAACATCAAATTCCGATTGTTCCAATTAGCTTTATTGATAATAAGAAACGTTTTCCTTTTCGTTTTTTTAGTGGGAAACCCGGGCGAATGAGAGTTGTTGTGCATAAACCCATTGCAACGGAAGGTTTAACTTTAGATTCCAAAACAGAGGTTAAAAATATGGCTCGAAATGTAATTTTAGAGGATTTAAAAAATTAGAAAAATTAAAAGCTCCAAATTCTTTTTAGAATTTGGAGCTTTTATATTTAGATATAATACGTTTTTTAATGAATAAATAAAATTTATCCGATGAATATACGAAGTAAAATGAACTATATTCGTTGGGTTCTAAACAACATTTTTCTTTACATTATACTTGAAAATTTTCCAACAATACCAAAAATTCTTCTTTTTTACGAACTGAAAGTGGTATTATTGTTTTGTTTTTCATGACAATTGTATTGCCTCCTTCTGACTTTATAAAATGATCAAAGTAAGTCATGTTGATAAGATGAGACTGGTGTGTTCTGAAAAAATTGTGTGGTGTTAATATGGTTTCATACTCTTTAAGATTCGTTGAAACAATAAGTTTAGGGGCGTTAATAAAATAAAAAGTGGTATAATTTTTATCCGATTCACAATTGACGATATCCTGAACATTTACGGAATAGATTCTTTCAGCTGTTTTTAAAATTAATTTCTGAAGATTTTTGGGTCTTTCTAAATTAGTGAATAAATTATTGAGTTTCATTTCAAAGACTTCTTTACTCAAGGAATCTTCCACTTTTTTTACTGCTTCTGCTAAATCAGTAGGATCTAATGGTTTTAAAAGATAATCAATAGCAGAAAAACGGAATGCCTTAATTGCAAAGTCTTCATAGCCTGTTATAAAAATCACCTTAAAATCAAATGGTTTTAATTTTTGAAGCATTTCAAATCCTGTTCCGTCCGGCATTTCAACATCCAGAAAAACGAGATCAGGGGATAATTTTTTTATGGCTTTTATTCCTGATTCAACAGAATCTGCTTGCCCGATTATAGTAATGTTTGGGCAAAATTCTTTGATAACAGAAATGTTTTTCTTTCTGATGTTTTCAACATCATCTATAACAACGGCTCTTAACATATACAATTTAATTTTCGTAAATATAAGGAATTTCAAAACTTACTTTGGCTCCTACTATATTCTCCTGATTATCTTTTATATTGTCTGTTTGAACCACAAAGTTTTGGTTTTTGGTATAGCTGACCAATCTTTCTTTTGTAATTGTCATAGCCAATGATTTATGGTTGGTTGATTTTTGAGTTGAATCAAATCCTTTTCCATTGTCGGTAACTTCAAAAAACAATTTATTCTCTTTTAGAAAGAAATGAATATCAATTTTTCCGTTTTCAGAAGTATTACTTAAGCCGTGTTTTATAGCATTTTCTATAAAAGGTTGCGTTAACATAGGAGGTAAAAAAATGAATTCCTGATCTACATCATGATCAATTTGTATATTAAAAGTGAATTTATTGTCATACAAAAGCTGTTGAATGGATAAATAATTTGTTGTCATCTCTATTTCTTCCGCTAATGATATATAGTTCTCATTTGAATTTTCAAGGATTTGTCTAGTCAATTTGGAGAATTTTGTCAGATAGTTTACGGCTTCATCATCTTTATGGCTATGAATAAGCCCTTGAATATTATCGATAGAATTAAAAATAAAATGAGGATTCATTTGAGTAACTAAAAGCTTTTGTTTGATTTGATCTTTCTCAAGAATAGTAATTGCTTGCTTTTGTTTATTGTTTCTATAATAAAAATAACCTAAAAGTAGTAGTAACAAAAGTGTTCCTGAAAGAGCAAAGAGCCAGTTGTTTTTAATTGTTGTTTTTCGCTCATTTTCTAATTTCAAAGCAGATAGTTTCTTCCCTTGTGCTAATTTTTGTTCAAGTTGTTCTTTTTCAAAATCATATTTTAATTGCTGTTGTGCCAGCTCATTTCTGGATTTTTGGAGCGCACTTTTCTTTTCAGCATCTAACTTCATTTCCGATAGTTTCTTCTCCTGAATTATTTTTTGTTGAAGTTCTTTTTTCTCAAACTCATATTTAAGCTGTTGTTCAGTAATTTGTTTTTTTGAGGATTCGACTTGAGTAGAATCGGTTATTTTTTTATTAAACTCATAATATTGAAGTGCTTTTTCATAATTCTTATTAGATAAGTTTATCTTATATAGCATCTCGGCAATATCTTTCTGAAGCGTCTTATTAGTCGTTTTTTTACTCAGTTCAAATGCCTTTTCTTGATAATCCTCTGCATTTTTAAGATCTCCTTGATTAAAACTTATACTTCCAAGACCATAATAAGCAGCAGCCTTACTCATATCATCTGTGGAATTAGACTTCATTTCTAACATTTCCTGGAACAATTTTTCGGCTTCTGCAAAATTGCCAAGCTTCATTTGCATATCGGCAGCACCAGATAAAGTAAGACTTGTTTGAACGTCTGCCCCTATTTTTTTGGTTATTTCAAGAGATTTATAACTACTCTCCAAAGCCTCCTTATATTTTTTTAGCTTGTTGTTGCAATAAGCCATATTTTGGTAATTGGATGCTTTCCAGTTTAAAGTATGAGGACTTGGATATTCAGCATATGACAAGTCGCAATATTTTATTGCTTCTTGGCTATATTGAACGGCCTTCTCATATTCATTCTGATGTCTGTAAGCATATGCCAATGTAGTATAGACATAATACAAAGAGTGCACATAGGTTTTCTTGTTCTTTTCATAAAATTTCAAGGCTTCAAATATTAAAGCTATTTGCTTATCAATCTCGTTTGTTGCTTTGTAAAGTCCGGATTTTTTAAGATATACTGTGTACAAATCATCATAAGCCTTCATTGATCTATAGAGTACAATAGCTTTATCATAATATAATGCAGATTTTCCATATTCTTCTTTCTGCAAATATCTGGTTCCTAGACTAGAATAATAAGTAGCTAACCATGTAGTATAACTTTTTTGTAGTTTAGGATTGTTTTTTTTGTTGTAGTTTTTTAATGCAAGTTCGCCCAACATATCAACCACTTGATGAAACTTTGGATCAAAGTCATTGGTAAATTTAGTTCTGGCGAAATTATGAATCATTTGCAATCTCGTAGTATCATGAAGCTTTGGATTCCGAAGTGCCATTTTTAATGAATCTATGGCTTTATCCTGTGCAAAGGAATTCAGGATAACAAGTAAAAAAAAAAAGAGTGAAGCTCGTTTAACAATCGATTGCATTTATGAAATTTAATAGGTTTATAAAACGAGGTCTAAAATAAGTAAATAAAGAATACTTTTTGAAAAATTAAAAAATCTTAAATATTTTTTTAGTATTTGTGATTTTTACTAGGCTTTTATTTTCAATTATAAAACTGATTCTTAAAAAAAATCCCGTTTAAATATTTAAACGGGATTTTTTATTTATACAGACCTCTCTCTTTTTCAAGGCAAAATATGCTTATAATTCTAAAGCTTTCTTAGGATTGTTATCCATTAACAATTCTACCGGATTTTCAAGAGCCTCTTTAACTGCTACTAAGAATCCTACTGACTCACGTCCGTCGATAATTCTATGATCGTATGATAACGCTACAAACATAACCGGAGCGATAACAATTTGACCATTTTTAACAACAGCTCTTTCCACTACGTTGTGCATTCCTAAAATACCTGATTGCGGAGGGTTAATGATAGGTGTAGACAACATACTTCCAAATACACCTCCATTAGAAATTGTGAATGTACCGCCTGTCATCTCATCAACCGTAATTTGTCCGTCACGAGCACGTAAAGCCAAACGTTTGATTTCAGCCTCAACACCGCGGAAAGATAATAATTCAGCATTGCGAACTACAGGAACCATTAATCCTTTTGGTCCTGATACTGCCACTGAAATATCACAAAAATCGTAAGCGATTTGTTCTTGACCATCGATCATTGAATTTACATCCGGATATAATTGTAATGCTCTTGTAACAGCTTTTGTAAAGAATGACATAAACCCTAAACCTAAACCATGTTTTGCTTTGAAAGCTTCTTTATATTCGTCACGTAAAGCATAGATAGCACTCATATCAACTTCGTTGAACGTAGTTAACATTGCCGTTTCATTTTTAGCCGCTACTAAACGTTCTGCTACTTTACGACGTAACATTGATAATTTTTTACGTTCAGTACCACGTGGTCCACCTGTAGGAGTTCCCATTGAAGGCACTGCATTTACAGCATCATCTTTAGTAATTCTTCCTCCTTTTCCAGTTCCTGAAACAGTTGCCGGATCAATATTTTTCTCAGCTAATATTTTTTTAGCAGCCGGTGACGGAGCACTAGCAGCATATGTTGGTACAGGCGTAGGTACTGGTGCAGGAGCGGGTTTAGCTTCTTCTTTTTTAGCTTCAGCTTTAGGTGCTTCTGCAGCAGGTGCAGGAGCTGCTCCACCTTCTGGTTTAGCTGCACTTGTATCGATTAAACAAACAACTTGCCCCACAGCAACTGCATCACCTTCTTCTGCTTTTAAAGTAATAATACCACTAGCTTCAGCAGGCAATTCTAAAGTAGCTTTATCTGAATCTACTTCAGCAATAGCTTGATCTTTTTCTACGTAATCACCATCTTGTACTAACCATGTTGCAATTTCAACTTCGGTGATAGATTCTCCCGGAGAAGGGACTTTCATTTCTAAAATCATAACTCTATGTTGTTTAAAGTTTTCCCTTTTTGGCTTAAATTATCAAAATAGGGAGATATTTTATTATTGTTGTGTAAAATTAATTAAATAAATCTTTATCAAAAATCATCGCGATAGCATTAGCTTGACGTTTTTTAGAACGCTCATAACTACCCGCTGCCGGAGCACTGTAAGCTTTTGGTGATGCCAATCTGAATTTCACTAGATGGAAGTTCATTAACATAAAGCCATAAGCGCCCATGTTTTTAGGCTCTTCTTGTGCCCAAACATAATCGTCTACATTAGGATAACTGGCAATAATTTCTTTTAATTGTTCTACCGGTAATGGGAACAATTGCTCTAAACGAACGACTGCCACATCATTTCTTCCTAATTCTTCACGTTTTGCAATGATATCATAATACACCTTACCTGTACAGAATACTAAAGTTTTGATCGCTTTTTTATCAGTTACTGAAGGGTCGTTAATTACTTCTTGGAATTGACCGTTTGCTAACTCATCAATCGTTGAAACTGCTAACGGATGACGCAATAAACTTTTTGGAGAGAATACTACCAATGGTTTACGGAAATTCGTTTTCATTTGTCTTCTCATCAAGTGGAAGAAGTTAGCAGGCGTAGTACAGTCAGCAATATACATATTGTGTTTTGCACATAACTGTAAGTAACGCTCCATACGAGCTGAAGAGTGTTCAGCACCTTGGTTTTCGTATCCGTGAGGCAACAATAAAACAATACCGTTTTGGTTGTTCCATTTGTCTTCACCAGCCGAAATATACTGGTCAATCATAATTTGGGCTCCGTTAGAGAAATCTCCAAATTGTGCTTCCCAAATAGTCAATGTTTTTGGCGATGCTAAAGCATAACCATATTCAAAACCTAAAACACCATACTCAGAAAGTAAAGAGTTATAGATATAGAAATTTCCTTTTTTATGAGGGATTTCATTTAATAAGATTACTTCTTCTTCTGAATCTTCCACTTTCACTACAGCATGACGGTGAGAGAATGTTCCTCTTTCCACATCCTGACCTGAAATACGGACATCATATCCTTCAGTCAATAAAGATCCGTAAGCTAATAACTCCCCCATTGCCCAGTCTAGCTGATCTTTTTCGAAGAACATAGCATTTCTGTCGCCAATAAGCTTAGTAATTTTGTTAATGAATTTTTTATCTGAAGGAAGATTAGTAATTCTTTTTGCAATTTCTGTTAGACGCTCCTTATCAAAAGAAGTGTCAAATTTTTGAAGCATTACATCGTCAGAAACTTGTTGGAAACCATCCCATTCATTTTGCATGAAAGGCGTGATTACTGTTAAATCTTTTTTACGAGATTCTTCTAAGTTTTCGTCTAATTTTGCTTTATAAGCTTCTTCTAAACCTTTTACATAATTAGCGTCAATAACACCTTCTGTTTTTAATTTTTCAGCATAGATGTCACGAGGATTTTTATGTTTAGAAATCAGTTTATATAATTTGGGTTGTGTAAAACGGGGTTCATCACCTTCGTTATGACCATATTTTCTATATCCTAATAAATCGATGAATACGTCACCACCAAATTTCATTCTGTACTCTAAAGCAAATAACATTGCATGTACAACAGCTTCTGCATCGTCTGCATTTACATGTAATACCGGAGATAATGTTACTTTAGCCACGTCAGTACAATACGTTGATGTACGAGCGTCTAAGTAGTTAGTTGTAAATCCAACCTGGTTATTAATTACTAAGTGAATGGTTCCACCTGTTTTATAACCGTCTAGTTTTGCCATCTGTACAATTTCGTATACAATTCCCTGACCTGCTACAGCAGCATCACCGTGAACAGCAATTGGCAATACTTTAGAAATATCTGCTGAATAATGATGATCTTGTTTTGCACGAGCAATACCTTCAATTACAGCACCTACAGTTTCTAAGTGCGAAGGATTTGGTGCTAAATTCAAGTTAATTTTTTTACCAGAATCGGTTAAACGATCTGATGTTAATCCTAAGTGATATTTTACATCACCATCAAAATACATATCGTCATCATAATCTTTACCGTCAAACTCTGAAAAGATATTTTGTGTGTTTTTTCCGAAGATATTAGCCAACACATTCAATCTACCTCTGTGAGCCATACCCATTACAAATTGTTCCACACCTTTATCAGCAGCAGCTTCAATTAATGCGTCTAAAGCAGGAATTGCAGCCTCACAACCTTCCAAAGAGAAACGTTTTTGCCCTACATATTTAGTATGTAAAAATGTTTCGAAAGAAACCGCTTCGTTAAGTTTGCGTAAGATATTTTTCTTTTGATCCGGTGAAAAACTCGGTTGATTATCATTGATATCCAATCTGTTTTTAATCCAATCCTGAATTTCAGGATCTCTTATGTACATAAATTCAATACCAATAGACTGACAATAAACACGTTCTAAGTGTTTAATAATTTCTGCTAAAGTCGTTGGTTGTAAGTTTACCATTTTAGCAGCATCAAAAACCGTATTTAAGTCGGCAGCAGAAAGACCGAAGTTCTCTAAAGCCAATGTTGGCGAATAGGCTCTTCTGTCTCTAACGGGATTTGTTTTGGTAAACAGGTGACCTCTGGTTCTGTAACCTTCAATCAGTTTAAGTACATTAAATTCTTTTTGCATTTTCTCAGAAACTTTTCCTGAGTCTGGGGCTTCTCCTGAAGCAACGTAAGCAATCTGTTGACCTACTTCTTCTGGACCATAGTTCGTTAGCGCGAAATCAAAACCCTGGAAAAAACTTCTCCAGCTTGGCTCTACGCTATCCGGACTTTGCAAATATTGTTCGTATAAATCGGCAAAGAAAGCCGTGTGAGCAGCGTTTAAAAAGGAAAACCTATCCATAATCGTGTCTAAATGACCTTTTAATTAAAAAAATTTTATGCAAAAGTAAAACATTTGTGATAATCTTTTAAAGAAAATTGTATTTTTATATCATTAATTTTTCAGAAAAGGTTTTATGAAAATGAAATTCTCAAAAAATTTAACAGTTTTGTTGCATTCTGTGTTTTTATTTAATTTTTGCTTGTCTATTTCTGCTCAAAATCCATCGGAATTCAAAACAAAATCTATTTTTTGGGAAAAAGTTCAATTTGGAGGTGGTTTAGGACTTGGATTTGGCAACGGATATACAGATATTATGGTAGCACCTAATGCTATTTATAATTTTAATCGATATGTAGCTGCCGGAGTGGGATTGCAATATTCATACTCACAACAAAAAGATTATTTTAAATCCAATATTTACGGAGCAAGTATTTTAGGGCTTTTTAACCCTATTGAAGAAGTTCAGCTTTCAGTAGAAGTTGAACAGTTGCGTGTTAATGCTGTTTTTGAAGACTTTTACAGTCATTATGAAAATGATTTTTGGAACACAGCTTTATTTTTAGGAGCCGGATATCGAGCAGATAATGTAACTTTCGGACTTCGTTATAATGTTCTTTTCAAAGATAACAAAGGTGTGTATGCTGATGCTTTGATGCCTTTTGTTAGAATTTATTTCTAAACCAAACTTTTTGCCATTCGCGTTTAAGCAACAAAAATGTAACCTGTTCTGAAAGTTCTACTAAATCAGATCCGTCTAATTTTTTGATTTCATTCTCGGGAACGTCAATAATGTAAAGTAAATTCAGATACTCCGCAAATTTGACCTGAATTAACCGATAAATTTTTTCGTGAACAATTTGTTTTAATTCCGCAGGTTGAGTTGTAACTTCTACATCTAATTCTTCGTTTGCTAAATGGAAGTCTTTTTGCAGTTGCAAAATCAATTTCTCATACAGATTTTCTTCTTCTGCCTGACTGATTAAAACATCAATATTTGCCGGTGGATTATACATTTTCGATAACAATAATAAATTCAAAAAGCAATGACAAGCTCAATTCTAAAAGTTTGAATTTTGAATTTGACATTGATTAAACAGTTCTATTCATTAAATTTTCACCAAAAGCTTTTAAAATCTGCTTTTTGTTTTCGGCTATTTGCATAGCTTCCAATGTATCCATAGCTTTTTGTGTATAGTTTTGAATAGCTTTTTTAGTCATTTCATCAGCCGAAGAATTTCTGAAAATATTTTTTACTAATTCTATCTTTTCAGTAGGGTCGTTTGGCTTTAAAGAAAACAGATGAAACAATTGATTTTTAACTTCTTCATCGGCATACTGCATCGCCATTAAGTACAAATAGGTTTTTTTATTTTCTATAATATCGCCTCCAACTTGTTTTCCAAAAGTCATTGGATCCCCAAAAGCATCTAAATAATCATCTTGCAACTGAAAAGCGATTCCTAAATTTAAACCAAAATCATAGACTAAATTGGCCTGCTCTTCATTAGCTTCTGCCACTATAGCTCCCATTTTCATAGCAGCACCAACCAAAACAGCTGTTTTGTATTCAATCATTTTCAAATATTCCGGAATTGTAACATCATCGCGTGTTTCGAAATCTACATCATATTGTTGCCCTTCACACACTTCTAAAGCTGTTTTACTAAACAACTTGGCAAGCTGCTGGAATATTTTAGGTTCATAGTGTTCAAAGAACTGATAGGCTAAGATCAACATTGCATCTCCCGATAAAATTCCTGTATTCAAATCCCATTTTTCATGAACGGTTTGATTCCCTCTTCTTAAAGGAGCCTCATCCATAATGTCGTCATGAATCAAAGAAAAATTATGAAAAACCTCAACAGCAGTTGCTGCCGGCAAAGCTTTATTCACATCACTTCCTAAAATATCAGCAATCATTAAGGTAAGCATGGGACGAATTCGCTTCCCTCCTAACCCTAAAATATATTGAATAGGATCATATAGATTCTTAGGTTCTTTAACGATACTTAACGCTTTAAAGTGATTTGAAATAATGTTTTGATAATCGGTTATTGTTTGCATGTATTTCGTGAAAAAATTAGCCGAAGCAAAGTACGCTATTTTTTTACGAAAAACCGAACCTTTATCTCGGTTTTAAATTTTTGTTAAAAAACTATGGAAACTATTTGCGTGTAAAAGTTTCCATTATATATTTGCAGTGTTAAAAAAAACTTATAATGAATGATCTAAGTTTAAACCAAGAACAGTTTAGCTTTTTTATAAGGGCAAGAAAAAATATTAGTTTTTATCTGAAAAACAATATTTACAATTCTAATGGTTTTATTACCATGAAAAACAACAAAGTAGAAAATCTCTATTTAGAATTTGATTTAGAATTAAGCGAAAATAATATCATTAAATATATATCTGCTCATTCTTTCGAGGTGGAGAGAAAACAACCTGTAATACATTTTAAATCAATTTCTTTCGAAAAAATCAATGATGAAATTAGTTTTGTTACAGGGCTTTTAACAATCAATAAAGTCACAAAGATGATTGAATTGGAAGCCTACTACAAAATTATTCCTAATAAAAATGGAAAATCAAAAGTATATTTTGATGTAGTAGGCGAAATAAACAAAAACGAATTTGGAATTAGCATTGACAATAGAATACGTATAAATGGTAAAATTTTGGGTAAGAATATTAAAGTTGAAGGATTTTTTGAATTTTTAAAAGAATAAGATTATGTGTGAAATGAAAGATCGGATAATTTCAAAAGCAACCGAAATGTTCCTATCATTAGGATTCAAGAGTGTTACCATGGATGATATTGCCGGAGAAATGGGTATTTCTAAAAAAACGATTTACAAATATTTCAGCAACAAAGAAACTTTAATTGAGGAAGGGACGAATGTCATAAAAAAGAAAATAAATGACTTAATGAATAATATAGTTTCAAATAACCATAATGCCATCAAGGAAAATTTCGAGATGCGCAAAATGTTTAAAGAAATGTTTCAAACCGTGGATCATTCCCCTGCATTTCAATTGAAAAAACATTACCCTGAAATTTACAATAAAATGATGGAAACGGAGATCAAAGAGTGTCAAACCATATTCTCTCAAAACGTTATTAAAGGGATTAAAGAAGGCTTATATCGTAAAAACTTAGACGTTGAATCTGTAGTTCAATTTTACTATACAATTCTTTTTTCCATTAATGAAAATACTGCCTTTGAGAAGGAAGCCTCTGCTTTAGAGCTTAAAGCATTGGAATACCACACAAGAGCAATAGCAACAGAAAAAGGCGTTCAAGAATTAGAAAAAAATTTAAACTTTATAAATCAATAACCGAAAATGAAAAATAAATTCATACTCGTCTTTACCCTTCTTGCAAGTGTTTTACAAGCACAAGTAAAAGAGTTGACATTGAAAGATGCTTTGCAATTTGCATTGGAAAATAAGGCCGATGCCAAGAAAGCAAAACTTCAAGTAGAAAATAGTAATCACCAGATTGCTGAAGTGAGAGCGCAAGCTTTACCTCAAATAAATCTTACGGGTAGTCTAACCTATAATCCCATTTTACAAGAAAGTGCATTACCCGGAGATTTCTTTGGACTACCCGGGCAAATAGTATTGGTTCCTTTTGGACAAAAATGGAATAGTACTGCAATGGCTTCTTTTTCACAAAGTTTATTTAACCAATCGGTTTTTACCGGATTGAAAGCTGCTAAAACGACTCGAGAATTTTACCAAATCAATCAAGAGTTAACAGAAGAACAACTAATAGAGAAAGTATCATCAAACTATTACCAGGTTTATGTTTACCAACAGAAATTAAACATTGCAGAAAGCAACTTGGCTTCAACAAAAAAAGTAAAGGAAATTATTGAAGGTCAGTATCAAAATGGATTAGCCAGAAAAATCGACTTAGATCGTATAACAGTAAGAATCAATAATTTAGAAGCCTCCAAAATACAGCTTATCAATGCAGTAAAGCTTCAGGAAAACTCGTTGAAATTTTTTATGGGAATGCCAATAAACCAGCCCATAAAATTACCTGAAAATTCTATGAACATCACAGCTGAAGCGTTTGAACAAAATGTAGAAGTTTCAAAAAGAACAGAGTTGGAATTGTTAAGAAAACAAGAAGAACTGTACAATTATCAGAAAAAATCATTTTTAGCAGAATATTACCCAAAGCTTTCGCTTACTGCTAATTATGCCTATCAAGGTTTAGGAAATGAAATGCCTTGGTTTAAAAGACCTGCAGACGGTGTGTATTGGACCGACTTTTCTTCTATAGGTTTGAATTTAAGCATCCCGGTTTTTAATGGTTTTTCAACCAGATCAAAAGTACGTCAAGCTGATGTAAGCCTAGAACAAGTTAAAGAAGACATAAAAGATACTGAATTAGCTTTGAATTTCGAATTTGAAAATGCAAAAACTCAAATAAACAATAGCATCATTAATGTAAATGCACAAGAAAAGAACATGAAATTAGCGAAAGAAGTATTAGAAGATACAAAAAACAATTACATGAATGGATTAGCAAATCTAACAGAATTGTTAGATGCTGAAAATGCACTAACAGAAGCTCAAAACAACTTTACTTCAGCTCAATTAGAATACAAATTAGCTGAGATTCAAATTATAAAATCAAAAGGGGAATTAAAAAATTTATTAAACTAACTAAAAGATGAAAAAAATAATTTACATAGTAATTGGTGTAGTGTTGGTTGGAGGCACTATTGTTACTTTAATCAATAATAAAAAGCAAAACGAAGCAGATACTGCCATTGTTGCTCAGGAAAATAGTAGCGTAGCAGTTCGTGTAGCTACAGTAACCACAGGATTCGTTGAAGACGGATTTATTGCTAACGGAAATTTTGCACCATCTCAAGAGGTTGAATTTTCTGCGGAACAATCTGGAAAAGTAATAAGTGTTTTAGTAAAAGAGGGCGATAAAGTTGTTAAAGGTCAAACATTAGCTGTTATCAGAGGTGATGTAGCAAGTGTTCAGGCACAAAATGCAAATGCTGTTTATCAAAATGCTTTAAACGATTATAACCGATATGAAAGTGCTTTTAAAACAGGAGGTGTAACCAAACAACAATTAGATCAGGCAAGAATTAATATGGTTAATGCCAAAGCTCAATTAGACCAAGCAAACATCAGCTTGGGAGATACTAGAGTTAAAGCGCCCTTCACAGGAATCATCAACAAGAAATACATTGAAGTCGGAACAATCTTAAGCGCAATGCCTCCAACACAAATGTTTGAAATAGTAAACACAAATTCTTTAAAATTAAAAGTTGCAGTCAGCGAAAGTCAAATTACGCAATTAAAAGTAGGCGCTACTGTAAAGGTTAAAGCAAGTGTTTATCCCGACAAAGAATTTTCAGGAACAATTACTTTTATTGCTGCTAAAGCAGATGAATCATTGAATTTCCCTGTTGAAGTTGCAATAACAAATAATCCAAATGGCGAAATTAAAGCAGGAATGTATGGTTCAGTTATATTTGAATCTGTAAAAGAAAAACAGTCTGAACTTATGACAATTCCAAGAAGTGCTTTCGTTGGAAGCGTAAGCAGCAATCAAGTCTTTATTGTAGAAAATGAAACAGCCAAATTAAAAAAGATAGTGTCAGGAAGAATATTTGGTGATAAAGTAGAAATTTTAGATGGTTTGAAAAACGGAGATGTTGTGGTAACAAGCGGTCAAATTAACTTAAATGACAATACTAAAGTTTCTATTGTAAAATAAGTTTTAAAGTTAAAATATATGAAAATTGTAGATATATCAATTAAAAGGCCTTCAATGGTAATCGTATTATTTACGATTCTCTTATTAGGAGGTTTATACAGCTATAAGCAGTTAAGTTATGAGTTGATTCCTAAGTTTGAAATTAATGTTGTTACTGTTTCAACGGTATATCCCGGGGCTTCTCCAAGTGAAGTTGAAAATACAGTAACCAAAAAAATTGAAGATGCTGTTTCAACGATGGAAAACATTAAGAAGCTGGAATCAAAATCGTACGAAAGTTTATCTGTAGTAATGATTACATTAACTGCTGATGCCGATGCCGATTATGCATTGAATGACGCTCAACGTAAAATAAATGCAGTATTAAAAGACTTACCGGATGATGTAGATCCGCCTTCATTGAGTAAATTTTCCTTAAGTGATTTGCCTATTATGACTATCGGAGCAACGGCAAACATGGATGAAATTGAATTTTACGATCTATTGGATAAAAAAATACAGCCTATTGTTTCTCGTGTTCCCGGTGTGGCACAAGTTAACTTAGTAGGTGGTGAAGAAAGGGAAATTAAAGTAAGTTTAGACGCAACAAAATTACAAGGTTTCGGACTGTCTATACCACAAGTGCAACAAGCTGTTTTATCCTCAAATTTAGATTTCCCTACAGGGAATATAAAAACTAGAGAAAATAGTACAACCATTCGTTTATCCGGGAAATACAAATCAGTTGATGAATTGCGTAATCTGGTTATTTCCTCAAATAACGGAATACAAATTCGTTTAAGCGATGTAGCAGATGTTCAAGATGCGCAAGAAGATGTAACTAAAATTTCTCGCATCAACCAAAAAGGATCAATCATCTTACAAGTAATCAAACAGTCTGATGCTAATGCTGTTGAGGTAAGTCAAAAAGTAAAAGAAGTTATTGCTAAAATAGAAAACGATTATAGCAAATCAAACGTAAAGTTGAAAGTGGCTAACGATAGTAGTGAGTTTACTTTAACAGCAGCAGATTCAGTAATGCATGACTTATTCTTGGCTGTAATTTTAGTAGCATTTGTAATGCTATTCTTTTTACACAGTTTACGTAATGCGGTAATTGTAATGATCTCTATTCCTGCCTCTTTGATTGCTACTTTTATCGGAATATCATTAATGGGATATACATTGAACCTAATGAGTTTACTAGGTTTGTCACTAGTAGTTGGTATCCTGGTGGATGACGCCATTGTGGTTCTGGAAAATATTCACCGCCACATGGAAATGGGGAAAAACAAAGTGCGTGCTGCCTATGACGGTGCCGCAGAGATTGGATTTACGGTAACCGCAATTACACTAGTAATTGTAGTTGTATTTTTACCTATTGCAATGAGTACAGGCTTGGTTTCAAATATCATTACTCAATTTTGTGTTACAGTAATTATTGCAACTATGTTGTCTTTATTGGCCTCATTTACAATTGTGCCTTGGTTGTTCTCTCGTTACGGGAAATTAGAACACTTAAATAAAGAGTCACTATTCGGACAAGTAATTTTAGGATTCGAGAACTATTTGGAACGATTTACTCATGCTGTTACTGATGTTTTAAAATGGTCTTTAAATCATAAAAAAACAACATTATTGATTATGGTCATTGCCTTTTTCGGTTCCGTTTTTGGACTACTAGGCGGCGGATTTATAGGTGGTGAATTCTTTGCGAAAACGGATAAAGGTGAGTTTTTGGTGCAAATTGAAATGCCAAAAGATGTTTCCATCGAGCAAACCAATTTCATGACACAAAAAGCAGAAGAGTATTTGAGAAAAGACAAAAATATTGTAGACATGATTACTACAGTAGGACAAACCAGTGAAGGGATGGGAGCTACACAATCTACAGCTTACAAAGCAGAAATTTTGATTTCATTGGTCGAAAAATCAAAACGTGATGACAACTCATTTATTTACGCTGCAAAAATCAAACGTCAATTAGAAAAAGTATTAGTAGGAGCCAAAGTAAAAACTGTTCCGATGGGATTATTAGGAGCAGATCAAGCACCAATATCTTTAACAGTGACCGGACCTAATTTTGAAGATGTAATGGCTTTCGCCCAAAAAGCTGCTATAGAATTGAAAAAAGTACCGGGAGCATCTGAAGTAAAATTAACTTCTGAAGCCGGAAACCCTGAAATTAAAGTCCAAGTTGATCGTGATAAAATGGCACTATTGGGATTAGACTTGCAAACAGTTGGTTTAACCATGCAAACGGCATTTAACGGAAATACTGACGGAAAGTTCAGAGCCGGAGAATATGAATATGATATTAATATCCGTTTTAATGAAAAAGACCGTTCTACAGTAGAAGATGTAAGAAACTTGATATTCTTAAATAACTTAGGACAACAAGTGAAATTATTTCAGTTTGCAGAAGTTATCGAAAGCTCTGGACCAAGTATGTTGGAAAGAAGAGATAAAAGTACCGCTGTAACTATCGAAGCTCAATCTGTAGGAAGACCTTCCGGTACCATTGCTACAGAATGGGAAACTGTTTTCTCTAAAATGGAACGTCCTACAGGTGTTAATTATGTTTGGGGTGGTGATATGGAAAATCAAACAGAAGGTTTCGGTACATTAGGAGTTGCATTATTAGCCGCAATTATATTAGTTTACCTGGTAATGGTCGCACTATATGATGACTTTATCACACCATTCGTAGTATTATTTTCAATACCGCTTTCCTTTATAGGAGCGTTGTTTGCCCTAGCTTTAACAAATAACTCCTTGAATATTTTTACAATCTTAGGGATTATCATGTTGATTGGTTTGGTAACAAAAAATGCGATCTTACTTGTTGACTTTGCTAATCATAGGAAATCTGAAGGAGAATCTACATTTGATGCTCTTGTTCAGGCAAACCACGCGCGTCTGCGTCCAATCTTAATGACTACCATTGCCATGGTAATCGGTATGATTCCTATTGCATTAGCAAAAGGAGCTGCAGCTGAGATGAACAACGGATTAGCTTGGGTAATCATAGGTGGTTTAATTTCATCGTTATTCCTGACCTTAGTTGTTGTTCCGGTTGTGTATGCAATTTTTGATAGTCTGAAAAGAAAGTTCGGTAAAGAAGAAAAAATAAATTATGCTGAACTAATGGAAGCAGATTATACTCATACAGAATTAAGTGATGACGGTTTTACATCAAAACATTCTATATAACGCATAAAAATAAACCTGACTAAAAAAGCTGTTCAAATTGAACAGCTTTTTTTATTTTTGTAAAAATTTTATCATGAATAAATTACTGCCGAGTATACTTATATGCCTTTCGTTTTGCTCCTCTCATTCCCAAAGCTTCGTTAAAAGATTATCTGTAAATTTAAAAAAGAATCAGGATGTTTTTCAATTTATTGATAGTACTTCTCATTCTGTGTCCTTATTTTTGAGTGATAAAGAACGTGTGAATATTTTAAACCTTGACAACAAATTCAATCTAACGGATTCTTTATCTGTAGAGCGACCTGATAAAAAATTTGAAACAATAGTTGGCTTTACCAAACAAGAAAATTCAAAACAGCTTTTTTGGAGCAAATCCAATGAAAAAGAAATTTTAAGACAAGATATTGACTTACTTAACAAAACTCAAAAAATAAATAGCTATTCGTTTGATCCAAAAACAGAAAAAAAAGTATTAGAGATCTCAGAAAACAACTCTTTTTATTACGTTACAATTCCTGTAAATAGTAATATTTTAAAATTTTATATAATAGATAACACAGGTTCATTGTCTACTCAGGAATTAGATCTGAGTGGCATTTCTTTTTTTGATTCAAAGTATAAAAAAGCTTCTCTTTATGCTATTTTTGATGAAAATCTTCTTCCTTTTGAATCACGTTTTGCCTTACAAAAAATATCCTCTGAAAGTCCAGTTTCACTAACATTTGCATCAAAAAAGAGGAAGTATTATGTTGAAAAAGGAATTTTGAATATTACTTTTGACACCAATTTTGATTTCACCCAAGTACTAACAATCAATCTAAAAACATTAAAATTTAGTGAGAAGAAAATAAAGAAACCCTATATTTTTTCTGAAAATGCATTTGCTATTAATTCTAATTCTTTCCTTTATAGGGATTATATCTTTCAATTAAAATTAACTTCTGACGAACTGGTTCTCTCCATGAAAACACTTAATGATTCTCTTTTGAAAGAATATCGGGTAACAAAAGATGAAGAAATTAATTTTAAAAATTCTGAGATTATCCAATTAGGAACTGATATGGGAAATGAAACTCGTATTTTATATAAAACTTCTCAATATCTTAGAAAAGTAAACAACTCTAATGTTGGAGTTTCATGTTATGGAAATGAAAGCGAATTTTGGTTGACAATAGGTAGTGTTTCAGAACTTAGAAATACTAACACTGGAATTTATGGTGGATTATTTGGTGTTTCCGGCGTACTTATTAGTTATATGTTAACAAACCCGATATACGATAATTTTAATTCGTATGCCAATAGGAAAGTAGTTTATATTAACAGTATTTTAGACCAAGATGGAAATCATCTTACAAAATCATCTTCAAAAAATGCCTTTGATAAGATACAAGGATATAATGAAAATTTGCGTGGGGTTACTTCTCAAACTATCTTTAAAATAGAAGACAAATACTATTTTGGCTACTATATTCCTTCTCAAAAAAATTATGAAATTAAAATGTTTGTAGACTAATGAATAAAATTCCTTTTTTTTCTCTCTTTTTGATTGTTCTTAATTCCTGTCAAAACACTTCCACTTTTACAGAACATAAGACCAAAAATTTCAGTATTGAAATCCGTAGTGATTTAAATGAAACTAACGATTTGAATGATGATGCTGTTTTACAGTTTAAAAATGAATTTGAGGAACTATACCTTATTGTTCTGGAAGAAACAAAAACAGATGTTGCCCAATATTTTCCGGAAATCATTGAGGAGAACGATCCTGAAAAAAGAATTGAATTATATGCAGATGTTCTCTCAGAAAATTATGAAGCTAATTTTGATCTGGAAAATTATTCCGGGTATATCCCTAAAGAAATAAATGGGTCAAGCGCCATTGAAATGACATTTAACGCCGTAGAATCTAAAAATGGTCTCAATGTTTTTTATTATGTAACTTTTATTGAAACTGACACCCATTTTTATCAGATATTAACATGGACTCTTTTCAATAAAAAAGCCGAAATGATAGATAGTATGGAAAAAATGATCCTTTCCTTTAAAAGCAGAGATCAAAAAGCAAAACTAAAAAAGGCTACCAAAGGGTAGCCTTAAAATTTGAAATTTATTTGGTTGAGTTAGTTTTTTACTAATGCATCGCTTGACCATTTTTTCACTTCAGCAATTCTACTATTGTTAAAATCTACTTCGCTCAATGTATTGCCACTCCAAAAAAACCATTTGCCTGTTTTTGCTCCTTCTTTGTATTCACCAATCGCTTGTTTGGTTCCGTCTTCATTAAATGCAACCCATTTGCCATGTAATTTTCCGTTCAAATAATATCCTTCTTGTTTGATCTGTCCATTATCATAATAATAAGTAGCTTTAACCATTTGGTTTTCCACTTCAAATTTAGGCTTAACTTCTTGCGCAAACATCAAAGTTGAAACCATCATAAATCCTGCAATCACTAAATTTTTCATAACGCAATAGTATTAATTAGTTAACAATTATATAACAAATATATAAATTGTTTTACAATAAAAAAACTTTGTCTTAACAATTTGGTAACATTGAGGTGAAATTTAACATTGAGAACATAAAAAAAGCGACATAGTTTTATGTCGCTTAATTCTAATTATTTGATGTTTTTTATTTTAAATGCTCATCAAGTAAGTTATGAATATCTGTAGAAGATGGTCTAGGAGCATCTGCATTAATAATTTCTCCTTGTTTACCAATTAAGATAAAACGAGGAATACCATTGATTTGGTAATTCTTAACAAATTCTGAAGACCAACTGTTATCAGCAAAAAGTTGAATTCCTCCTAATTCTTTATCGGTAACAAATTTTTGCCATTTGTCATGATCTTTCAATGCATCTACCGAAATACTCACAAAAGCAATATTTTTTCCGTGGTATTTTTTCTCCAATTCTTTTAAATGAGGAATTTCAGCTCTACAAGGTCCACACCAAGTAGCCCAAACATCAATATATACTAATTTCCCTTTTAAATCTTCTAATTTTGTTTTTCCTCCTTTATGATTTTCGTAATCAAAATCAGGCGAGGCCTTTCCATTCATTTTCTTTACTTTTTGACTTTCGGCATAGTAGTTTTCTAACCCTTTCATGTTTTGCTCTAAAGTGGCTTTATAGCTACTCACAAAGGTCTCACTCAATTTTTTGTTTCCTTCTAACTTAGCAGCTACCTCTTTTTTCTTTTTTTCAATAGTTGCTTTAAACTTTTCTTCATCAGCATTTAATAAGGAATCAAAATCCATATTTTCATCATCTAAAGCCATTTGAGCTAAAAAATTGTTTTCTTCAGCACCTTTTCCTTTGTATTTAATAGATTCATCAAATTCTTTAGCATCCATTGTCAAGGTTAAATCAAAACCGTTTTTCAAATACAGTTGGGTGTATTCATTACCGTCTGAAAGTTGATAAAACCCTTCTGTTACTTCAAATTTATCTTTAAAAACACCGTTCTTATCTGCCACAATAATTTTAGTAAATCGGTTGGCTCCTCTGATAATTAAAGAATCTCCATTTCGGTTTTCGATCTTAGCAGTAAAAGTTACTGTATCATTATCTATAACAGCAAATGACAACAGCACAAATACAAATAATAAAGCAAATAGTTTTTTCATAAGTTATGTTTAATTTTTGTAAAGTTACTCTTTTTAAACTTTTAGAAAAGCAAAAAAGTAGCACAATAGTTTATCTATAGTACAGCCATACTATTTTTTGTGTTATTTTTGCAGAAAAATAATAAAAATGTACAGAAGTCATACTTGCGGCGAACTTAATGTCGCTAATGTAAATAATGAAGTTACTCTTGCCGGCTGGGTTCAAAAAACACGTGATAAAGGTTTTATGATTTGGGTCGATTTACGTGACCGTTATGGAATTACCCAATTGATTTTTGACGAACAAAGAACTGCTGCTGATGTATTTGAAAAAGCAAAAACATTAGGAAGAGAATTTGTAATTCAAGTAAAAGGAACTGTCATTGAGCGCGAATCCAAAAATAAAAATATTGCAACAGGAGATATCGAAATTTTGGTATCTGAGTTAAACATATTAAACCAAGCGGTTCTTCCTCCATTCACTATTGAAGACGAAACGGATGGTGGTGAAGATATTCGTATGAAATACCGCTATTTGGATATTCGTAGAAATCCGGTTAAAAATAATTTATTGTTCCGTCACAATGTGGCTATGGAAGTCCGTAAATATCTTTCTAACCAAGGGTTTTGCGAAGTAGAAACGCCTTATTTAATTAAATCAACTCCGGAAGGAGCTCGCGATTTTGTGGTACCAAGCCGCATGAACGAAGGTCAGTTTTATGCCCTTCCACAATCGCCACAAACCTTCAAACAGTTGTTAATGGTAGGTGGAATGGATAAATATTTCCAAATCGTGAAATGTTTCCGTGATGAAGATTTACGTGCCGACCGTCAACCGGAGTTTACTCAAATTGACTGCGAAATGGCATTCGTTGAACAAGAAGACATTTTGAACATGTTTGAAGGGTTAACACGTCATTTACTGAAAGAAATAAAAGGTCTTGAAGTAGACAAGTTCCCAAGAATCACGTATGATTATGCCATGAAAACCTATGGTAATGACAAACCGGATATTCGTTTCGGAATGAAATTTGGCGAATTAAACGAAGTGGCTCAACACAAAGATTTTGGTGTTTTCAACAGCGCTGAATTAGTTGTGGGTATTGCTGTTCCGGATTGTGCTTCTTACACCCGTAAACAAATTGACGAATTAATTGATTGGGTAAAACGTCCTCAAGTAGGTGCTTCGGGAATGGTATATTGCAAATACGAAGCGGATGGAAGTCTTAAATCTTCTGTAGATAAATTTTACGATCAAGAAGATTTGAAAAAATGGGCTGAAGTTACCGGTGCTCAACCAGGCGATTTAATTTTAGTTCTTTCAGGTCCGGCAAATAAAACACGTGCGCAATTAAGTGCTTTACGTATGGAATTAGGTAACCGTTTAGGATTGCGTAAACCGGATGAATTTGCACCACTTTGGGTAGTGGATTTCCCGCTATTAGAATGGGATGAAGAAAGCGAGCGTTATCACGCGATGCACCATCCGTTTACTTCACCAAAACCGGAAGATATTCATTTAATAGATTCTAATCCGGGAGCAATCAGAGCTAATGCTTACGATATGGTGTTAAACGGAAATGAAATTGGCGGTGGTTCTATTCGTATTCACGATAAAGGACTACAAGCTAAAATGTTTGAATTATTAGGATTTAGCAAAGAAGAAGCTGAAAACCAATTTGGGTTCTTAATGAATGCATTCCAATTCGGTGCACCGCCACACGGAGGTTTAGCTTTTGGTTTAGACCGATTGGTATCTATTTTAGGTGGTCAAGAAACGATTCGTGACTTTATTGCTTTCCCTAAAAACAATAGTGGTAGAGACGTTATGATTGATGCACCTTCAGTTATCGACAACAAGCAATTAGACGAATTACATATTCAATTGAAATAATATCTTTGTCACTCCGACGAAAGGAGGAGTCTCATAATTTATATGATGATATTTCTCCAGCTGGGCGAAATGACAAATTAGAAATTTTAAAAAAATTCATTTTTTTCAAATGAAATACGTTGTACAAATATTATTAGTTGGATTTTTCGGTCTTGTCGGATACGGATTTTACCTAAATTCAGTTTTGCCAAAATCGGGCGATAAATGGATTGGTTTAGGAGTCCTCATTTTAGCATTTGGGTTAATGCCTTTGTTCATCATTCATCGATATAAACGAAGTAAATTGAAAGAGTTTTTGGATTCTCAAATGAGCGAGAAAGGAAAAGAAAATTCTGAGAATCAATAAATTTCTTGTCAAAAAACTTTGAAATGTAATTAATAAGACTATCTTTGAACATTATTAATTATTTATTTTTTATTTAATGCGAACAGGCAAAGTAAAATTCTTCAATGAAGAAAAAGGTTACGGTTTCATTACTGATGATGCAACTGGAAAAGACATTTTCGTACACGTTACAGGTTTGAAGGTAGAGAAATTAGAGCAAGGAGAAGCTGTTAGTTACGAAGAAGAAGACGGAAAAAAAGGTAAAATAGCTGCTCAAGTAGTAGTTATCGAAGACTAATATAGATTACGATTATTATTTTTTGATTACCTAGAGTACAAAAATCCCGAGCAATGCTCGGGATTTTTTTGTTTAAATTGATAGTTAATTTGTATTATAAATTTTTAAACCATTCGTTGTATTTTTGACCTAAAACAGGAACGGCTACTTGTTTCCCATTTATTGCATTTATCAATCCTATAATCCACATATAAAACAATAAAAAGACACCTAAAATACTTACTAACCAACCTAAAACAGGAATAATTCCTATTAAACCAAGTGCAAATCCTGTAACAGCTATTCCTAAACTCTGTTTGATATGAAAGTTTGAGAATTCATACTTTTTGTCACTATTCATTACAAAGGCAATGATCAATCCGACAAGTGTTAAATAAGCTATGAGTGCAATGTCTTTTCCTTGAACTTCTTTATTTTCCATTTTTTAAATATTTTATAGTTATTCTTTAGTGTTTCTTTTTTAAAAAAGTAAACATCATTCATAAAAAAATCGCCAACTATAATGGCTGACGATTTTTACTTAACCAAACTTTAAAATGTAAAAAATTACTTTTTGTACTGATAATCAGAAGTTTTAAACTCATAAGGATTTGGACCATAATTAAGTAGTTCCAACTTAAAATCGGGACGTTGAATATGCGTTACCAAATCTGCTTTACCAAAAATATTGATATAATCCAGACCAATGGTTATTCGCACATCTCCATTGAGTCTTGAAAATCCATAAATTTGATAACTGTTTATCGGAATTTGTGCTGTTGCAAAGAGCAACTCACTTCCTTGCATTTTTAAATAATCGAATTGATATCCTTTACAAATTATATTCTTTTGTTGAATGTTGGACTGGTCGATTGTTTTGGTAATAGCTAATGGTTTTAATAAATTATCATAGACCTCATCAACTGTAACGGCTGAAATGTTTTGTTTCAATACCATTTTTAGACCATTTTCACTTGTTCCGTAGATTTCATAATCTCCGTTTGGATATGAAATTACTGCTTGTATCATATCGTCGTTTGGAACATATAAAATTTGTTGCGTTTCTTCATTTACATAAAACCAAAGTTCTTCTTTTAAATCGTCCATTTCATATTGATACGTTAACGCATTTGGGAAATATTGAATGCTGTCTGGTTCCTCTTTATGTTCTAAAACCAAAGATTGTTTTTCATGATTGAGCACAGTTTTCTCTTGTTGTTTTTGACAACTTAGAAGAATAAAAAAGAACATGCAAACAACTGTTTTCTTCATTAGTTTACTATTATTAAAAAGCGAACAGGTTTAATTTCTCCTTTTACACCAATAGGTTTTGTTTCTAAAACTACTTCATATTTTCCTGAAGGAATTTCAGATATTCGATCGTTGGAATTCGTTTGAAGATTTGATAAAATCGAAATAAAATCAAATGTTTCTACCGGCATAAGCATATCACCAGGAAAGAATGGAATTGGATTTCGTTTGATGCTTCCTATGATTTTTCCATCACGTTTTACCGTTGTTGTAAAAACGAATTGAACTACTTCTTTTTTATCTGAGTTTAACGGAATGGCATCAGTGGAAAAGATGAAATGTATAGGATAATTTCCATCTCTAAAAGCAGCATACAAATTGACAGCTTTGTTGTTTTTCAATTTTATTTCGGTTTTAGATTGTTCACCTAAAAGCATTTCTCCTTGTACCAATTGTGCTTTAGAAACAAAACTGCATAAAGTTATGATTGTGATTAATATTATTTTTTTCATTTTATTTATTTTAATTTGCGTTGTAATATTCGTTTAGCACTTTTGTTGGTCGCTTATCGTGAAAATCTATTGTATATTCTATTCCCGCACCATATTTTTGGGTTTGTCGGTATAAGGTATAGCTTATCACAAATGTTCTTTTTGCTACTTTATCTGAGGTTGTGACCGTCATTTTTGCACGATATCTTCCATCAGCAGAATCATAAATAAATGGCACTTCATTGAATGTAAACCCTAGTTCGGTTTTGCCTCCTACTTTATGATAGATGTATGTTTTTCCATTTTGGATTACGAATTTTGGCAAGTTAGAATTTGCATCTCTGTTTATAAAAACTTGAGCTGAAGTTGAAAATCCAATTAGTATAAAAAACAGGAATACTATATTTTTCATGCGCTTATAATTTTTGTTTAATAATCTGTTTCGCTACTTCAATTGATTTTTGTTTGTTAACCGATTCGTCGTCACTTACCTCAACCGTTATTTCAAACTCTAATCCTTTATAAAATACTTTAAGCTGTTTGTACTTGTTGTTCCAAGTAGCATAATCTCCTACATTAGAAACCTCAGTATACGATTGACCGTTCATTAAACCGTTACCCATTTCTTTTGATAAATCGGCTTGTTCTTTAGTCGCTTTTCCTTCGCCTACCATTTCGTTCAACTTTTTATCCATCACTTCATTTGCTTTCTTAATCTCTTCGGCTGTTGGCGTATGATAATCGAATTTGAATTTATCTAATGTGGTATTTCTTACCCAAGCAATTTTTACAAAATCATTTATAGGAACATTCATTTCTTTATTAGTAATCGGGTTGTTTACTTTTTTCATTCTTCCTTTATCCCAATTGTAAGAAACACTATGTGTTGCCGGATCTTTTAAAATCTTACTATAATCTTTTCTTGCTTCGTTAGACGCATAACCTGTTGCTTCGCTGGCAATTTCTAAGGTTAATAATTCGTCTAATTTACCGTTGTATTCGTCAGAAGTTTTGCCAATGGCTTGTTCGACAGCATCATTAACTTCTTGTTCCATTACAGTTGAACTTCCTTCTTTTTTGCAAGAAAAGGCAAAGAGAAAAATACTGGTTAGTGCTAATATTGTTGCTTTCATAAGTTTAAATTCTTTATTTTGTTAATATTCAAAGTAATACTCTTTATATCCGTTGAATTGAACTGACTTTGTTACCGGTTCAATTTTGGTTACTTTTAAGTTGATGGATTCGGTTCCGTGTTTACCATCAATTTCTAAAACGCCGTGATTTTTTAAATTTGGAAAACCTACTTTATCTGCCATAAACATGGTGGTAAAAGGCATTACATTATGATAAAAAGGCAAAGGTTTTACTGTAATCCACCAAGTCATTGTCATTCTCCCTTTTTCATCTTGTGCCGTTATTTGATAAGCGTTACATAAATGACCTGCAATACTCTTAGTTTGATTTAACTTTTTCATTGTTGGTTTACTGCTATTTGGAGAAAATAAAAAATTCTTTGTATAAGTAGTAACCGCTATTTTTTTGTTCTTATCAGAAAGTCCGAAAACTGTACTCAATCCATCATTTCTAATAGCCCAATATTGAAATTTGCCTCCGCCATCAGCCATATCTGTAGCAGGAACTAAGCTCAAATTTCCTTGTAAACTTTGTTTGTCTAACAGAATAAGTGTGCCTTCTTGGTTTACGTAATAATCATAATTTGCAAAAGCACTTCCATCAGCACCATAGTTTTTAACTGATATTGAAATTTTCTGTTTCCCGTAAAAAGGTGTTCCGGTATAAGGTCTTGTTTTTACATATTGATTATTAATCTCAGTTCCAAAACCATCAGAATCTTCATTTGCATTCGTATTACTCCCATTGTTTGAACCATTATTATAAAAAACATTGTCTTTACAGAATTGTTCGCGCAATGTTACTTTGGTTTGCTCCAGATAATTTATCATTGTAGCATCTGCACCATTTTTCTTTGCATTTTCTATTTCAACATCCATTTGTTTCATAATAGAATCGCATTTTATTTCTTGTGAATTACTAAATGAACCAATTAGTAACGTTATAATGAAAATTAATTTTCTCATTTCTTTATAATTTTTTGAGTGATTTTTTTATCAGTTGTTGAATTTGAAATTGTGATGTAGTAAATTCCTACTGGTACTGAAGTAAAATCGATGGTTTCATTATTGATTCTTAACTTTATTTCTTGACCAACAGCATTGAAAATATCAATTTGATAAGCTTCTATATTTTCAATGTTAAACTTCACGTAATCTTGAGTTGGATTCGGATAGATTTGAATTTTATCATCTAAAGTAACCTCATCAATTCCTAAAGTTCCCGTTCCAAATCTCCATAATTCATAACCTTCTGCAGTAGTTGTAGCTTCAACATATAAATTGTTATTCCAAACTTTCATTGGTCGCTCAAAAACTTGGCTTGGTTGCGTAGTTGATCCAGAGTAAAACGAAAGTTGTATAAAAGTTCCATCTGCAGGATTACCTTCCCATAATTGAGACGGACTATTATCACCACTCATTAAAAAATATAATTTATTATCATTAGCCGTAATCCAATAAATAGGTCTTGAACTTGGCGAACCACTGTGTGTAACAGGGATTGAAACTTGGGTTGTAGTTCCGTCAGTTTCATAAATTTGATACACTAATCCACCATTTGGAGACGATTGCTCTTTAGCAGCGAAATAGAGTTTATCGTTTAGAACTGTGAAATATGGATTACCATCATCAGCCAAATAGCCCGCAACTGGTGTTAGAAAATTATTTCCAGTAGCATTGAAGTTATAAACTATTTCTACTTTGTAATCGTTATCTGCAACACTGTAATAACATTTATAAACGTCTTGATTTCCATAAGTTGCTGTGTTACCAAAGAAAAACAACTCATCATTTAAAACCGTTAATTTATCAAATGATGTTATTCCTGTTGTTCCCAGAATTACAAAATTATTAGTTGCTCCATTGGTATAATATAATTTTCCATCAGCAACTGTAAATAACTTGTTATCGAAAATGATTAAATAAAGATAGCCACTTGTATTATTAGATGGATAAACATTTAAAACAGATGTCTGATTATTAAATATGGGCTCGTATTTATAAATCTCTCTATGACCCGTGTTATTATCTGTATAAACAAAGAATAAATTATTCCCTAACTTCTTAAAATTCAAGTTTAAACCTGAACTTTCGTTTGTGTTAAGTTCCGAAACTTTTACGGTTCCTATTTCGGTTCCGTCTGTTTTCCACAAATCGTATCCAGTTCCTGAAATGTCTTCCGCAAAAAAATATAGAAACCCATTTCCTTCTAACATTGCCATCATGTTATCTGAATGATTTGAAGAAGATCCAGAACCTACATTAATGTCTTTTACTAAAGTTATAGTTGTTCCGTCAGTTTTAAAAAGTTCTCTGCCATGAACACCATCATCTGCAGTAAAATACAATTCTCCATTAAAAACTGTAAAATTGCTAGGATTACTACTTCCAGAAAAATTTGGATTCAAATTCATAACCAAACTTGTTCCAGCTTGAGTTCCATTAGTTTTATATAATTCAGTTCCAATTCCGCTAACATTTGTACCTGTAGCAGAAAAATACAATTCGCCATTAAATTCTGTAAAAAACATTGGATTTGAACTATTTGTTCCTGAAGCTATAATAATTTGTTCCCAATTTTGAGCTATTCCAAGTATTGGAAACAATAGAAAAATAAATAGTAGCTTTCTCATTTTTTAATGATTTTCTTTGTTACAGTAACCAATTTTTCTTCGTTTGTAAAAACCAAATAATAGGTTCCGCTGCTTAAAAAGTTTAAATTCATAGAATCTTGATTTACGAATGTTGAGGTAATTTGTTTTCCAGTTACATCATAAATTTGAACTTGCCAATGGGTTATGTCTTTATGTTGAATAAACAATTCGTTTTCAACCGGATTAGGATATATTACTAATGCTATATTTTGATTATTTACCTCATCAATAGTTAAGGTGTTAAGCAAACTTATTTGGTATAAAACAGATTCTCCTACGGTAAGGTTTCCATCAGAATAGGTTCTATTAAAAGCTTCTCCTACTAACGATTTTCCATTAGTGGAAGCAGTATAACCACCACTAAAGGTTTGACGGTATAATTGTTGCGAGAAACAATTGACCGATAAGAAAAGGAATAGTAGAATTGTTTTCATTTGTTTAGATTTTTTTTTGTTATTGGCAACAAATGGAATCGCTTTTTTAATCATTGGTGTTTGCATACGCAAACTTTTTGTTAATTGCGATTTCATGTTATTCTTCGTAAGTGATTACTATTTTATGAAATATTAAATCAACATTATCTTGCCAATTATCTGAAGTAAGATGTAAATAATAGTAATTATTTAAGTTATCTATAGTATAACTTAAATTGGTTGCATTTAACATCTGAAGTGAATACGAAGGATCTGTGTTATCTGTGTCAAACTCTAAAATTGGGACATTATTTAGTGTTGAATTAGTTGAATATATACCTGCTTTAAAGCCTGTTGAAATACTCATATCAAAATACATAAATTGTACAGCTATAATTTTTGAATTGTGAGGTAAATTAATTGGAGCATTAACTTTAACTGAGTTTCCAGAATCCATTAAATATCTAAAAAGACCATCATAATTAGGTGGATAAAAGCCAAATTCTGGACTTGTAAATTCTGCACCACTAATACTCAAATACTTAGTCTGTACTGGTTTTCTTTGTAATTGACCATTAGCATCAGCAATTACTTCTCTAGAACCTGTTCCTGCTAAATCAGCTAGTTTTAATCCGTTTTGGTTTATTTCGCCTTGATAACCATCCACATAAAATTTTATGTTATTATTTAAGGTAATATATTGCACATCATCAGCTACTTCTCTTGCTGTTTCAGCTCCTTTTGCATAAGGAACCGCTTTAAAAAACTCGTCTGATAAGGTTACAAAACCGCTTCCGGAATCGGCTTCGATTTTTAGTTTTAAATTAATGGTATCAAAATAAACAATCGATAAATTATTAATCAATGGAGTTCCTTCACCAATATTCGCATTAATAAATCCATTAGCATCAGTAGTTACATTATGCTGTTCACTAAAAATGGGCGTTCCGTTTTGTGTGATACTAAATTTAAGCGTAACATTAGTATTGACCAGCACATTTCCAGAATTATCTGTAATAATTCCAGACCAAGCAATTGCTTTATTTGCAGTTTGAGCAAAACTAAAAGTTGCTATAAAAAGTGTAAAAAGTAGAATAATTTTTTTCATTTTCTTAATTATTAAATATTTTTATAGGTGTATGTCACTTTGTAACTTACATTGTTAGAAGTATTTACAAAATCACTTTGAATAACAAAACCTTCTGTATCATACTGATTTGTAAATGGATATAAAGTTTGCGTATTATCATCAAAAATTGCATTTACAGGATAAATAGATTGAAAAAACATTTCTGTATGTGTAAATTGCATTGCATTAATTAGCGTTGGCATGTATTCTTTACTTGCAACGTTGTAAAGCGGACCTTTTTTATTAGTATCGAAGCTATAGTCAAAAACATTACTATAATATGTTCTTCTTGAAACATCATTTAAATTATTAACGTAAAAATTTAAACCTATGTCACTTGAAGAATAGGAATTGTAGTTTGCATCGTGATTGAATACTATAATTTCATCATAAAATGCATCGTGATATTTTCTTAAAACATTTCCATTGTAAGAATATGTTATTGTAGAAACATCACCATTCGTTCGAACCGAACTTTTTGGAATACCATTTTCATAAGTAAAAGTGATGTTCTTAAGGTTTGGATTGATTAAAGTTGAATGGGTTATTTTAGAAATTCTCTTGTCACTATCATATTCATACATTAATGTATTACTACTAAGACTATTAGATCCTGATTCTTCGACTTTTATTTTATCTATAACTTTAACCTGAATAATTTGTGGTTGTGGTTGGTCATCATCATTGGAACAAGAGAATGATAATATAGCTAAGCATAATAAGAATATTTTTTTCATTGTTAGATGTTTTTATAGGTATATGAAATTGTATAGTTTGTAGAATTATTATTATCCATAAAATCACTTTGAATTACAAAACCATCTGTATCGTACTGATTCGTAAATGGAATAAAAACAGCATTATTATTATCAAAATAACCATTAACTGGGTAAATGGATTGAAAGAACATTTTATTATTTACAAATCTTAAAGCCTGAATGGTGGCAGACATGAAGTTCTTGTTAGGTAAATTATAAAAAGGCCCTTTTTTCCCTGTATCATCGTAACTATAATCTAAAATATTGGTATTATACTGTTTAGAAGTTATATCCCAAAGAGTATTGATTGCAAAATAATGTTCACAAGTTGATGTGTAGATATTGGTAGGTTGGTCAAAAGTAAATGTACACGTTATATCAGTATCAACTATTTCTAGCTTTTTTAAAATTTCACCTTCAAATACAAATTTTTTAAATCCATCATTACATGATTTTGGTACACCATTGTCATACTCAAGATCTATAGCATTATCTATTTCTCCATTATCTAAAAAATCTATTTTAGAAATTAGCTTTTGATCATCATATTCATACTTTAACTCATACAGTTCGGTCCCATTATTATCTGTTATTTCCAACTTAATTGTATCAATAACCTTAATTTTTTGTGGTTGATTATCATCATTTTTTGAACACGATAACGATATCATGGCAATACATAAGAAGAGTATTTTTTTCATAATCATTTTTTTATAGTTTAATAAATTAGCTTCGCTGATTTGTGCTTCGTTCGGCATAGCTCAAATTTTAAATTTGGCTCTGCGCTTACTGTTGCACAAATTCAACACGTCTGTTTTGGGCTTTTTCTGAAGCATTTGCATTTTTATTTAAAGGCACGCTTTCTCCTTTCCCATCTGTAGTTAATCGATTTGTATCTATTCCAAATTCATTTACCAAAGCTCTCTTTACCGATTCTGCTCTTTTTTGAGATAAGATTAAATTATCGGTATCTTTTCCATCACTATCAGTATGCCCTACAATTTTAATGTTGCCTTCGATAGATTGAATGCTTTCTGCAATTTGTTTTAAGATTGCGTAAGAATTTGGACGAATAACATCAGAATTAACATCAAAGAAGATGTTTTGAGTAACAAACTTCTTTTTAGCCATTATATCGCTTTTAGGATTTGCATTACCAGTAGCTAAGCGAATGTTGGAAAAATTCATTTTAAATGCATCTACAAAATAAATATCATGTTGGAAGGTTAAATAATATTCTTTATTACTTAAAAAGAATTCTTCATTGTCCATTATTTTTTCCTTATTTACCCAAGCTGATAACTTATTTCCAGTTCTTTTTAGACTAATTCTAGCATAATTATTATCTAATTCGGGTTGCCAAGTATAAAAGTTGATACCTTCTTTCGTTTTTACAACTACTCCATCCGATTTTACTGAATATTGTGCCAAACCTGTTTTAGGTATTTGACTAACTGGACTTAAATCTAACCCACTACTTATATCAAAATTGGGATCTTCTAATCTTCCTGCTTGTTTTTTTTCAACAAAACGTACACTTAAAGTACCTGTTTCTTTATTAGGCGTATAAACATCAAATTCTAAGGTAAAATCGTTTGGTAAAGTTTTTAAAGCTACAGGAAAAAATGTCCCACCATCATTCAATTCAAGCCAGTTTTTACCTTCTAGATTTCTAACATTTAATCGTTCATTATCATAAGCTTTCCATCTACTTTTAGAACCATCAGCAAAATCTTCGAAGAAAATAATTTTCTCTGCAGGCACAAATTCAAAATCTTTATAAGCAGAGTAATCTGTATTACCCCCTTCATCTGTTTTAGTTATTGGTGGATCATAACTTTGAGAATTTGAAGCACTCGTATCGTTATTTTTATCTTTCTTCTTTTTGTCTTTCTTTTTAAAAATATTAGAAATCTTTTCTTCTACTTTATCGAGTGTCTTGTCAACGGTGTCTCCTCCTTTTTGTTCGCCTCTGTCATACGTTTTATCCTTAGCCGTTTTCAATACTCGTCCTCCTACGGTCTCTTGTGCTGACAGATTTAAAGATGTACAAAACAGAATTCCTGCTATCAATACTTTTTTCATAATTGTTCCTTTTTATTGTTTGATTTGTTGGTTAGTGCCAAAAAATGAAAAAGGTAAACATCAGTTGAAAAAAAAATTTTAAATTGGCTATGTTTACTTTTTACTAATTCAAAACACTAATGCATAAATCGCATCAATTGGTAAATTCTCTAAAGAAAGGCGACGAACGAACAATTGCCTCTATTTATAATGATAACCGAAATGGTTTCGTATTATTTGCTTCTCGTTACGAGATTAGCAAAGAAGATATTATCGATATTTATCAAGATGCCATTATTGTTTTATGCGAAAATGCCAAGAAAGGATTGCTCGATAATTTACAGAGTAACATCAGTACGTATTTGTACAGCATTGGGAAATACATGATTTTTCATAAACTCAAAAAGGATGGAAAAAATAGTATAAAAGAAGAATTAATACCGGATGCTATTGATTGGGACTTTTATGAAGAAGAACAAGAAAATGTAGAAGTTCAGCTTTTACAAAACGCTTGGAGCAAACTGGGAGAACAATGTAAAAAAGTACTACAGCTTTTTTACTATGAAGAAAAAAAATTAGATGAAATTATGGAGATTTTGGCTTATACAAACAAAGATGTTTTAAAAAGTCAGAAGTCGAGATGTTTAAAACAACTTAAAGATTTAACAACTTCAAAAGATGGATAAAGAAACGCTATTAGTGCAGTATTTTGAAGGAACTTTAACTGATGCTGAAAGAGCTTTGTTTGCCGAAAAACTAGAAAGTGATGCTGAATTTAAAGCTGAATTTGAGTTTCAGAAAAATGTAAAAGCTGCTATACAATTAGAAGAGCGCAAAAAATTAAAAGCTAAATTAAAAGTATTAGAAAACCAAAGAACACCTAAAAAAACCAAAAAATATTCTGTTCGTTGGCTTTCAATTGCAGCAAGTTTTATCGTTTTTATTTCTATTGGTTATTGGTTATTTATGAGCCAAAACTCAAATGATTCCTTGTATAAAAATTATTACGAAACATTTCCGAATGTAGAGGCTCCTGTGGTTCGTGGTTCGGTTTCTAATGATATTAAATCAGAAGCTTTTTATGCGTATGACAGCAAGCAGTATGACGAAGCTTTGCGTTTATTCTCAGAAATTTTTGAACAGGATAAAGATGATTATGCTTTATTTTACAAAGGTTTATCCTTAATGGAATTAGAACGATTTCCAGAAGCCGTTACGGTTTTTGAAGGATACCAAACTAAACCAAATAGTGCGTTTAATAGTTATGTAAAATGGTATTTAGCCTTGAGTTATCTTAAAAAAAATGAAACAGTTAAGAGCAAAGTTTTAATACAAGAACTCGCAAAAAGTGAAAATCCGTTCCAAAATCAAGCAAAAGAATTGTTACGCGATTTAGAATAATATTTTAGATACAAAACAGAGGTAAGAATTAAAACCGCAAGTCCGCCTAAAATCCAATACCAATAAGAAAAATTGGGTTCGCAAATAGGAGCAACATCGCCGTTAATGATAAATCCGGCCCAAAAATAAGGATGATTTTTTAACGGATTTTGTTGTATAAACTCTTGTTTTGCCAATGCTAAAGCTTCATCTTTGGGCATACCATTCTTCAGATTTTCATAAAACAAAATCATGATTTCCGAAGTTTCTTTGTCAGGAACTTGCCATAAACTTACCACCGAACTTTTAACTCCGGCATACGTAAATGCTCTAGCTAAACTCATGATGCCTTCTCCTTTTACCAATTCGCCATTTCCGGTATCACAAGCACTTAATACTAATAAATCTGCTGGAATGTAATAGTTATATAATTCCGAAAAATAAAGCGGTTGATTATTGGAAAACAACAAGTATGATTGTGAAAAATCGTCTTCATATAAAAACGAATGCATGGCAAAATGATAGACATTAAACGATTGGTTAGTATTCAGAAAATTCTCCTTTGTAGCCTTTTCATTCTGAAAAGAAGTTCCGTTAAATAATGTACAAATTGCTTCCGATTCTTGTTGGGCAAATGGTAAATTTTGTACTTTTTGATTGTTAAACCAAGTGTTTTCATCATAATTTGGAGCAAAACTTGCCAATGCTAATTTCGTTTTATTAGTTCCTTGTTTTTTACTCAGCAACCACATTGGAAACGAATAATAATAAGAAATGGCTTTGAATGAATCTTTTGGAGACGTATTTAAAACTGCTTCAAATGGAATATAATTCAAGAAATTATCAGGAATAATAGCAAGTTTCTCTGTTTGTAATTCCTTTGGGAAAAGGATACTTTTTAATTGCGTAGTTTGTTCTTTAACTAGCGAATTTGGTCGTTTTATTTCTTTTACCCAACTCAAAACTAATGGTTTAATTTCCGTAACTAAACCAAGTGAATAAACTTCTAATTGTCCTGATGTTACACATAAACCATAAACTTGTTCATCAGCAACATAGAATTTCCAAACATGTTCCTTTTCCTTAAGCTTTTTTTGAATAGTTACCATATCAAAATCGGCATCAACTTGCATGAAATTAGGATATTTTAGCTTTAACTCTTTTTTAATGGCATCAATTTCTAAAGCTAAATTCTCAACCTTTTTTCTAGTATTTTTATCCGTTTCTTGAATTAAACCTTCGTAATAAATTTTTTCGTTTTGTAATTGTTCTAATTCGCTGTAAAGTTCCGCTAGTTTTGTGTTTTCTAGTAAAATTTTCTTTTGGACTTCTTTAAACAGATGTTGTGATACATTACGTTCGATTAAATTCAGCAGCGTAACTTTTTTACTTAAAGTAGTTTCTTTTTGGCTGCAAACAAAAAGTAAGGTTTCTGTAATTTTATCTTGAAGACGACTCAACGTTGCATTATACTCGCCATTTTTATAGTACTCTTGGAACATTAACGAAGCAATTGTGGCTAGTTTTTCTGCTTTTTGCAAATCTTTTAATTGTTGTGTCGCTTGATATTTCTTTTTAAAAATTAAGGAAGACGAAGCAAAAATGTTGATATAATGGTGCGAATTCAATTCTTTTACTTTCGCTACATCAAGTGTTAAAATAGAGGCTTCTTTTTTCAAAAATTGAGTAGAAATTTCCGATACAATTTGTTCTACAATTTTTGCAGCTTCTACATGTTGATGCAAACCTGAAAGGTTAAGTGCTTTAATGGTTTCAATAGAATATTTACTGGAATTAAATGGTGGAAATTCAAAATTTTGTAAAGCCAAATCACAATGTTTTTTACCTTTTTCAAACTCTTGTAAATAATAAAAAATGGAACCTAATAATGCATTGGCTTTCATTTCATAAAACGGAAGTTTAAATTGTTTTCCTTGTTTTTGAAGTTCTTTTAAGTATTTGATAGCATTTGTATACTCTTTGTTTTCATAATATTTATAAGTGAATGCATCGTAACACGACATATAGTAAGCAATATCTTCCTGTTGTTCAGTTCCAACGGTTTTAGAAATTTTTTTATAAAATGCTTCTAATTTCTGATGAGCATCTTCGAATAAATTACTCTTTAATTTTTCCAAAATCTGCATTTTATCATAAATTCTACGGGCATAATTTAGATTTTCAGATTCAATTTTAGAAGGATTAGCAAGTAGCTTTTTATAAAAAACATCGAACTTAGAATAGATGCGATACGATTCTTTATGATCACCATAATTAGAAACATAATAATACCAGTCGTTATAAGCAGTCAGATAATTTTGCAAACTGTATTTTTGTGTCTTGTCCATTAAGGCAATTGCCTTTTCAGTATACGCTATTTCATATTTTTGATTGTGAATGTCTGAATAATAAAAAGAAAGTTCTAAATAAATATTCGCTAATTTTTCAGGATAAAACTGCTCTAAATAAGTTTTATATTTTTGAATAATTTTTTTATAAGCTTCAATGATTTCGAAACTTTTTCCTTGAGGCATTAATGTCTTTATCTCCGTTTCATAAAAACGAATTTCTTTATTGATTGCAAGAGTATCTTTTTGGGCAAAGCAAAAATTAAATGAAAGCAAAAAAAGAATCAGTAAGCAAATGGAGCTTTTTAAAAAGGTATTAAAATTCTTTAAAGTAAAGAAATTCATTTGCTTTCAACAGTTTAGAGATAATAAAAAAGAGATTACAAAATTGTAATCTCTTTTCAAATGTAGTCTTTTTCAATCTTAGTTGAAAAAATATTTCAAGCCAAACAATACATTTCCTTTGGGCATCGGAATCATTCCGGCCTCAATATATTCGGCATTAAAAATATTATTAGCATACATAGACCATTCCATCGCTTTAAGTCTATAACTTACATTGGCATCATACACATTATAACTCATTCCGGCTGTGCGTTCCACATAACGATACGCAAAAGTAGTATTCAATCCTTTTAACCAATTGAGCATTATACTTCCGGTAAATTGATGTTTCATGGAATTAATAGCATATTGTGAAAAATTGGCATCGCTTTGCTTAATATCATTATCCAAATACGAATAGCCCAAATGCAATTTTTGTTTCAATTCTTTAATCTTAAATTGATAATCTAATTGCGATTCAAAACCTTGAGTCGTTACACTCTGAATATTTTGTGCTTGCCAAGCATCTGTTTCTGCTGCTCTAACATAATCAATCAAATTATCGGCTTCACGATTAAATACCGCAAAAGTCCAATTGAATCTATTGTGCAACCATTTGATACCTACTTCTTCCGCCACAGCTTTTTCGGCTTGTAAATTAGGATTGCTAATCGTTGTTGGCGAAGTATAGTACAAATTAGTATACGTTGGCACTCGATACGTGTAACCTGCATTGGCGTACGCTCTAATATTCTCTGTGATTTTTACGCCCAAATCAATTCCCGGAAACACCTGATTATCAAAATCTGAAAAATACGAAGCAGCAATTCCTGGAGTAACATCTAATAAATTATTGAAAAACTGAAAACGATGTTCTAAAAATAGGGTTCCAATTTCTCTTTGGTTGTCGCCCAAACGATTACTGGAAATATAATATTTAGAAAATTCCACACCAAAACCGGTAATTCCTAATTTAGATTGGTACGAACCGTTAACTTCTGCAGCCATTTTATTGGTAATATGCAAATTTCGATACGCTGACGGATTGTTTCTAACATATAAATATTCGTCTTGATTTCTTTTCCAATACACTCTTGGTTTCCAAGTCCAATTTCCACTTTTAATTGTTGTTGAAAAACCAATTAAACTCGCTTGTGTTTCTTCATATTGTTCTGTTGCCGAAGCTATTCCGTAAAAACCATTGGCACCAAATTTTCTTTCGCTAAACGAAGTGATGAAATCTATTGGTAATTTGTTCTTGTTGAACTGACTTTTTACAAAAACATTCGTGTTGTCAAAATCTGTATTGTCACGATAGCCTTCCGAAAAGTTTTTGCTAACGTGAATCAAATGACTTGAGTTTTCCTGATTGATGGTTCCGGTAACTTCACCTAAAAACTGATGGAACGAACCGCCTTGGATTTTGGTTACCAATGAATTTTCGGGAGCATCTTTGGTCACAATATTAATGGCACCGTTGAAAGCATTCTGTCCAAAAATACGAGCTGCCGGTCCTTTGATTACTTCAATTCGTTTAATTACTTCAACAGGCAAAGCCAAATTCATCGTGTGATGTCCGGTTTGTGCGTCATCTACCTTTATTCCGTCAATCAACAATAAAGTTTGATCGAAACTTCCGCCTCTAATGTATAAATCCGATTGCATTCCGCTTACACCTTGACGACGCACATCAATTCCGGCAACTTGTTGCAAAGCATCAGCAACATTGGTCACTCCTAATTTTTGAATGTCTTCGGCTGTTACAATTTGAATGGTTCGTGAATTCTCTTTGAAAGGCAAATCAATTCGCGAAGAACTCACGACCACTTCTTTTAAAGTATCCATTTTAGGTTGCTCTTGTGCTGTGGTTAATAGCGAGCATAAAGCTAATGGCAGTAAAATATATTTCTGTTTCATATATCTCTTGTTGTATTTTCATTTTTTAACGTTTCAAAATTCGTAACTTTCCGGACTATTAAAGTAGTCCAGTTTAAAAATGAAAGATAGTCCGGTTAATGCTTTTTTAAAAGAAGCTATTTCTTTCGAAAAGAATAGTGAAACAGCGGTTTACATTCAAATTGCGCAGCAAATGAGCAATGCCATTCAACGAGGCTATCTTACGAAAGGAACGGCTTTACCCGGAACCCGTGTTTTTAGTCAGTTGTTACACATTCATAGAAATACCGCCGTTGCCGTTTATGACGAATTAGCATCGCAAGGTTGGATTGAAATTCTTCCGAATAAAGGAAGCTTTGTATTGGTTCCCGAACAAAAAACAAGTTCAATTAAAGCCAAGCACAACAGTTTGCAACAAGTTAATGATTATGCATCAAAAACAGGATTTCCGTTTCAACCTTCTTTTCACTTGGCTTCGACAAACGAAAATTCGACAACTAAATATAATTTAAATGACGGACAGCCCGACTTGAGATTGCATCCTACTCACCATTTTTCTAAATGGTATAGCGCTTCTATGAAACGGAAAAATTTGGTCACCAAATGGAACCAAAATGCTACCTTTCATTCCGCTTTTGAAATCCAACTCTGTAATTACTTAAATGCAACGAGAGGTTTTCACATTCAACCTCACAATGTCATGAATACGCGCAGCACAGAAATGAGTTTATATATCGTTTCTCAACTGCTGATTCGCCCAAAAGATGTCGTTCTCGTTGGAAATTTGAGTCATTACGCCGCAAATATGACGTTTCAACAAGCAGGTGCAACGATAAAAACCATTCCGGTTGATGAAAATGGATTGGATATTGATTATATCGCCAAAAATTTTATGAAGAATTCGATTCGTTGTGTTTACGTATCTTCAAACCGACATTATCCAACGACAAACACGCTGAATGCCGAACGTCGTTTGCAATTATTGGAATTAGCTAAAAACTATCAGTTTGCCATTATTGAAGATGATTATGATTATGATTTCCAATACGAAGGCATCGCTAAACTTCCTTTGGCGAGTTCTGATACCGAAGGCATGGTGATCTATTTGGGAAAATTGGGACAATCTTTATTTCCAAGTTTTCAAACCGGATTTGTTGTAGCGCCTGAAAACTTAATTTTGGAAGCCAAAAACTATCTGCAACTGCTAGACAAACAAGGCGATTTGATTCAGGAACAAATGCTCTCGGAATTGATTGCTGAAGGCGAAATTCATCGTTTGCTCAAGAAGAATATTCTCATCTATAAACAACGAAGGGATTTTCTTTGCGACTGTTTGAATACTTATTTTGGGAAAAATATTTATTGGGAAAAACCCAAAGGAGGATTGGCCATTTGGATACAATTTGAACCCAAACTTTCGTTGATACAATTGGCAGAACAAGCTAAAAAAGAAGATGTATTGCTACCGAAAACTATTTTATATCAAGACAAAGAGACTTGCGCTATTCGCTTGGGTTTTGGTCATTTGAATAAAGAAGAGATAAAAACTGTTGTTTCAGCTTTAAAAAAGGCTTATGACAAAATAACTTTGGGATAAATTATTAGTAACTTTGGTAAAGAAAACGGAATTTAATCATTTATCATGAAAAAACAATTTGTTCTTATACTCATAGGTTTAGTCTTAGTTTTAGTCGGAATTGCGCTAAAATTAAAATTTGTTGCTTATGCAGATAGTATTATTTTAGCCGGAGTGGGCTGTGAAATTGTCTTTTTAGTACTGACCATTAAGAAAGCAATGAGAGAACGATTTAAAAAATAAACTAACTAGAAATAAAAAATCCTATCTGAAGTTCAGATAGGATTTTTTTATTGACTTATGTTGAAGCTTAGTCCGCTAAAACAATAATTTTATTGTCTTGTAACTCAATGGTTCCGGAATTAATAGGTAACCAGTAGTTTTGCTCATTAACTTTAGTGAATTTAGAAACAAACTCTTTTTGAATTTTAAAGTTTTGAGCGTTGATTTTTACGTTTCCTTTTGTTAATAACGACACAATAGGGGCGTGATTATTTAACATTTGGAATTCACCATTTACTCCAGGAACCGCTACCGCAGTAACTTCTCCTTTAAATAATGTTGCTTCTGGTGATACTATTTCTAAAATCATACTTTTCTAATTGATAATTAATAATTGACAATGGATAATTAATTGTCAACTATCAATTGTTAATTGTACATTGATTACGCTTCTGCTAACATTTTCTCTCCAGCTTCGATAGCTTCTTCGATAGTACCTTTAAGGTTGAAAGCTGCTTCCGGTAAGTGATCTAATTCACCATCCATAATCATGTTGAAACCTTTGATAGTATCTTTAATATCTACTAATACCCCAGGGATACCCGTAAATTGTTCTGCAACGTGGAAAGGTTGAGATAAGAAACGTTGTACACGACGTGCTCTAGCTACAGCTAATTTATCATCTTCTGATAATTCTTCCATACCTAAAATCGCGATAATATCTTGTAATTCTTTGTAACGTTGTAAAATCTCTTTTACTCTTTGTGCACAAGCATAGTGCTCTTTACCTAAAATTTCCGGAGTTAAGATACGAGAAGTAGAATCTAATGGATCTACCGCAGGATAAATACCTAACTCAGCAATTTTACGAGACAATACTGTTGTAGCATCTAAGTGAGCGAAAGTTGTAGCTGGCGCCGGGTCAGTTAAGTCATCCGCAGGCACATATACCGCTTGTACTGAAGTAATTGATCCTCTTTTTGTTGAAGTAATACGCTCTTGCATCGCCCCCATCTCAGTAGCCAATGTTGGTTGGTAACCTACCGCTGATGGCATACGTCCTAATAACGCTGATACCTCAGAACCTGCTTGTGTAAAACGGAAGATATTATCAACGAAGAATAATACGTCTTTACCTTGATCTTCACCGGCACCATCACGGAAATATTCAGCAATAGTTAAACCTGATAAAGCAACACGAGCACGAGCTCCTGGTGGTTCATTCATCTGACCGAAAACGAAAGTAGCTTTAGAATCTTTCATTCCGTTTTTGTCAACTTTAGTTAAATCCCATCCTCCATTTTCCATAGAGTGCATGAAATCTTCACCATATTTAATAATACCAGACTCTAACATCTCTCTTAAAAGGTCATTTCCTTCACGAGTTCTTTCACCTACTCCGGCGAAAACTGATAAACCTCCGTGACCTTTTGCAATATTGTTAATCAACTCCTGAATTAATACTGTTTTACCTACTCCGGCACCACCGAATAAACCAATTTTACCTCCTTTTGCATAAGGCTCAATTAAGTCGATTACTTTAATCCCTGTAAATAAAACTTCTGTTGAAGTTGATAATTCATCAAATTTTGGCGCTGGTCTGTGAATTGGCAAACCATTAGCACCTTCTTTAGGTAAATTACCTAAACCATCGATAGCATCACCAATTACATTAAATAAACGTCCGAAAACTTCTTGACCAACCGGCATTTGAATTGCAGCACCAGTAGCTACAACTTCAGTCCCTCTTGACAAACCGTCAGTAGAGTCCATTGAAATTGTACGAACAGTATCTTCACCAATATGTGATTGTACTTCTAAAACTAATTTAGAACCATCAGCTTTAGCGATTTCTAATGAATCATAAATTTTAGGAAGCTCAGCATTTTCAGTGTCGAACACTACATCTACAACTGGCCCAATAATTTTTGCAACTTTTCCTGTGAATTTAGACATTGCTTATGTATTTATTTAATAGCTATTTACCTAACGAAAAACACTTCTGTTTTTCAGAGTGCAAAGATAGTTTTTTTAAAAACAATTATACAATTTATTTTTTGTGTTTTTTAAGATAAAAATAGAAAAATAAGCAAATTTGGTATAGTTCGTATTTTCAAGGCTTTAAAATAAACGATAACGTTATAGTCAAAACTACCAATTCTTCGGTTTTGTATTTTGATTTTCAAGCATAAAAAAGCGAAACCTAAAGTTTCGCTTTTTTTATTCTACTGTTACTGATTTTGCTAAATTTCTAGGTTGATCTACATTACAACCTCTCATTACTGCAATATGGTAAGAAAGCAACTGAAGCGGAATTGTTGTTAACAATGGTGTTAAAGCTTCATTTGTTTCTGGAATTTCAATTACGTGATCGGCTAATTCCTTTACCTGAACATCTCCTTTTGTTACAACAGCTATAATTTTACCACTTCTTGACTTAATTTCTTGAATGTTACTTACCACTTTATCATAATGTCCTTTGTTAGGTGCAATTACAATAACCGGCATCGATTCGTCAATCAAGGCAATTGGTCCGTGTTTCATTTCCGCAGCCGGATAACCTTCCGCATGAATATATGAAATCTCTTTTAACTTTAATGCTCCTTCTAAAGCCACAGGGAAATTATATCCTCTACCTAAATACAAACAATTTGTGGCATCTTTATAAATAGACGCTACTTCTTTAGCTACGTCATTACTCTTCAACGCTTCTTCCACTTTTTGAGGAATCAATTCTAATTCTAACAAATATCTTTGGTAATCAGAATTAGCCATACTTCCATTAGCTTTTGCCAGACGCAACGCAATTAAAGTCAATACTGTGATTTGAGTTGTAAACGCTTTTGTTGACGCTACTCCAATTTCCGGCCCGGCATGCGTGTAAGCTCCGGCATGTGTTTCTCTAGAAATTGAAGAACCAACCACATTACAAACTCCGAAAACAAATGCTCCTTTTTCTTTAGCCAATTTAATTGCTGCCAAAGTATCTGCTGTTTCACCAGACTGCGAAATAGCAATTACAACGTCGTCCTTTGTAATGATGGGATTACGATAACGGAATTCCGAAGCATACTCTACTTCAACCGGAATTCTGGCAAACTCTTCTATTACATATTCTGCTACTAACCCGGCATGCCAAGAAGTTCCACAAGCTACAATAATAATTCTGTTTGCATTAAGGAATTTTTCCAAATTATCTTCAACACCAGCCATTTGTACTATTCCTTTATTAGACAACAAACGACCACGATAGGTATCTTTGATTACACTTGGCTGCTCATAGATTTCTTTAAGCATAAAATGCTCATATCCCCCTTTTTCGATTTGCTCTAAATTCATCTGAAGTTCCTGAACATAGGGATCTACTTCTGAATCATCTTTAATTTTATGAACTTTAAGTGGTTTATTTAAACGAACAATGGCCATTTCTTCATCTTCTAAATAAATAGCATTAGCCGTATATTCAATAAAAGGAGAAGCATCTGAAGCAATGAAAAATTCGTCTTCTCCAATACCAATCGCTAAAGGAGAACCCAGACGAGCCACAACAATTTCATTAGGCTTTTGCCTATCCATTACAGCAATTGCATAAGCTCCAACGACTTGTGTCAACGCTATTTGAACTGCTTTCCCTAACTTAACATTTTCCTTTTTCTTTACGTCTTCAATAAGATTTACTAAAACTTCTGTATCAGTATCTGATTTGAAAGTATAGCCTCTTTTGATTAACTCTTTTTTTATAGGTTCATAATTTTCAATAATTCCATTATGGATAATAACCAAATCTCCGGAATTAGAAAAATGAGGATGGGAATTCACATCGTTTGGTACACCATGAGTTGCCCAACGCGTATGACCTAAACCGATCTGCCCTTGTTGTGTGCCTTCTTTTTCTGCTTTAGCTTCAAGATCAGAAACTTTTCCTTTTGTTTTAGAAAGTTTTAAATCTTGACCATCATAAAGCACAATTCCAGCACTATCGTACCCTCTATATTCAAGACGTTTTAGTCCTTTTATTAATATAGGATAGGCATCTCTATGACCAATATATCCAACGATTCCACACATAGCAATAAAAAATTAGTTAGAGTTAGGTTTTGTATAATAAATTTCGAGCTTCATTCTTTTAGAATCATCCGTATGATTTACACCATATATAACAGTTCCTAATGGATTCATTATATTAGCTAACGGGACTTTATCGATAGTATTTACTGAACTTGCCAAAGGTAATGTTGATGGAAGATTACCTATAGCATTCATTAGACTATAATTAGACACATTATTTATTGTTTCTGTTACTACTAAACCTAAACGAATATTTTTTAGAGCATCTTCGTCTTCGGTTTGCATTAAATTATTGAAATAATGCAAAAGTCTAAATCTATAAACTCTACCTTCTTTTGTTGTCTCACTAATTTCATCTTGCTCTATAATCCCCCCTAAAAGATATTTATTAAATTTAGCATCTGTAGCCGTAGTAGAATCATAGGTATAATCCAATAAAACAGTATTCGCATTTGCATCGAATAAATAAAGTCGTAGAGGCTCTTCTCCTAAATCATAACCATCATTTAATGTAGTGCCTTCTGTATTAATTTTATTATTTTTATTAGCAATCGTCAATGTAAGAATTACGTCATTGATAAGCCAGCCACTATTTCTAAGTTCTTCTAGTTTATCAGGAATTTCATTATTATTAGCATCATCATCATTACCAAAAAGATCAATATAAGCAACCGAACCATCACCTCCTTTTAAATATAACAAATCATCATTCGCATTTTGAGACGTTAATGCTGACTGATAGTTTCCACTTGTTGCTGTGGATGTATTATTATCAAAGAAATTAACCGTATTTCCTGCTAAATTAATCTGAATTTCACTTTTTATAAATTCTGAACTTGAATCGTACTTAGTATGGAATTGCATTACGATATATCCACTTGAAAAATCAAGCATTGCCAATGCTCCTCCAGAATTTTGTGTTACTTGAAAATACAACCCTCTAAAATATTCTTTAAAATTATTGTTATTAAACAAGTTCTCTGACGTAGCATTTTGAAGAATTTTCTCCTCAAAAAATTCTTTATTTAAGTTAATCCACATACCAGGCTCTAGTCTTTCTTTAACTACTCTAGTATCAGGGTCTGTTGTAATATTACCACCAGAATCAAGATAATTTCCGTCATCATCTGTTTCATAGATTATAATTTCACTCCTAGAAAACTTAAACTGAGTATTTTGGTTAGAAGACGCACCTGAAAAAACATTTAGAGGCCCTGAATCTAAATTTAAATGATTCTCTATCAATGCCTTTTCACTTGAATAATACTTTTGCGCTTGTGTCGGATCTAAAGGATCATAACTTTGTAAAAGATATTTACTTTCATAAATTTTTAAATCAAAACTTTCGCTTAAATTTCCATGAATTGAATCCAAAGAATAGGTATTATTACCATCAGTATCCGTGTCTTCTAAAGTACTAAAATAAGGGATGTATAAGTACACAGAATCTGTTGCTTGAATTTCAGCTTCTTCAAAAAAATTAGGGTTAGTATTTTCTAATTCTAACTGAGTTACAAAATGTGCTGTAGTGGTACCAAAAACCGGATCTTGAAAAACACCTAGAGCATTCAATGGCATATTATTTGACTGCACAGGACCTGTAGCTCTTGTGAAAGCTGTAATTTTATTCCATTCCTCTTTATCAAACTGGTAATTCCCGTCACCAATTAAATCTGCCCCAACAGTACTAAAGTCTTTATCACATGAAACCAACGACAATAGTCCAAAACCTAAAAGTCCAAATATTTTCTTTTTCTTCATTCTTGATTTTCAAATAATTTAAAATAAATTCTTTCTGACAAAATCAACATACAAATCACTAATTTTATCTTTAGGAGCGAAAGGTAAAAAAGGTTTACCCGAAGTTTCTATATATTTTGTTAAATTTAAATCTAAGCCTTCGGAGCCTATAATAACCGCATCTGAATGATCGATCGTCAACTTCATCAGATTTTCATAAGAAGGTGTTTCTACCGTATGTAAAGCATCATCAGCTATAGTATCAAAAGCCAATTTATTTTTAAAATTACTATCTAATATTCCTTCAAATCCAGTATTGTATACAGATGTTATAATTTTAGTATCTGCAAAAATACCTTCATTTTTGTAATAGTGCTTCAAATAAACCGGCAACAATCCGGCCAACCATCCTTGAACATGGATTACATCAGGCACCCAATTCAGTTTTTTTACTGTCTCCACGACACCTTTTGCAAAAAAGATAGCTCTTTCGTCATTATCCGGATAAAAATTACCTTCCTCATCAGAAAATGTTGCTTTTCTTTTGAAATATTCATCATTATCAATAAAATAGACTTGAATTCTTTCTTTAGGAATTGAAGCAACTTTTATAATCAAAGGCATATCCATGTCATTCACCACTAAATTCATTCCTGAAAGTCTGATTACCTCATGTAATTGATGTCTCCTTTCGTTAATATTTCCATATCTCGGCATGAAAATTCGTATTTGCCCTCCTAAATCATTAATCATTTTAGGAAACTCATACGATTGTATTGAAACTTCATTTTCCGCCAAATAAGGCACTACTTCAGATGATACATATAATATCCTCTTATCTTTCATAATATTTTGTTTATCAAATTGCTCTCAAAAAACATGCAAAATTACAAAATTTTATGGACTTATCTATTAAAATAGTAAGTTTGCACTGCAAACACAATATTTACGCAATGTTTATTTTTAACGATAAGGATTCTTTAGAAGCTTTTCTGAGTCCTTTAATCAATCAAAAAAAGACCATTGGACTTGTTCCTACGATGGGAGCACTTCATGAAGGCCATCAATCCTTAATACAGCAATCCGTTAATGAAAACCAAATAACAATTGTTAGTATTTTTGTCAATCCCACACAGTTTAACAACGCTGAAGATCTAGAAAAATATCCTCGAACTTTAGAACGTGATGTTACTAAAATCAAAGAAATAAGTGATTTGATTCTTGTTTACGCACCAACTGTTGAAGATATTTATGGCAACAATCCTGTTGCTAAACAATACGACTTTGACGGACTGGAACAACAAATGGAAGGCAAACAGCGCCCAGGTCATTTTGACGGCGTTGGCACAATAATCACTAAATTATTTGCTATTGTCAAGCCAACAAATGCTTATTTCGGAGAGAAAGATTTTCAACAACTACAAATCATTAAAAAGTTAGTCGATAAAAACAGTCTTCCTGTAAACATTATTGGTTGTCCTATTTTTAGAGCCGAGAGCGGGCTTGCCATGAGTTCCAGAAACGAGAGACTTTCGGATGAAGCCAAAAACAAAGCCGCGTTTATTTACAAAACCTTACAAGACGCTAAAAATAAATTCCAGACAGAACCGGCAAAAGATGTAATTGATTTTGTTTACACTACATTTAAAAATAACCCTGATTTTGAATTAGAATACTTTGAAATAGCCGATGAAGAAACGCTACTTTCTTGTACAGAAAAAGAGACCCATAAAAAATACAGGGGCTTTATTACGGTCTTTATTGAAAATGTAAGATTGATTGATAACATCGCTTTGTATTAAGAAAAAATCAAAAAAAGGTTTCTTTTTGCATTTTAGTTAAAAAATTGCCTAATTTATCACAAGATAATTACCTTTGCACCATGCAAATTCAAGTAGTAAAATCGAAAATTCACAGAGTAACTGTTACCGGCGCTGATTTAAATTACATCGGTAGTATTACTATTGATGAAGCTTTATTAGAGGCTTCTAATATTATTGAAGGTGAAAAAGTTCAAATTGTTAACATTAACAATGGTGAGCGCTTAGAAACTTACGCTATTAAAGGCCCGAGAAATTCAGGTGAAATCACGTTGAATGGTCCGGCTGCTCGTAAGGTTCATCGTGGTGATATTGTTATCATCATTTCTTATGGATTAATGGATTTTGAAGAGGCAAAATCTTTCAAACCTACTATTGTTTTCCCTAATGAGAAAGACAATTCTTTAACTTAAAGTTTGAAGCAATTCAAAAAAATAGCTAGTATATTACTCCCAATATTCTTGGGAGTAATTTTAGTTATATACGAATTCAACAAATTTACTGACAGCCAAATTGAGCAAATGAAAAGCTCTATATATGGTGTCAATTATTATTTTATTTTTATCTCAGGTATTTTATCTTTATTAGGTTACATTTTAAGAGCTTATCGCTGGAAGTACACCTTGGAATACATTGGTTACAAGGCAGACTTTAAATTTAATTTAACCGCAGTAAGCATCGCTTATTTTCTGAATTTAACTATTCCGCGTTCAGGAGAGATTTCAAGAGCCGCATTATTAACAAAATATAAAGGAGTTCCTTTTGACAAAGGCTTTGGCACTATCATATCTGAACGAATAATTGATTTCATTGTTTTACTTTTATTTATTGCTACAGCCGTTTTAATTGAATTCAACACTTTAAAAGACTTTCTTTTAGAATATATTCCTTTGCAATCTTTAATCATTCTTGCAACCATAGGGATATCGCTAGGAATATTGGGCATCTACTTACTTATTTATTCTAAATGGAAAGTAATTCTTGCTATTAAAGAAAAAATTTCCGGATTAACCGAAGGCATGTTAAGTGTTTTTAAAATGCCTCACAAATGGATGTTTCTTTTTCAAACTGCTCTAATTTGGTTAACCTACATATTAATGTTCTATTCTGTAGTTTTTGCCTTAGAAGAAACTCGAATGATATCCTTTAATGCTGTTATTGTAGCTTTTGTAATAGGAAGTTTAACTGTAGCTTTTACCAATGGCGGTTTTGGCTTTTTTCCTGTTCTGATCGCTAAAATTTTATTGCTTTATCAAGTGCCTGAAGTTGCAGGACAAGCTTTTGGTTGGGTATCTTGGACTTCTCAAATCATCATTACTATATTATTAGGAGGAATTGCCTTTTTAATTTTGTCAACTTTTACAAAAAAAGAAATTAATTAGTATCTTGGCTTTTTAATTTCTGTAAAAATAATTCCTATGAGAACAGTCCTTTTGTTTTTATTATCATTTATCACATCTGTCGGTTTTTCACAAACATTTAGAGAGACTTTAAATTCTAAAAAGCTAGGCGAAGAACGCGAATTCAACGTAGTTCTACCTTCCGGATATGAACAAAATGTAGATAAAAAATATCCTATTTTAGTTGTTTTAGATGGTGATTATTTAGCAAGCCCTTTCACAGGAACTTTAAAATACAGCTCTTATTGGGATGATTTACCGGAAATGATTGTGGTTTCTGTTATGCAAAACGGAGATAAACGCTTTCAAGACAGTGAATATGACGAAACTGGTTTACCATCAGGTACCGGCGCTAACTTCTTCGAATTTATTGGCTTTGAATTATTACCTTATGTAGAAGAAAAATACAGAACCCAACCATTTAGAATTATTGCCGGGCATGACACTACTGCGGGATTTTTAAATTTCTATTTATATAAAGACAATCCTATATTCAACGGTTATATTTCATTGGCTCCGGAATTTGCTCCGGAAATGGAAAAAAGAGTTGCCGAGCGTTTAGCAGTAATCACAAAACCTATTTTTTACTATCAAGCTTCCGGAGAAAGTGATTTAAAAGATTTACTGGAGCGTGCTGCTACTTTAGATCAAAATGTTAACGCTATTACTAACAAAAACTTCAAATATCGTTCAGATCTTATAAAAGGAGCTTCGCATTATTCCTTAGTTCCGCAAGCTATTCCACAAGCCTTATACTTTATTTTTGACGGTTACCAACCTATTTCTATGGTTGAATTCCAAGAAAAAATCTTAAAATTAGATTCTGGTTACACCCAATATTTGATTGACAAATACAAAAATTTAGAAGAAAAATTAGGCATCAAATTACAACCTCGTTTAACTGATTTCAAAGCGATTGAAGCGGCTATTATTAAGAACAAAGCCTATCCTGAATTACAAGAACTTTCAAAATATGCTGAAAAACAATATCCAAAAACTACTTTAAGCGTTTACCACCAAGCCTTGTATTATGAAAAAATGGGGGAATTCAAAAAAGCAGTTAAAGAATATAAAAAAGCTTTTTCAAGAGAGCCTATCAGAGAGTTAACCAAAGATTTTATGCTTTCCAGAGCAGACAGTTTGAAAAATAAAGAGGACGAATCTAAAGTTGAAGAATATGCGGATCCAATTCCGGAGGAAGGCACAACTGAAGAAGGTACTGAGAAAAAAGAAGGAGAATAATATAAATGAGTAAAGTTAAAACTGCTTTTTATTGCCAAAAATGTGGCACTTCCTATTCTAAATGGCAAGGTCAATGTTATGCTTGCAAAGAATGGAACACTATTGTTGAAGAAGTTATCCAAAAAGAAGAAAAAACAGCTTGGCGAACTGCTTCAACCGAAAAAACAAAGAGCAGCAAACCTTTACTTATTAAAGAAATAGATACCGCAGAAGAAATCCGGTTAAACACTAACGACCAAGAGTTGAACCGGGTTTTGGGTGGTGGTTTAGTTCCTGGTTCATTAACCTTATTAGGTGGCGAACCCGGAATTGGAAAGAGTACACTTTTACTCCAAATTTCATTAAAACTTCCCTATAAAACACTTTATGTTTCAGGCGAAGAAAGTCAAAAGCAGATTAAAATGCGTGCCGAACGTATTTTGCCTTCAAACGACAATTGCTACATTTTAACCGAAACCAAAACACAAAATATCTTTAGGCAAATTCAGGAAATTGAACCCGAAATTGTCATCATTGATTCTATTCAAACCCTGCAAACCGATTACATTGAATCTTCTGCAGGAAGCATTTCTCAAATCAGAGAATGTACTGCCGAACTTATCAAGTTTGCCAAAGAGACCAACACGCCGGTTATCTTAATTGGTCACATTACCAAAGACGGAACCATAGCCGGGCCCAAAATTTTGGAACACATGGTAGACACCGTTTTACAATTTGAAGGCGATAGAAATCACGTATACCGAATCTTGCGTTCGCTTAAAAACCGATTTGGTTCTACTGCCGAATTAGGAATTTACGAAATGCTGGGCAACGGTTTACGAGAAGTCGACAATCCATCCGAGATTTTAATTTCGCACAAAGAAGAACAACTTTCAGGAACAGCCATTGCCTGTACTTTAGAAGGCATGCGTCCGTTGATGATTGAAATTCAAGCCTTAGTCAGCTCTGCAGTTTACGGAACACCTCAGCGCAGCACTACTGGTTATAATGCCAAGCGTTTAAATATGATCTTGGCTGTTTTGGAAAAACGTGCCGGATTCCGATTGGGGACCAAAGATGTTTTCCTCAATGTAACCGGAGGAATTTCAGTAGATGATACCGCTATTGATTTGGCTGTCGTTGCCGCTATTTTATCTTCTAATGAAGACATTGCCATCGAAGAAGGCTTTTGTTTTGCAGGAGAAGTAGGGCTTTCGGGAGAAATTCGTCCGGTAAACAGAATTGACCAACGAATTCAAGAAGCCGAAAAATTAGGCTTCACTACTATTTTGGTTTCCAAACACAATAAAATCTCACTAAAAAGCAGTAAAATTAAAATTGTATTGGTTTCAAAAATAGAAGATGTAGTTTCTGAATTATTCGGATAACCCTATTTTTTTAAAGGCTGTTCCATAAAAATATCTTTTTTCAAAAATAACACCCATTATTTTATAGGGGTGTTTAAAAATATTTTTTAGTTTTGTGCAAAACCACGAGATTATGAAAATAGAAAAAAGATGGATTATTTCCTTTGCACTTATTACGATTGTAGCCATCGTAAGTTTATTTTGGACAAGTTCAAATGATTTGAAAGACCAGTTCCTTTCCGAAGAAAATATCAACACTTCTGATGTGGCTTGGTTGTTAACCTCATCATCTTTTGTCTTATTAATGACACCTGGACTTTCTTTTTTCTATGGTGGAATGGTGGGAAAAAAGAATGTCATTTCGACTATGCTGCAAAGTTTCATTTCTCTAGGAGTAGTAAGTTTGCTATGGGTAATCGTTGGTTTTAGTTTATCATTTGGCTCACCAATAGGTTTTGAAATCGACGGAACAACCTATGGAATTATTGGTAACCCAACGGATTTTTTGTTTTTCAACAACGTTTCTTCATTACCTCATAATACTTTAGCAAGTACTATTCCTTTTGTACTATTTGCGCTGTTCCAAATGAAATTTGCCGTGATTACTCCTGCCATCATTACCGGATCGTTTGCGGAGAGAGTTCGTTTTATTTCGTATTTATTATTCATCTGTTTATTCATTATTTTCATATATGCCCCACTATGTCACATGGTTTGGCATCCTAACGGATTATTAGGAAGTTTCTTTGGCGTAAAAGATTTTGCCGGAGGAACCGTAGTACACATGAGTGCCGGATTTGCTGCTTTAGCCGGTGTTTTGGTTTTAGGAAAAAGAAAAAATAGCGAACATATTCCTACCAATATCCCTTTTGTATTATTAGGTACCGGAATGTTATGGTTTGGTTGGTTTGGTTTTAACGCAGGTTCAGCACTTGGATCAAATGGAACTGCTGCAATGGCTTTTGCTACTACAACAATCGCTTCCGCTTCGGCAATGATGACTTGGATCTTCTTTGACCGAATCAATGGCAGAAAAGTATCGGCTATGAACGCTTGTATTGGCGCTGTTGTCGGTTTAGTTGTTATTACTCCTGCTGCAGGATTTATTTCTATTCCAAAAAGTATTTTCTTCGGATTTATTGCTGCTATCGTTTCTAATGTAATGGTTAACTGGAAAAAATTAAAAGCTTTTGACGACACTTTAGATGTTTTTGCTTGTCATGGTGTGGGTGGAATTATGGGGATGATCCTAACGGCTATTTTTGCGGAAGGCGAAAATGCAAGTTTACTACATGGAGGCTGGGATATTTTTGGACACCACATGTTAGCACTTGTTTTAGTTTCAGCATTTACTTTTTTTGGCGCTTTGATTTTATATAAAGTAACCAATTTATTTATACCTTTACGTGTATCTGATGAAGCTGAACGAATTGGTTTAGATTTATCACAACACGATGAAAGATTCTAAATTATGCTAAAAAAAAGTATTTTCTTCCTAACCATCTGTAGTTTATTGGCATTCCAAAAAACGTCTTCAGATGAACAAAAAATTAAAAAAGAAATTAATCAACTATTAGATAATTGGCACATGGCTGCCGGAGAATCTAATTTTAATGCTTATTTCGACGTGCTTTCAGAATCATCTATTTACATTGGCACAGACGCTAATGAAAACTGGACTAAAGGAGAATTTATGGCTTTTGCTAAACCTTATTTTGCTAAAAAAAAGGGATGGAATTTCAAAGCTATTGAAAGAAACATTTATCTTTCTCCTGATAAAAAAATAGTTTGGTTTGACGAACTTTTGGATACTCAAATGAAAATTTGTCGTGGAAGCGGCATTATAAGTAAAGAAAATGGAAAATGGAAAATCCAGCACTATGTTCTTTCTATGACTATTCCTAATGAAAATGTTGAAGAAGTAGTAAAGATTAAATCTCCTTTAGAAGACAAAATACTAAGAGAAAAATAAATATTACAAGCGGTTTCAAAATTCTGATTTTGAAACCGCTTTTTTTAAACACTCTTTTTAAGACTAATTTGGATTGTTGTTCCTTTACCGATCTCGGAATATACTACTTTTATTCTTCCTTTATGGTAATCTTCGACGATTCGTTTGGTTAACGACAAGCCTAATCCCCAACCTCGTTTCTTGGTTGTAAATCCTGGTTCAAAAATCTTTTGGAACTGATTTTTAGGAATTCCTTTCCCGGTATCACTCACTCTAATTTGAATGGTTTGTGTCAGATCTTCAATTTCCACACTTAACTTTCCTTTTCCTCGCATGGCATCTATGGCATTTTTTACCAAATTTTCTATTGTCCAACTGTGCAATGCCGGATTGATATTGGCATAAACCGAATAGTCGGGCGCATGAAAATGAAATTCTACCTGTTTAGACGCTCTTGTTTTTAAATATTCAAATGATGTTTGAGTTTCTCTAACAATATCCAATTTCTCTAAAACAGGCTCACTTCCTATTTTTGAAAAGCGATCGGTTATGGTCTGTAAGCGGCTCACATCTTTTTCGACTTCATTTACAATATCTTCATCTACATTTTCAGTTTTTAAAATTTCAACCCAGCCAATCAAGGACGAAAGCGGTGTTCCAATTTGGTGTGCCGTTTCTTTTGCCATTCCTGCCCAAAGTTTATTTTGTCCGGCCATTTTTGTTGCCCGATAAAACACATACACCACAGCAGCAAAGAGAAAAATAATCAATAACAATGCAATAGGATAATATTTTAATTTATTCAATAAAGGCGAATTGCCATAATACACCAACTGATAATTATCTGCTGCAATTTCCATTTTAATCGGTTGATTCTCCGTTTTCAATTGTTGCAAAACCTTTTTTAGTGCAATCGTATCCTGTTCGTTTGATAATTCCACATTATCAAAACTAAGAATATGGTCAATAGAATCAGTAACAATCATGGGAATAGTCGAATTGTTACTAATGACCTGAAACGGAAGTTCTACATCGGTATATTCATTAGCATTAGCTAATGTTTTTTGAGCCGTTGTCCAAAGTTCCATTCGTACCCGTTCTTCATTCTTAAAAATTTGGAAAAAGTTATAGGTATTCCATAGAATGAGTACTACGATAACAAAGGATATTACTATTATGAACCAACGGGTTATGTTTCGTTTATCGGTGATTTGCATATTGCTTATTTGCTATAAAAATACTAATTTCAAAAACAAGTGCAAGACATGTAAAAAAACAAATCGATAACCAAATAAAAAACACAGTAACCTAGCTAGCCCCGGTGGAAGCGATTACCCGACACTTTAGTAGCGCGTAGTAGCGGACGACGGGAATATGGAGAGCTGATATTCCTAAAGATTCGCTTCAAAATTGTATCTTTGTCAAAACTAAATAAACATGCTAACTATAAATCCTAAGGAATTTACTCCTGTTCAACTACAAGGTTATTTACAAGGTGCTATAGGACCAAGACCTATTGCTTTTGCCAGTACTGTTGACGCTAACGGAACTCCGAATTTATCTCCGTTTAGCTTTTTTAACCTTTTCAGTTCTAATCCGCCTATTTTAGTTTTTTCACCTGCAAGACGCGTGAGAAATAATACCACAAAACATACGTTAATCAACTGTGAAGCTACTAAAGAAGTGGTGATTAACATTGTAAATTATGATATTGTACAACAAGTGTCATTATCGAGCACAGAATATCCGGATGGTGTGAATGAATTTGAAAAATCAGGATTAACAATGTTAGCTTCTGATATAGTAAAACCATTTCGCGTAGCAGAAAGTCCAGTCCAATTGGAATGCAAGGTCAATGACATTGTAGCACTAGGAACTGAAGGTGGTGCCGGAAATTTAGTGATTTGTGAAGTTGTAAAAATTCATATTGATGAAGCTATTTTAGACGAAAAAGGAAATATTGATCAACATAAAATTGATTTAGTAGCCCGAATGGGAGGCAATTGGTACACCAGAGCCAATATGGGAATGTTTGAAGTTGAAAAACCGTTGACAACTTTAGGAATTGGCGTGGATACTATCCCTGATTTTATTAAAGAAAATAGTATCTTTAACGGAAATGATTTGGGAAAATTAGGTAACATTGAAGTGATTCCTAATGAAGAAGAAATTGCTATCTTTGTCAAAGAGAATTTTTCAGTAAAAGCTGTTTTAAGTTCGGATGACGAATTGAAACGTTTTCAATTGGCTAAAGATTATTTAGATAAAAATGAAGCTTTAACGGCTTGGAAAGTCCTTTTAGCAAAAAAATAAATTATTTAGAACATGGAAGTAACAGGGAGAATTAAAGCGATTAGTCCGGTACAACAGATTAGTGCCACTTTTAAGAAAAGAGAATTAGTTGTAACTACTGATGAGCAGTATCCGCAACATATTATGATTGAATTTACTCAAGATAAAACGGATACCTTAAACCAATTTAACTTGGGTGAATTAGTACGTGTTTCTATCAATTTAAGAGGTAGAGAATGGGTGAATCCTCAAGGAGAAACTAAATATTTTAACTCTATTCAAGGATGGAGAATTGAACGAGTGGCTACAGAAGCTCCTGCTGCTCAGTCTCAAGGTATGCCAACTATGCCGCCTGCTGATGCATTTGAACCGGCGACTAACTTTAACGAAGAAGAACACGACGATTTACCTTTCTAATCCAAGAAAAAAATCTATATAAAAAGTGCTATTCATAGAATAGCACTTTTTTTAAACCCATTTCTAATAGTATTATGGTAAAAACGAATACCCATTTCTAGTTTTCCATAAAAAGTATTTTTCAAACAATACTTTACTGAAATCATAAATTACATTTGGAATCATAATAGCAAAACTTCTTGGTTTAAAAAGTTTATCAGATACTATGATGACCTCTTTTTTTCCGGCATCCATGATACATAAGCCCGGAATTTTACCCCAAGGTTTTTCTTTTAATTTGGTTTCCCCTTTAGCTACTCTGATAATATTTTCAGCCACTACTTTTCCTGTTTCATCTGATGGAAAACCGGTTTTTGGTGCAGCAAACGGAACTGTTTTAGGAGTAAAAGGCAACGGCACATTTACGGCAATTCCGGCAGTCCAAATATTAGGATAATCGGGATGTCTGTAATCGTCACCCGCAGGAATATATCCGGCTGCAGTTGCATGAAGCTCCGGAGAATTGGTTACAAAATCCACTCCGATAAAAGGAGGCATTAACATGGTAAATTTGCTAGGCAGTACTTCTCCATCGGTCAAAATCACTTTCTCTTCATCCATCTCTTTTACACCCACTTGCGTTCTGAAATGAATGTTGAACATTTTCATAAAACCTGTTAGCATCGATTCGGCCAACGGCATACCGTCAATTCCAAAGTGACCTAAATAATCTTCCGGAGTAATCCAGTATAAATCTACTTTTTTACGAATTTTTTGGTCGCGAAGCCATTTTTCAATATTAAATAAAAATTCATAGGCAGCTCCCATACATCCGGCATTTTGAGTCGCTCCGACAACAATCGGACCCGGATTTTTTTTGAATTCCTCTAAAGCTTTACGAATCTTCATGGCGCCGTTTGGAGTTCCTACATAAAACGCATGTTCTGCAACTCCCGGAGCTACATCATATTTTACTTTTGGTCCGGTTGCAATAACCAGATGATCGTATTTGAATTCCCCTTTATCAGTATATACCACTTGCGTTTTAGGATCAACTTTTAAAGCTTCTGCATTAACAAAATCAACTCCTTTTTTTTGAAGAATCCCATCTTTTCGAAATGAAATATCTTTGATCTCTCTTCTGCCAAACGGTACCCAAATAAGAGAAGGAATAAATAAAAAAAGTGGAGATTTATCTATTAAAATGACTTTATGCGCTTCTTTTCCTTTTCGTTTAATCTCGAGGGCGGCTGTCATTCCGGCAAAGTTACCTCCTATTACTACAGTAGTTGTCATGATGTCAATGTTTTTAGTTTTAGTACTTAAAATTAGCACTTTACACCAACTCCTACTGCAACTTTTGTTACACGAGAAATAGCCTTTTTACTGCAAAATTTCGGTTTGTAGTTTTTTAGGAAGACTTGAAAACACCAAATCATAGGACTGCCACAACATTTTCACAACGTCTTTATCTTCAACATCTTGATTAACCAAGACAGTATTCCAATGTTTTTTACTCATGTGGTATCCGGGTTGCACACCTTCATATCGAGCTCTTAACTCTAAAGCTTCTTCGGGATCACATTTTAGATTTAGGGAAGGTTCGCCTTTTTCCCAACCCGATAATGACGTTAAGCAGAACATTTTTCCGCCAACTTTAAACACTAAAGTATCTTCATCAAAAGGAAAATGTTCGGTTACTCCTTTTTTGGACAAACAAAGTTCGTATAATTGCTGGATGTTCATTTGACAAATATTTTAAATAAACTGACCAAAAGTTAATAATGTTCCATTGGGATCAACAATTGAAAATTCCATTTGGTGCCAAGGTTTTTGTTCTAAACTGCCGTTAGGATGAATAGCAATTCCTTTTTCGATTAATTTATGATAGAAAGTCTCAATTTCTGCATTTACTCTCAAATAAATCATGAAGTCTGACTTTTTTGGATCCAAATCTTTAAAAGAGAAAAAATGAAGCTCCGTTTGTTCCAATGAAAAAATCAGATATTCACCATAATCAGCTTCTAATTGAAATCCTATTTTAGCATAGAAATCAATTGTTTCGTTTTTATTGATAAAAGGCAACTTTGGAATTACTGCTGAAATCATTTCCTATTGGTTTATGTTATACAAAACGGGTTTACTTGGACTTGCATCATTTTCAAACGAAGCGATTTGTAAGTTCAGCAGATAACTTCCGTCTTTAATTGCATTTTTAACAAAAATCATTTCAGTAATGGTACAATCCAAACGAGCATTTTTATTCAAATGTTGAATATCTTTTACGTTCCAAAACGCTTTGTGCGCCAATAATTTTCCTTCATCGTGTTCTTTATCCACACTCGGCAAATCAATCAACAAATGTTTAATTCCTATTTCTCTAATGTAAGTCGCGGATTTATCTGATAAATAAGGAGGGTTTGAATGAGAGTAGTTTTTATGTTTTTTCTCTTCTAAGTTAGGTAACGTTCTGATGATTAAAGCCTCAATCTGATTGTGTGACTTCTCACTTCTCGACTCCTCTCGAAGTGATAATCTCGAAGTGATAAGAGAAGATTCTATTTGTTCTTTGGTAATAATGAGATCATCTCCGACAGCAATCGGTTCAACTGAAATTAGCTCTGCCAAAAAGAAAAATGTTTTCAAATGCTGATTCACACTATAAAAATCTTTGGTAATATGACCCAAACATTCGGTGTGTGTGCCGTGCGCATGCGGATTAAAAAAGATATTATTGAAATTGGTTGATGATTTCCCTTCAGAAACTTTTCCAATCCAATCGCCCATCGTTACCGGTTCCATTTTAGGTGCATCCTGATACCACGCAATGGGATTTTGACTATTATTCGTTAACGGAATAGAAATATCAAGAGGTTTTGATAGATCAATTATATACTTTTTATCAATTACTGCTTCCATAGAGTTGTATCAAACGATTAAAACCAAACATTTCTGTTATTCCAGACCAAAGCGATGAAAATTCCAAAATAAATAATACTGACCACAAATTTCATAAAAGTTCCGGCTAAGAAACCTAAAAACGAACCTGTGGCGGCTTTAAAAGCACGATTTACATTTTGTTTGTCAAACAATAATTCACCAACCAAAGCTCCTACAAAAGGACCAATAATAAATCCAAACGGAATGGGTAAAATCAGCCCTAATATCAAACCGATATTGGTTCCCCAAATACCGTATTTGCTTCCGCCAAATCGTTTGGTACCTTGAGCAGGAATCACATAATCAAGAACAAGAATCAACAGCGCTACTAAAAAAGTAATACCTAACATCCAATAGTTAGTTGCTATTTTGGAGCTCAAATACAATACTAAAATTCCAATCCAACTAATAGGCGGACCGGGTAAAGCAGGTAATAAACTACCCGCAATTCCTAGTAACATGCAACAAAATCCGATAATTAGGAGAACATATTCCATGGTTAAAAACTTTTGTTAAAAGTACTAAAAATAGAAGTGATAATAAAATAAACTAAAAAATTAGTTCAAACTAAAGATTTAGTTTGTACATTTGTCAAACTAACTTTTTAGTTGAAAGACACAATGAAACAATTAACCAAAGCGGAAGAAGAAATCATGCAAATTCTTTGGCAATTAAAAGAAGCCAATGTGAAAGAGATAGTTTCGGAGTTTTCAGAACCTAAACCCGCGTATAACACGGTTTCAACGATTATTCGAATTTTAGAAACAAAAGATTTTGTAAATCACAGACAAGAAGGCAAAGGCTATGTCTATTTTCCGGTAATAAAAAAAGCAGATTACAGCAACACTTCATTAAACCGATTGATGGAAAATTATTTTCAAGGTTCATTTCACAATTTGGTTTCCTTTTTTGTGAAACAAAATGATGTCGATGTAAATGATGTAGAAGCTCTTTTAAACGAACTTAAAAAAGATAAAAAATGACCGATTTTTTGTTTTACAGTATAAAAACCATTGCGATACAAGCTTTATTTTTGACCGCATATCGATTTTTCTTGAGTAAAGAAACCTTTTTTACGATCAATCGGCTGTATTTGTTAGGAAGTCTGCTATTGTCTTTAATCATTCCGTTGTTAACAATTAGTTCTAGCGAAATACAAACAACTCAATGGGTGCAGTTAAACAATATATCGATTTTAAATACGAGTCAGGAATCAATCCAAAGTACAGAAAGTCATTATTCGCTAACAGAAATTCTTGTTATTCTCAAAAGTACATATTTTTTGGGAGTGCTTTTCTCTTTGGTCCTCTTTATAAAAAAAACACGAGCTATTTATAGAACAATTTCTTTGGCAAAAACCGAAAGTCACCAAGGAACTACAATTTACAGGTTATCCGATTCTAACGATGCTTTTTCCTTTTTAAACTATATTTTCATTGGCGACAAACAACAAGACATTCAGGTTTTGTTAGCACATGAAAAAACACATCAAAAGAAATTGCATTCGGTAGATATTTTGCTTTTAGAGAGCGTAAAAATCATCTTTTGGTTCAATCCGGTATTATATTATTTCCAAAAAAAGATAGTAGAAAATCACGAATTTGAAGCTGACGCAATTGCTATACAAAACAATCGAATTTCCTATTTTAAACAAATAATAAACCAAGTTTTTCAAGTTGAAGATTTGGCTTTAGTGAGTAATTTTTTCAATCAATCATTAATCAAAAAACGAATCGTTATGTTACAAAAAACAAAATCTAGAAAATGGAATTTACTGAAATACGGAGTAACTGTTCCAATGGTTATAGCAAGTGTTTTACTCTTTGCTAATTGTTCTAACGAAACAAGTCAAAATCAAGATGCTATTAATGCGAAAGAACAGCAAAAAAATACAACCAAAAGTACCGATGATATCAAACCCATTGCAATTGTAGATGAAATACCTAAATTCAAAGATTGTGAATTGGCTAGTAGAGAAGAGGCTATGCAATGTTTTAACCAGCAAATGAATCAACACATTAAAACTCATTTTGTATATCCGGAAGAAGCCTTGGCAAATAATATAGAAGATCGAGTAAGCATTCAGTTTGTCATTGACGAAAATGGGAATGTATCCGATATTGAAGCAAAAAGTAGAAATAACAACGAATCATTAGAAAATGAAGCCGTTAGAATTATCTCACTTTTACCACAATTTAAACCTGCCCGACTTGGCGGAAAATCAGTAAAAATAAAATATGGATTACCCATTACTTTTGAATTACAGTAAATGAAAAAAAGTGTTTTGTTTTTACTTATGCTATTAACGGTTGTTGCTCAGGCTCAAAACACAGCAATTGCCGATAGTTTGGTAGCTGTCGGTCAATACTCAAAAGCCGTTCAGTGGTATGAAGAGCAAGGAAAAATTCCGGAAAAATATTTCCAAATGGCTAAAGTGTATGAAGCCTCAGGAAATAAAAGTGTAGCATTAGAAAAGTATGAAAAATACATTCAAATCGATTCAACAAATACCCGAGTAAATTACAATTACGGATTATTGCTTATCGAAACAACGCAATGGAAACCTGCCGAAAAAGTATTTACAAAACTCAATAAAGAAAAACCCAGTGCAGTACATTGGTATTATTTGGGCGAAATTTTCGAAAAACAAGAAGAATCCTTAAAAGCCTTAGCTAGTTACAATAAGTCGATACAATTAGAACCCGATTTTTACAAAAGCAATTATAAAATCGCCGTTTTCTATGCCAATGCTAAAGAATACAGCAAAGCCTTTGAAATTTGCAATCGGTTTTTGGAAAAAGATGCCGAAGATATTCAAATGCTAAAATTGAGAGGTCAAGTACATTTTTCGTCACAGCATTATGATAAAGCAATAACCGATTTTGAGCAACTGTTACACTTAGAGCAAATAGACACATTTATTTATGAAAAATTAGCGCTGTCTTATTTGGCAAACGAAGAATATACCAAAGCACGTACGTTGTATGATACGTTAATTGAAACGATCAACGATGAAAATCCGGAGTATTATTACAATCGCGGTAAATGTCAAGGATTTTTAGGAAACAATACCGAAGCCGAAACGGATATTCAAAAATCAATGGCTCTACGAACATTCACTTTTGAAAATGAAAATTTCTACTTGGGCTATTTCTATCAAAAAGAAAACAATTTAAAAAAGGCATTGCACTATTATCAAAAAGCACAAAAAGAAAATAAAAACCATCAAGAATCTGCTTATCAAATCATTGCTATAAAAGATTATCAAGGACAATCTTTCGCAAAAACCATTCAGGAATACGAAACTTTTTTGATAAATTTTCCAGCGGTTTCCGTCAAAAGAAAGGCTTCAATTGAGAACAGAATCAAACAATTAAAGCAAAAACAGCACATGGAATAAAAAAACCTTTTATTTTTGCGTTAAATTCTACGCTTTTGAAAAACTTTTGGAGAATATCACTAATGATGTTGTGTTTCACATCCTGCCAACTTTTCGATAAAAAAGTTCCGGATGAAAAAGAACTATTGCAACAAGAATTACAAAAGATCAATTGGAACCAAGTCGATCAATATCCATCAGTAGCTTCGTGCGACACTATTTTGAATAAGGCCGAGCAAAAACAGTGTTTGTTCGATTTCTTAATCGCCACTATTCAAAGCCGAATCGGAATCGATACTATTCACATTTTGTATCCGGAATTAGACACCATTTCGGTTAAAGTAACTATCAATCCCGATGCAAGTTTGCAGTTCCAAACCGAAATCCCGAAAGATTCTATCACTTACGACATCAAGGTTATCGACAGCATTTTACAAAACCGCCTTTCCGATTTTCCGGCCGTTGAACCCGCAATCAAACAAGGCATAAAAGTAAAATCACAATTCGTTTTACCTGTAATTTTAAAAGTTACCGATTAATTTTTAGGAGCTTTTTCCAACTGTCCGCTATATTTTTTGTCACCTCGAGCGGAGTCGAGAGGCAAAAAAGATGCCACTTCCATCTGGGCTATTTCCGGAACGTTCTACCTTTCCATTGGTATGAACCCAATAAACTGTAAAGACCAACAGTAAAATTAAAAAACGGATGAAGTAGTGAAGCAGCTAGCAAACCATTTAATCTCGCATGAAAATGACGTGCCGAAAGTGAAATCAACACAAAATCGACAAAGAATTTAATGCCAAAAAAGAGCATAAAATAATTAGCATCTAATCGTTTAAAAAGCCAAAGAAGTAAAGCCGCGAGCAAAGCTACATTGGTTCCAAAAACAACTAAAGCTAAAAACTTTCCAAATCTTGAAGAATATCCCGGACTTTTTGCAGCCCAACGCACTCTTTGGAAGAATAAATCTTTCCAAGAATCGAGACTCTGAGTTACTACAATGCTATTTTCGTGCATACAAAAACCAACTTTCTTTTTGTCTTTTTTAACGGCTTTTTGGAGTAAAAAAACATCGTCACCACTGGCTATATTTTCGTTGCCTTCAAAACCATTTAACGCAAAGAAAAACTCTTTTTGGTACGCAAAATTGGCACCATTACACATGAACTGACCAAAAACACCAAAACTTCCGATAGTTGCACCTTGTAAACTCAACAAATCCAGATTTTGAAACGCGTGTAAAAAGCCTTTTTTAGGCGCATAACACACCCCGGCAGCGACCATTTTTCTATCGGTTTGCTGAATGTAATTGTCATACACTTTTAACCAATTGAAATGCACCACACAATCGGCATCCGTGGTAATAATCCATTCATATTTAGCAAGTGTAATAGCTGTATTGATGGCGTCTTTTTTGGGCGAATTGGTTTTTCGTTGACTTACAATAATTCGCATGTTACTTTTTGTTTTGGGCAACACAAAATCATCTTCCGAAGCATCGTCCACTAAAATAACTTCAAATTGGTTTTTGGGATAATCTAAAGCTTCAAGCGACGCTAAAAGACGAGGTAAATTTTGAGCTTCATTTCTGAAAGGAACCACAATGCTAAAACGAGTTTGAGGAATAGCGTTGTGAAAATGAATAGGTTTCATCTTTGTAAAACCTAAAATTAAGACACCTATACTTACTACATAAATGCCTAAAACGATAAACAATATCATCATATCGGTTTCGGTTTGTACCGTAAAACAAAATAGCTTCCTATAATAACAGGAAAAACTAAATTAAAAATCCACATCAACAAAGTTACGGAAATAATTTTCTCACTTTCTATATTTATTGTCTGAAAAAGATAAATAGCAACGCTACTTTTCACCGCAACATCCATCAAATGAATACTCGGAATGACCGAAGATAGGAAATACATTAAAAATATAGTTTCCAGCGCTACTACAAGATTAATGTTAGGATCAAAAGTGAATAACAGAAATAAAAATTGGGTAGAAAAAATAAGATAACGAAGCGTAGATAATACAAATACTTTCGAAACTATTTTTCGGTTGAGTTGGCGTATTTTGGTAATTATTTTTTGAAAGGAAAAACCATAAATTTCAATCTTTCTAAAGAAAATAGCAATTAAAATAATGATAGCAAAGCCAATTAAAATTAATAAGATTGAAATAAAATCGGCTTTAAATCTGATCGACATAGTTTCTATTGAAGAAAAAGTCAGAAGTGAAAATCCGACAATGCCAAATAATATTGTAACCAACATTTGACTGCTGTTATGAATAAAATTCAGTAATACAATTCGCTTTGCATTTTCTTTTTTAAAATAAAACATTTTAGCTCCATATTCGCCAATTCTGTTGGGAGTAAAAATTGAAGCCGTGAGCGAACCTAAACTTTGGTGTGCCGATTCTCTAAAAGAAATCGTTTGGAAACTACCTACTACAGTTTTCCATTTTAAAATTTCCAAAAGCCAATTGGTCAATGAAAAAAGAAAAAGTATAGCAATTACAGGAACATTTAAAAAATGAACTAATTGTTTTATGGTGATTTCCTTTTCGGCTTGTAGTCGGTTATAAATGTAAAAAAAAGCCAAGCTCACAATCAAAACTTTGACGAGAACTAATAAGAATTGTTTAGCTTTGTGAGGAATTGCAATCATTACTACAAAGAAAAGAAAATTTGGCAAACGAACGCATTATATTAGGAATTGACCCGGGAACCACCATCATGGGATTTGGATTGATTAAGGTGGTGAATAAAAAAATGGAGTTTATTCAGTTGAACGAATTGCAATTGGGTAAACTAGACGATCATTATGTAAAGTTAAAACGTATTTTTGAACGCACTATTGAACTAATTGAAACCTATCATCCTGATGAAATTGCGATTGAAGCTCCTTTTTTTGGTAAAAATGTGCAATCCATGTTAAAGTTAGGAAGAGCCCAAGGCGTTGCTATGGCGGCAGGTTTATCGCGCCAAATTCCGATTACCGAATACGAACCTAAGAAAATAAAAATGGCGATTACAGGTAACGGAAACGCCAGTAAAGAGCAAGTTGCTAAAATGCTCCAACAATTATTAGGATTAAAAACCTTACCCAAAAACCTCGATTCAACCGATGGATTGGCAGCTGCAGTTTGTCATTTTTTTAATTCCGGAAAAGTGGAGATTGGAAAAAGCTATTCGGGTTGGGACGCTTTTGTAAAACAGAATGAAGATAGGGTATCTTAGAAAAATTAAAAGCCGTCTAATATTAGATGGCTTTTAATTTTTATTTACATTTTTTAAAAGAATAAATGAGAGTTACTTATCTATTATTCTTCGTACTGATAATAAAATGTTCCTTCAGTAACATTATAATTGATTACAGGATTTGATTCTTGTACGTTGTCAGAAGTTGTAAATTGAAAAGTCCCTTTTACAACTTTTGTAGTAGTATTCACTTCTGTAATAATAATCGTTCCTGCAACTGTGCTTTCTGATTCATCATTACTATTATCTATTAAATCAATAAAGTGCGAAGGAGGTGTGCTAAAGGTTTCTGTACCAACAGTATAAGTTCCTACAACCATGTCTGTTTTTTTTAACCAAAGATTGATTTCTGGATTCCCCAAAAGTCCCCCTTGTCTACCCTGTAGCATAATAAAGTCTTCTTGTGGAAAATAATCCCAAATGTTTGTAGAAGAAACCATATTGTTACCAAAAGGATTATTAGCTTCAAAAGTTACCCCGTTCAATTTAGCAGTCATAGCATATTGAGGTTGGGGATCCGAAGTACTACCTCCATCATCAGAAGAACATGACAATACTACAAAAGGTAAAACATAAAACAAATTCTTGATTTTTTTCATAAAAATATATATTATCTTTTGCGAAAATATATAAAGTTTTACATATTAAAAAAATATAATTTGTTTTGTTAGATTATAAAGTGAAAATATTTTTTAATCCTATTTAACATTGAGGAAATAATCTATTAGATAGGAGTATTGAACTTATCCTAAATATAAATCAACAAGTCCTTTAGGAGTATTTAGCACAAGTTTCTTTTCTTTTCGGTTTACTTCAACAATAAAATCGTCAATCAATGGAACTAAAATAGTGATTCCATTGTTGTCTATTTCAAATAATGCTTGTGCATTACTATCGTTAACACGAATAAGAGATCCTATATTTCCTAAACGAACATCTTCTACAGTAAATCCTTCAATTTCGTGGTAGTAGAATTTATTACCTTCAAGTTTAGGCAACATCGAAAGTGGAAGATAAACTTCACATCCAAGAATTTCATCAGTATCTTCTTCAGCGTCAATATCTTCAAATTTGACGCGTAAGAAATCTCCTTTATGAATTTGACTTCTTTCAATAAAAAATGGAACCAGACTTTTGTTTAGTTCAACAAAAACTGATTCCATATTTTCATAATTTTCGGGTTCGTCTGTATCTAAATAGATCAGAACTTCCCCTTTGAAACTAAATTTTTTCGCAACTTTGCCTAAATAGAAGCAATCTTTTTTACGCATCAGTTACGGTTTTAAATTAAGCTTCTGTTTCTTCGTTGTTCTCTTCAACTGCAGGTGCTTCTTCAACAGCCTCTTCAGTTGCAGCAGCTTCTACTTCAGCAGCTTTTTCAGCTTCTACTCTAGCAGCAACACGTTTTTCATTTACTTCTTTTTCAGCTTGTAAAGCTTTTGCTTTTGCATCATCTTTAGCTTTTGCTAAACCATCTTGTTTTGCTCCTACTTTACCAGCTTTTTCTTCTAACCAAGCAGCTAATTTAGCGTCAGCTTGTTCTTGAGTTAAAGCTCCTTTACGAACACCTCCGTCTAAGTGATGTTTCAATAAAGCTCCTTTGTAAGACAAAATAGCTCTTGCAGTATCCGTTGGCTGAGCCCCATTGTGTAACCATTGCACAGCTCCATCTAAATTTAAATCGATAGTTGCAGGGTTAGTGTTTGGGTTATAAGTTCCTAATTTTTCTAGGAATTTACCATCTCTTTTAGCGCGTGAATCCGCAGCTACAATCCAGAAAAAAGGTTTTCCTTTTTTACCGTGTCTTTGTAATCTAATTTTTACAGGCATAATCTTTTGATTAATTGTGAGGTTCCCGACCTCGGTTATTGAGGGCGCAAATATACAAAACTTTGTTTTACAACAAAATAAAGCTGCATAAATATTTTTTTGATTAATTGTAAAGTTAACGAAAAAAAATTACTTTTGTCGGAATGGAATCTATTCCTATAGCTAACTATTACTACCATAAACTTATACAAAAGATTGATAATGAAAAGAATTTTATCTTTAGCGTTATTTGCAGCAGTACTTGCTTCATGTAACCAAGACATCAAAGAAAATGACCCTGCTTTTCAAGCCAAATTGAACGATGTAAACTGGAGAGCAGTAGATGCAAACATTACAAGAAGTGAGAGTGAAGGACTTGTTATTTCCGCTTATACAGCTTATGAAGAGTTAGTATTAGAAACTTCATCAGCAAATCCGGGAACTTATGTTCTAGGAACAACAAATCAAAATAATTATGCTTCATATTATTATGCAAATGAAGGAGTAGAATTATTTTATGATACAGATATCTATTTTGGACCAGCTTATAAAATTGCTGCAATTGTAAGTGCCGGTTCTGATTATAGTAACTCAACCAATGTTTTAACAGAACCCTACGGATCAACTACTGGTTCCGGTTTAAAAGTTTCGATAGAAACTAATGCTTCAGGAGGAGTTACTAGTGCAACTATAGTTTCCAGAGGAGATGGGTATAAAGCCGGAGATCAAGTAACACTTATAGGAGGTAGTAATAATGCACGTATTCAAATTTTAAATGTACAACAAAGCAATGGAGAAATTGTTATTGAATCGATAGAAAACAATAAGGTAACGGGTTCTTTTAAATTGAATGCAGCTGATGAAAATGGAGAAATGATAACTTTTTCTGAAGGTAACTTCTATCAAATTCCTATTCAATAGTTCATTAAAATTAAATCATATCAAGAGCCGTTTTTATAACGGCTTTTTTATTGTAATATTTTGTCTGAATTGAATAAAATTTTGACTTTTTTTACTTTATATCGGATTGAAAAAACATAGAACTTTGTCCAGAATTTAGTAACATCCAAATGTGGTCAGAGAGGCAAGAGTATTCACACTCTATTAAAAGTTTTTCATTAAACACTTTAACGTCTATATTTTTTATTGTATTTGTAGACAGCGCTTTAAGCGCACAAGAAAAGCAAAAAATTTCACTTCATAATGCTTTGGAAATTGCAAAAGAAAACAACCTCCTTATTAAAAAAGGGAAATTGTTGCAAGCTGTAACCGAGGAAGAAATTATCGAAAAGGAAGAGTTAAGGCTTCCGGAAATAGATTTTCATTCGCTGTATTCCAGAATTACCAATTTAACCGAATTTAAAGGAGGTTTTTTAAAAGACAAAGCTGTTACACGAACTATTCCTGAAATTTATGACATCAGTAGTTCTTTTAGAATGCCGGTTTACTCAGGGAATAAAATCAATAACCTGATTAAAAAAGCGGAACAAGAAAACGAAATCAGTAACATCTTTTTGGAAAAAGCTGAAAATGATGTGCAGTTACAAGTAGTGGCTTCTTATTTAGGAATCTACAAAATGATGGAACTTCAAAAAATCATCAACGAAAGTATTGAAGAAGAACGCGAACGTTTAAAAGAAGTTTCTTCCTTTAAAAAACACGGAACAGTAACCAAAGACGAAGTATTGCGTGCCGAATTACAACTTTCCGAACGTCAATTGGATTCCATGAACAATGAGAAGAATATTGATATTGTATTGCATGATTTAAAAACGATTTTACAACTTCCGGAAACAACCGAATTTTCCATTGACACAACGGATTTGTTAGAACAAGAAGCTTTTTTAGATTTGGAATACTATCATAAATTGGCTTTGAAAAACGAAGAGGTTCGAATTGCCGATCAAGAAGTTGAAATTAAAAAGACCGAAGTACAATTAGCCAAATCCGGATTTTACCCCAATATCAGTTTCTTTGGCAATTACAACTTAAGATATCCCAATTATATGTTTTTTCCGCCCGATCCGTATTTGTATAGTTTAGGTCAAGTGGGAGTTGAAGCGACTTTTAACATTTCGGGTTTGTACAAAAATAAATCTCGAGTACAATTGGCTAAAGCCAAAATGGAAGCACAGGAAAACGAACGAAACATGGTTAAAGACGAAATGTCAGACAAAGTCTTTAAGCAATATACCGAGTACAAAGAAATTACCGACAAGTTCAAAGTGACTGATAAAGCGGTGCTTTTGGCAACGGAAAACTACCGAATTGTCAAATTGAAATATTTGAACCAATTAGCGCTGGTTACCGAAATGGTTGACGCCGATAATTCTTTAATACAAGCCAAGTTCAATCAAATTGCTACACGAATTGACGCTGTAATGAAACATTACGAAATCTTACACACAGCAGGTCAACTCACAAAATAATTGCTCATTTCCTAATTTTTTTCCAAATGAAAATTACAAGATTTTTGTTTTCGCATCGTGCGTTCCATTTGTTAGTAACTATTTCTGCTTCTTTATTGGTGGCGAGCGGAGTACTATTGGCTATTTGGTTTTACATTTTTTATAAGAATCATGAAGAAACCAATGATGCTCAAGTCGAACAATATGTTACGCCAATTATTGCGCGCGTTACGGGTTATATTGAAAATATTCGATACGAAGAGAATCAATTTGTTCATAAAGGTGACACACTTATCATTATCGATGATAGAGAATTTAAAGCGAAAGTAGATTTGGCACAAGCCGAAATTGAAAATGCCGAAAAAAATATCGATGTGCTGCAAAAAACAGTCGAAATGACCTCTAATAATGTTTCGGTACGAAAATCACAATTAGATGCGGCTAAAGCCGAAATGTGGAAAACCAAACAAGAATACGATCGTTATTCTGAATTATACAAGGAAGAAGCTGCAACTATGCAACAAGTAGAAAAAGTGAAAACCGACTATGATGCAGCCAAATCGCATTACAACGAAATTTTAAGCAGTATTAGCGTAGCACACTCTAATACGGGCGAAGCTAAAGCTAAAATTCCAACTGCCGAAGCCGTGATTAAAGCTAAAAAAGCAGTTGCAGATAATGCTAATCTTATTTTATCTTATACAGTAATTACGGCTCCTTATGACGGTTGGGTCGGACGAAAATTGCTGCAACCCGGACAATTGGTAAAAGAAGGACAAGCTTTAGTTTCTATGGTGAGTCAGGAAAAATGGGTAACTGCAAATTTCAAAGAAACTCAAATCGAATATTTAGCGATTGGTCAAAAAGTAACTTTAGAGGCCGATGCAATCAGCAGTCATAAATTTAAAGGAACCGTAGAATCGCTTTCGCCGGCTAGTGGTGCTCGTTTTTCGTTGCTTCCGCCGGATAATGCTACAGGAAACTTTGTGAAAATTGAACAACGTATTCCGGTGCGAATTCAAATTGATGAGACCGATCCGAAATCGAAACTGCTCAAAGCAGGTATGAATGTCATTGTAGTGGCTAAGCACAACTAAAAATGATACAAGGAAGCGTATTTAAGTCTTGGGTTCCCAATTGGCTTATCATCTTGGTTTTAATATTTTGTATGTTGCATTCCATGGTTTTATTGGGAGTGTACACCTCAAATATTACCTATTCTGCTAGTTTTTTAGATGTGGAAGTAGAAGATTTACAGTTTTCACTTTGTGTAACCTACGGAACTTTTTTGGCAACCATTCTTATCGAAAGCCGATTGTTTAAATTCTTCCCCACCAAAAAGTATTTTGTTACCATTTATGGATTAGCAGCTATTACTTTTATCTTATCGGCTTACACCGATAATTTTTCTTTGTTCATTGTGCTGCGAATGGCAGAAGGAGTACTTATGGCGTTGCCTTGGATTCCGTTACGCCAATTGCTAATCACACGTTTTCAATCCAAAAATGCGGTTATTCTTGGATTTACCTTTAACTACGGAACATTGCTTTTGGCTTCGCCCTTTATTATGAATATTGCGGTTTGGCTATTGGAAAATTACGATTGGAAATACATGGCGTATGGTTCGGCAATGTTTCAAATCATCTGTGTGGGTTTAGTAATGTTGACATTTAACGAAAATCGTTTTCATAAAAAAATGCCGCTATATCAGGTCGATTGGTCTAGCTATATTTTGGTTTTAACAGCTATTCTCTCAGGCGCCTTCGTTTTTATTTATGGCGAAAAATTGTATTGGTTCGACTCCATATCTATTAAAATGGCAATTGTTATAGCTTTTATTACCGGAGGTTTGTTTGTAATCCGACAAATGGTTATCAAAAGACCGTGTTTCGATATGGGTGTCTTTCAGTTTTATAATCTTAGAGTTGGATTTTTACTATTCCTTATCTTTTATATTTCAAGAGCAACGCTTAATATTTGTCATAGTACGATGTTTTCGGTATGGAATTGGGAACCCACAAGAGTCGCACACGTACAATATTTGAATGTAATAGGAAATTTAATAGGATTAATAACTGCCGGATTTATTTTAGCAAAAGGTCTAGCATCACGATATGCTTTTATTCTCGGTTTTTTCCTTTTGGCTGTGTACCATTTGTGGTTTACCTTCTTGTTTGTCCCTGATGCTGCACTGAGTGATATTGCTTTGCCTTATATCATACAAGGAATTGCAGTTGGAGTACTTTTTGTGCCACTTGTGCTATTTACTGTTTCTTCCGTTCCAATAGAATATGCACCTTTTTCTGGAACTGTTGGGGTAACCGGAAGATTTTGGGGAAGTACAATTGGATTCTGTATCATGCAAAATGCACAGGTGTTTCTGCAAAACAAACACTATACAAAACTAAGACAAAGTGTTCTCTGGGAAAGCCCTGAAACACAAGAGCGAATTTCACAATATACCAATAGTTTTATGGCTAAAGGTTATGCAATAGACGATGCCGGAAAATTAGCTGTTAAACAAGTTTTAGGTTCGCTTTCTAAACAATCGGTGTTGCTAGGCAACATGGAAATTTTTACCACTTTGGGCTATATTTTATTGTTTTTAGCAATTCTTCTATTATTCAATAAACACTTAAAACAGACGTTCGATATTTTCAAAAACAGAGTTTGGGGAAGTTAGGTTGTTAACAACTTAAATTCAAGTTCTGCTAAAAAAATAGTACTTTTGAGAATTGCATTTTATTCCAATTTGTAAAGATTAAAATATTCATTCTCAATTATGTATTTAATTTTCGATACCGAAACTACCGGATTACCTAAAAGCTATACGGCTCCTATTACCGATACGGATAACTGGCCTCGATGTATTCAAATCGCTTGGCAGTTACACGACGAAATGGGACGTTTGATAGAACATCAGGACTACTTGGTTCGACCTGATGGCTTCAACATTCCGTATGATGCCGAAAGGATTCACGGTATTTCTACCGAATTAGCGCAAGAACAAGGAATTTCTTTAGCAGAAGCTTTGGAGAAGTTCAATATTGCGCTGTCGAAAGCTAAATATGTTGTGGGACAAAACGTGGGTTTCGACGTTAATGTCATGGGATGTGAATTCCATAGAATGGGGGTTGGAACTGATCTAGCCGAATTACCGGTTTTAGACACGTGTACCGAAACGACAGCTGAATTATTGAGACTACCCGGAGGTAGAGGTGGTCGATTTAAGTTGCCAACTTTAACGGAGTTACACCAATATTTGTTTGGTGAACCTTTTGCGGAAGCGCACAACGCTACTGCCGATGTGGAAGCAACAACCCGTTGTTTCTTGGAATTGTTAAAAAGAGAAATTTTTCCAAAGGAAGAATTAGACGTTCCGGCAGATTATTACACCCGATTCCGTGAACAAAATCCGATGCAAATTCAGTTGATTGGTTTAAAACACATCAACTTAAAAAAAGCATCAGATGAAGTAAGAGCTCGTTTGCAAAAATTGCAAGGCGATGCCGGTAAGGTAACTATTTCAGACGAAGTTAAAGAGCAATTTGAACAAGCTCAATTTGCGCATTTACACAACCATTCGCAGTTTTCGGTTTTACAATCCACTATCGGGATTCAAGATTTGGTAAAAGCTGCTTCTAAATTCAACATGCCGGCCGTTGCCATGACCGATCACGGAAACATGATGGGCGCTTTTCAATTTGTAAGTGCTGTGTTGAATTACAATAAAGGCGTTTTGGCTAAAATAAAAGAGGCTGAAGAAAAAGGAGAAGAATGCTCTGAGATTCCGGTAAAACCAATTGTAGGTTGTGAATTCAATATCTGTGAAAATCATTTAGATAAAACCAAAAAAGATTTGGGTTACCAAGTCGTTTTTTTGGCGAAAAATAAAAAAGGCTACCACAATTTAGCCAAAATGTCTTCCATTGCGCATATTGACGGTTTTTATTATGTACCAAGGATCGACAAAGAAATTGTAAAAAAATACAAAGACGACATCATTGTTTTATCCGGAAACCTAAATGGGGAAATTCCGAATAAAATTTTAAATATTGGGGAAAATCAGGCAGAAGAAGCTTTGATTTGGTGGAAAGAACAATTTGGTGAAGATTTCTACGTAGAAGTCATGCGACACAATCAAGAAGATGAAAATCGTGTAAACGAAACTTTGATTGCATTAGCCAAAAAGCATGATGTCAAATTGGTAGCAACCAACAATACCTATTACGTTAAAAAAGAAGATGCTAATGCGCACGATATTTTATTATGTGTAAAAGATGGCGAAAAGCAATCGACGCCTATTGGTCGTGGTCGTGGGTATCGTTTTGGGTTACCTAATCAGGAATATTATTTCAAATCGGTTGAGGAGATGAAAACACTCTTCAAAGATCTACCTGAAGCTATCATCAATATTGAAGAAATAATTGGTAAAGTCGAAGAATATTCGTTGTACCGCGATGTATTGCTTCCCAAATTTGATATTCCTGAAGAATTTCAAGTAGCTGAAGATGATGAAGACGGTGGAAAACGAGGCGAAAATAAATATTTAAAACATCTGACATACGAAGGAGCTAAAAAACGTTACAAAGTAATTGATGATGAAATTACAGAACGTTTAGACTTCGAATTGGCTACTATTGAGAAAACGGGATATCCCGGTTATTTCTTAATTGTTCAAGATTTCATCGCCGCAGCAAGAAACATGGGTGTTTCGGTAGGTCCGGGACGTGGATCAGCAGCGGGATCAGCGGTGGCTTACTGTTTGGGAATTACCAATATTGATCCTATTAAGTACGATTTGCTTTTTGAGCGTTTCCTAAATCCGGATCGTGTGTCGATGCCCGATATTGATATCGATTTTGATGACGAAGGACGAAGCCGCGTGATGGATTATGTAATTCAAAAATACGGAGCCAATCAGGTAGCCCAAATTATCACCTATGGTAAAATGGCAACTAAATCGGCTATTCGTGATACCGCTCGTGTTTTGGATTTGCCGTTATATGAAGCCGATAGAATTGCAAAACTGATTCCGGGAATGATGCCAAGCAAATGGAATTTGGCGCGATTTCTTTCCGAAAATGAAGATGATGTAAAGAAAGCACTAAAATCGGCAGACGAATTTGAGCGGGTGAAAGAATTAATTGCCATTGCTCAAGAAACCGATTTACAAGCAGAAACCATTCAGCAAGCCAAAGTTATTGAAGGTTCTATGCGTAACACCGGAATTCATGCCTGTGGGGTGATTATTACGCCAGATGATATTACGAATTTCGTCCCGGTGGCAACGGCTAAAGATTCCGATTTGTATGTAACGCAGTTCGATAACTCGGTAGCAGAATCGGCCGGATTGTTAAAAATGGACTTCTTGGGGTTGAAAACTTTAACTCTAATTAAAGACACCGTCAAATTAGTGAAATACCGTCACGGAATAGAATTGGATCCGGAACAGTTTCCAATTGACGATCAAAAGACGTATGAGTTGTTCCAACGAGGTGAAACGGTCGGTATTTTCCAATACGAGTCTGCCGGAATGCAGAAATACATGAAAGAACTGAAACCTACGGTTTTTGCCGATTTAATTGCGATGAATGCTTTATATCGTCCTGGGCCGTTGGAATATATTCCTTCTTTCATTCGTAGAAAAAATGGGGAAGAACCTATTGTTTACGATTTAGATGCTTGTGAAGAATATTTGGCTGAAACCTATGGAATTACCGTATATCAAGAGCAGGTAATGTTGCTTTCGCAAAAATTAGCCGGTTTCTCTAAAGGTGATGCCGACGTGTTGCGTAAAGCGATGGGTAAAAAGTTGATTGACGTTCTGGAAAAGATGAAATCCAAATTCATTGAAGGAGCAGTTAAAAACGGACATGCCGAAGATAAATTAGAGAAAATTTGGAAAGACTGGACTGCTTTTGCGCAATATGCCTTCAATAAATCGCACTCAACTTGTTATGCTTGGGTGGCGTATCAAACGGCTTATTTAAAAGCACATTATCCGGCAGAATATATGGCGGCGGTACTTTCAAATAACATGAACGATATCAAACAAGTTTCGTTCTTTATGGAAGAAAGTAAGCGAATGGGCTTAGAGGTTTTAGGTCCAGATGTAAATGAATCGTATTATAAGTTTACGGTAAACGAACAAAATGCAGTTCGTTTTGGTATGGGAGCAATTAAAGGTGTGGGTGAAGGTGCTGTAAATACCATTGTCGAAAACAGAAAAGACGGAAAATACAAATCTATTTTCGACTTGGCTAAGCGAATTGATTTGCGTGCAGCCAATAAAAAGGCGTTTGAAAACTTGGCGTTAGCCGGAGGTTTTGATGGTTTTGGAGACACACATCGAGCACAATATTTCCATAGTGAAGGCGACGGAATTTCTTTTTTAGAAAAAGCTATGAAGTATGGCGCAAAATTCCAGGAAAATGAAAATTCGGCGCAAGTGAGTTTGTTTGGTGATGCTTCAGAGGTGCAAATTCCAGAGCCGGTAGTTCCACCTTGTGAAGAGTGGAGTACTATGGAAAAATTGGCCAAAGAAAAAGAAGTAGTCGGAATCTTTATTTCCGGACATCCTTTGGATGATTTTAAATACGAAATGCGATATTTCTGTAATTCTAAATTGGAAGAATTGAGAGAATTGCAAAATCATGTGGGTAAAAACATCTCCGTGGGTGGAATTATTACAAGTGTGGAGCACCGGGTATCTAAAAACGGAAAAGGTTGGGCTTCTTTTGTTCTGGAAGGCTATGAAGAAAATTATGAGTTTAAGATTTTTGGCGAAGAATATCTAAAATTCCGTCATTTCCTTATTCAAAATAACTTCACATTTATGCGATTCCTAGTGAAGGATGGTTGGGTAAATGCCGACGGAAGAAAGAGTGATCCTAAAATTCAGTTTTTAGCGGTTCAATATTTACAAGATGTATTGACAACATTTGCTAAAAAACTGATCTTACAGTTCAACATTACAGAATTAAGCGAAAATTTGATTCAGGCACTGCATGCTTTGTTCCAAAGAGAAAAAGGAGATCATCAAGTCACTATAGAAGTCATGGAACTAGAAAAGGTTACAAGACAGGTCATTTCGCAAGTTACGACTGCAGCACTTCCTGAAGCAGATGAAACAATGGATGATAATTTAGACACAGAAGATTTTGAGGCAACTTTAGAACCGGCGCAAACAGAATTAGAAGAGATTAGAGTAGTAACAAAATTGAGTATGCCTAGTCGAAAAATGAAAGTGAAAATTTCTACAGAACTTTTGAGAGAGCTAGAAGAATATCAGATCAATTTTAAACTAAACTAGTCTGTATCAATAAAAACTATCCGTAGATAGCTAAAAGTAATTTTGGTTACACAAGGCTAAAAAAAATATTTACTACATTTGTAACATAAAGTAAAACTAAAAAATTAAAAATATGGCATTAGCAATAACTGATGCTACTTTTGAGGAAGTAGTATTAAAATCAGAAAAACCAGTTGTGGTAGATTTTTGGGCAGCATGGTGTGGTCCTTGTAGAATGGTTGGTCCGGTTATTGACGAAATCTCAACAGAATATGACGGAAAAGCTGTTGTAGGTAAAGTTGATGTGGATGCAAACCAAGAATTCGCTGCAAAATATGGAGTTCGTAATATTCCAACGGTTTTAGTTTTCCAAAACGGAGAAGTAGTAGGTCGCCAAGTAGGTGTTGCGCCTAAAAAAACATATACAGATGCAATTGATGCATTATTGTAAAAATATAATATGAAAAAGAAATAAAAAGGCAAACGTAATGTTTGCCTTTTTTGCTTTTCAGGATTTAGAGGAACTTCAAAAATATAAAGGAGAAAACAGTATCTTTGAGAATATGAAGATAGAATCAGAATTAGAAAAAATTGCTTCGGTACAAAATCTGGAACTTTTAGCCAATCAAGTGGTCGAAGGTTTTATCTCCGGAATGCATAAATCGCCTTTTCATGGATTTTCTGCTGAATTTGCCGAACATAAGATTTACAATCCGGGAGAAAGCACAAAATTTATCGATTGGAAATTGTTTGCCAAAACCGATAAACTATTTACCAAGCGATTTGAAGAAGAAACAAACTTGCGATGCCATATTATCATCGACAATTCCTCTTCCATGCATTATCCGGCTTTAGAGCGCTCACAGCCGTTTTATCAAAGCAAAATAGGTTTTTCTGTTCTTGCTGCAGCGAGTTTGATGAATTTGCTTAAAAAACAACGTGATGCCGTTGGTTTAAGCGTCTATGCTGACGAATATGAATATTATGCTCCGGAAAAGGGAAGCGAGCGTCATCATCGCATGTTGTTGCATCAATTAGAACAGCTTTTAGTAAAACCTCCTAAAGAGAAAAAAACGGATACAGTTTCTTTCTTACACCAAATTGCCGAAAAGATTCATCGTCGTTCTATGATTATTCTATTTACGGATATGTTCCAAAATGAAGACGAAGAAAAAATATTCAAAGCGCTTCAACATTTAAAACACAACAAGCATAAAATTGTAGTTTTTCATGTTTTTGATAAATCAAAAGAGTTTTTATTTAACTTTTCTGAGGCTCCAAAGAAATTTATTGATGTAGAAACAGGAGAAACGATTCAATTATTTGCGGAAAATGTTAAAGAAATCTATCAAAAATCAGTGGAAGACTATTTTAAAAAAATAAAAGAAGCATGCCTACAATATAAAATTCAGTACATCCCTGCCGCAATAGGTGAAAATTTTGAAAAAATATTAATCTCTTATTTGATTGAAAAACAGAAGTTTGTTTAAAATACCAAAAAAAACTTTAATTTTTTTTTCAAAAACATTTGCAGGATTCAAAAACCGTTGTATATTTGCACTCGCAATGATGAAGCACTGGTTTGGTAGTTCAGTTGGTTAGAATACATGCCTGTCACGCATGGGGTCGCGGGTTCGAGTCCCGTCCAGACCGCCAGTAAAAGAGAAGAAGATAAGCTCCGTGAACAACGGAGCTTTTTTCGCCCTCTAATAGTTACAAAGATAGTTGTGTTGTTTAGGCACGAAAGTGCCAAAGGTTTAGTAGTTAGACCAATGAAAAGCTGTTCCGTTTACGGAAGGGCTTTTTTGTTTTCTGAAAACTTTATGTTATATTTTTCGCATCTTTTTTCTTAAAAAGATTCTGCATAAGCAACAACTCTAATTCCAAATTATTTTTTAGATAAAAAAAGACAAATATTATTTTGTTTGGTTTCCTCAAAATATACTATGGACACTTTTAAGTCTAAAAGGCATACTTTTTCTTCAAAAAGAAATAAACATTCGTTTGAGTTTCGAACTAATCCACATAAAATAAATCAGAAGCTATTCCATCACTCAAGAACTTACCTTTGGTGGTTGTCTTTAAAATTTTTTCAAATTCATCGGAAGTGATTTCTAAAAGACCTTCGTTTATAAATTTTTCACTCTGTTTGTTGAAATAATCTAGATATTTAATTCCAAATTCCTGCTCGATCTTTTTTAAAGAGATTCCCCAAATAGTTCGCAATCCTGTCATTATATATTCATTATAACGATCTTCTATTGTTAAGTTTTCAATATCAGAAGGCAACTTGTTTTCTTGGATGGATTTGATATATAAAGTATTATTTGCCATGTTCCAACTTCGCTGAGTTCCATTAAAACTATGCGCTGACGGACCAATTCCCATATACTTTTTACCTAACCAATATGCCGAATTATTTTTTGAAAAATAGTCCGGCTTTCCAAAATTTGACAATTCATAATGTATAAATCCGTTTTCCTGCAAACGTTCTACCAAAAGATGAAAATGTTCATTAGCAACTCCATCATTTGGCTTTTGAATCACTCCTTTTCTGACAAGACTATCTAAAGCTGTTTTGGTTTCAACAGTCAAAGCATAGCTGGATATGTGAGGAATTCTAAAAGATAGTGCCTTATCAACATTTTGCAGCCAGCGTTCATTGGTCATCCCCGGAATTCCGTAGATCAGATCAATAGTAATATTATTGAAATACTGTGTAGCAATTTCTAAACACTTTGCCGCTTCTTCTGCATTATGTGCCCGATTCATCATTTTTAAATCTTCTTCAAAAAACGATTGAATTCCAATAGAAAGTCTATTTATTGGTGTTTTTGATAGTTTTATGATTCGGTCATTTGATAAATCATCAGGGTTAGCTTCTAAAGTGATTTCCGGCTGATCTACAACCTCAAAGCTTCTATACACCTCATCAAGAAGAAACATAATATCTTCAACAGACAAAAGACTTGGAGTTCCTCCTCCAAAATAAATAGTTTCTACTTTTTCGTTTAAGAACTCTTCTTTTCGTAGCTTAATTTCTTTCACTAAAGCCAAAATCATTTCGCCTTTTTTCTTAAGACTTGTAGAAAAATGGAAATCGCAGTAATGACATGCCTGTTTACAAAAAGGAATATGAATATAGATCCCGGCCATGCTTGCAAATGTACTTTAATTTTTAAGAATCTTTTTTAAAACCAACGAAAAAGCCCTATGTAAATAGGGCTTCTACGTTTCACTTTTTATCAAATGAAATACTAACTAAAATTTTTAAGCTTTAAAAAAAGCTTATTAAAAATGGTAACTTATACCGGTGTATAAACCTATGACATAAGGTTTAAAACTTCCGGAATTTTCACTAAACGTATTGACCTGGTATTTAAACATGGGCTGAAAATTTGCTTGGAAAGCTTTCAGAAAATCATATTTAAAACCCAAACCGACATTACTACTAAAATGTATATTGTTTAAATTATTTGCTTTTCCTATGTTCATTTCCATTCCTTCAGTCTGAAGTTTTACTTCATTTTGCTGTAGAAATAGTGTACTCATCCCTCCTATTATCTCGATCCCAAATTTCTTATTTAAAAGCTTATATGACATTTCTAAAGGGATTTCTATATAACCTATTTGTTGATTTAAACTTCCTTTTTCTTCCTGTGAAAAATTTTCCACATCACCATAGGCATCAACTTTTTTATTGTATAAAATCACATTCTGAGCCGATCCTTCCTTATTTACATGTAAATCATTTTGTAGATTCTGCTGTGGTGATAATCTTGCTTGTAGAGTGGTTGAATAATATACGTTTTGCGTATCATAACTAAATGCTAAACTGTTTACTCCTGCTCTAAGTGCTAATTTTGATGTTACTTGATATTGTACACCGGCTCCATAACTCAAAGATGTTTGATATGTTTTTGCATTTGAAGCAAACTGATCATCTAAAGGAGAACCTTCGGTTAATGAATTGAAATAAACAGGCGCCGCATTTGTGCTGACAGCCCATTTATTTCTTTTCTCTTCTTTTTCTTTTTCATCAGCATTTTTTCCCTCTTCTTTTTCTTTGAGCAATTTTTCAAGTGCATTTTCTTCCTGAAGTACTTCTGCAACTTGAGAACTATCTTTATTTTTTTCGATTTCAGCTAAAATTCCTTTTTCTGATGCTATCAAAAGACTATCAGAAGCTTTTGTATTAATTTGAGTTATATTATTTGCAGCATTAAAGTCAACTGCTCCTTTAGGAATCAAAGAAGATTGTTGCGTGAACAGCTTCTCTGATTCGCTTTCGGAATCTAACCCTTTACTGGAATTAGACAACTGAGCATTGGTTTGGTTTAAACCATTTTTTTCTTTTTCTACAGCAATTTTTCCCTTTTCTTCTTTTTGATTCTGGCTTACCAATTTTTCATCTGCTTGTTTCTGATTCAATTGTTTTGTTAAATCTGTTTGAGCATCAACATCTGTTAAGCCTTTGTTTTTTGTTTTTTGCTGATTTACAGAAGCTACATTTTCTTGTGATTCTATGTCAACCCATTTTGAAATTCTTGGGTCTTCCTTTTTGGAATCTGAACTCTTATTTGGAGTCTGAACCAAAACTTCTTTAGACTTTATTTTTTTAAATATTCTTTCCTTCTGTTTTTCTTTTGCTCCTTGAGAATTATCTTTAACATCTTCATTACTCACATTCTCTTTCTTTTGATTTCCTTCAAGATTTTGACCCGAAACAGAACTAGAACCGGCATCCGTTACCACTTGACCTGGCTGAATAAATGTCCCTTTTCCTTCTTGATATTCTTGTTCTAAATTTGATTTTTCATCAGATTGAACTGAATTGCTTTTCTCTCCATTAGTATTTCCGTTCACCCAGCCCGGAGTATCAAAATGATTATCATTCCCGTTTACGTCAACACCTGGCGAGAAAGAATTTTGAACAAAATTATACAGAAAGAAACCTAAAACTAAAGAAGCTGCTATTCCTGATACTTTAAACCAAATAGGGATAACACGTCTTTTCTTTTTCTTTTCATTGAGTCGTTTTTCAATAGTTGCCCAAGCATCCTGAGGTGGTTGAACCTCAAAATCTTTGAACTTTTCTTGAAATAAACGTTCTATGTTTTTATTTTCTTTCATTTAGATTTGTTTTAACAATTGCTGTAAAACATTACTTAACATTGGGCCATACAGCCTGATTCTGTTTTTCAATTCGCTCTTTTAATATTGCTTTAGCTCTTGCTAAATTAGACTTAGAAGTCCCTATATTAATTTCGAGCATTTCAGCAATTTCTTTGTGAGAATATCCATCAATAACGTATAAGTTAAACACTAAACGATATCTATCCGGAAGCTCTTGAATTATCTGAGTCAAAAAATCCAAAGAAATTTGTTCCTCTTCAATCTCTATTTCTTCCTGTTCGGGTATATTCTCATTTATAATTTCAAAAACCCCTTTTGTTCTATACTGTTGCAAAACATAATTGATAACTACTCGTTTTGCCCATCCTTCAAAGGAACCTTTAAACTGATACTGACTTATTTTTTCAAAAAGAAGTAAAAATCCTTCCTGTAAATTATCTTGAGCTTCTTCATAGTTTCTCGAATACTTAAGACAAACGGCAAACATTTTAGGACTTAAAAGTCTGTATATTTGCTCTTGTGCTTTAGTATTTCCTTTTTTACAGTCATGTATGAGTTGCTCTACTATCAAATATTCGATTATTAAATTAATCTACTACTGGTACTTCTATTTCATAAAAAATATCTTCTAAATTATCATCAACTCCTTGCCAGAATTTAAAAACGTAACTTCCATTATTGGTTACATAAAAATCAAGAGTTGCATAAACCAGTTCATCTGTAAGAGTTGAACAAGTACTTTCTTCCTGTACAATATTCTGAATAGCAATTGTTCTCTCATTCAAAATTTTATCATAATAAAAACCTCCAAAACTATGGCAAGTAGACGGTCTATAGTACCACATTTTTATCTGATACGTTTGCCCCATCACAAATTCTGATGGTATTTCTACTTCTTGTATAGGCAATAACTCATAATGAAAATTAGTTTCATCTTCATTTACACTACATGATACAATTGTAAAAACTAGGCTTAGTAATAAAAATATTTTTTTCACTTCTAAACAATTTATATTTATATAGATGTATTTATTATAAAAAGGTTGCGTTGATGAAGTTAAAAAAAAATCCCGAAAAAATTCGGGATTTATATTAGTGTTGATTTTTAATCGTTTCTTTTATTTTAACTTCCAGTTCTTCCATCAGCTCCGGATTGTCTTTTATAATTGATTTTACCGCATCTCGTCCTTGACCCAACTTGGTATCTCCATAGCTAAACCACGAACCGCTTTTCTTAACAATTTCAAAATCTACTGCTAAATCTAAAATTTCTCCAACTTTAGAAACACCTTCTCCGTACATAATATCAAACTCAGCTGTTCTAAAAGGTGGCGCTACTTTGTTTTTTACGATTTTTACTTTAGCACGGTTACCAATTACATTTTCACCATCTTTAATTTGAGATGATTTACGAATATCTACACGAACCGATGCATAAAATTTTAAGGCATTACCTCCCGTTGTAGTTTCCGGATTTCCGAACATTACGCCAATTTTATCACGCAACTGATTAATGAAGAAAACGGTACAATTTGTTTTGTGAATTGTTCCTGTTAATTTACGCAATGCTTGTGACATTAAACGAGCATGCAACCCCATTTTACTATCCCCCATATCACCTTCAATTTCGCTTTTAGGCGTTAAGGCAGCAACCGAGTCAATTACTACAATATCAACTGCTCCTGAACGAATCAAACTTTCTGCAATTTCCAAAGCTTGTTCCCCATTATCAGGCTGAGAAATAATTAAATTATCGATATCTATACCTAATTTCTCGGCATAAAAACGATCAAATGCATGTTCTGCATCAATAAATGCAGCAATTCCTCCTGCTTTTTGAGCTTCTGCAATGGCGTGTAATGTTAACGTTGTTTTCCCAGAAGATTCAGGCCCATAGATTTCTATTATTCTTCCTCTTGGGTAACCATTTACTCCTAAAGCTAAGTCAAGTCCTAATGATCCTGAAGATATTGCTTCTACTTCTTCAACAGCAGAATCTCCCATTTTCATTACGGTTCCTTTACCATAAGCTTTGTCAAGTTTGTCTAACGTTAATTGAAGGGCTTTTAATTTGGCTTCTTTATCTGAACTCATACATCAATTTATTTTGTGTAAAAATACATAAAATAATACAAGTAATTTAACTTAGAATTTATTTAAATCCTTTATGAAATTTATTTTACCACTAATTTTTTTGTGATAATTAAACCTGCTTCTACTATTTTTATAATATAAATTCCTTGGGGTATATTCATTTTTAACTCATTTACAATATTAGCATTTAATACTTGCTTTCCTAATAAATCAAAAATTTGAATTTTTTTCTCACTATTATTAGACGAAATAATATTTAAAATCATCCCTGAAGAAACTGGGTTTGGATATACTAATAATTCTTCTTTTTTCTTCTCTCTTATTTCTTTTTTGAAAATACTTTTTTGAAACGATTGACAAGTTATATCTATATCTTGATTTATGCTCAAATGAGTGTGTCCATTAATATTAGGCAATAAATGAGTATTTGGCAATAATTGTATTTCATTTCTAGCGGTAAAATCAACTACACAATCATCTTTGAAAGTAACATTTTCAATTGTAAGATTGTTATTTATCTTTTCAAGATTAAATGTAAAACGGTTGAAAATATGATCTTTTACATATGCATCCCCATTACTCTTCTTCATTTCATTAACAAACTCAACAGCATCCCCTGTTTCTAATTTCCCTGTACCTATATAGTTTTTATATTCCTGATTTATAGTCATATTTACTACATCTTTTGCTGTCAATTTTAATATATTCTCAACTTCCTGTGGAGTAATACAATCATAAACACCAATCATTAATGCTGCTGTACCTGAAACATAAGGCGCTGAACTTGAAGTTCCTCCATATTGATGATAATCTACTACACCTTCTTCCGCAAATTTTGCATGATTATAAACCTTATTTGCAGGGGCTAAAATATCAACAGATTCATTATATGTGTATGTATCAACAATTCCATTAGGTGATGTTAGATAATTATTCCCATTATATTGACAATACCTAGGATATCCGTTATAAACTAACCCAATAGGATTATTCAAATCATCAATATTTATAGCAGGCGCAAAAGAGTTTTGTATATGACCTCCAATACTATGAGTAGGAGAAGTGCAACAATAAGCTCCACTATCACTTGCATCTAAATAATAATGCTCAACACTACTAACACTAATAACATTTTCGTAAGAAGCCGGGTAACTTATTTGAATCCCTGTATAGCTTGGAACAAGCTGATTTTGTGAACTACTAAAATAACTATAAGGAGGGCAGAAAAAATCTGTTTGTGTTTGATGAGAGGGCTTATTTCCTGCTGAAGCCACTAAAACTACTCCCATATCATTTGATAAATAGTTAATAGCATCTTGCTGTACTTGACTAAAACTACTCCCAGTCCAACTCATATTTATAACTCTAGCTCCTGCATTTGCAAGAGACATTAAATAGTTATAATTGCCGTAAGTAACTGCTAATATCTCACAATCATAACAAACACCAACAGAACCATAATCATTATTGCCTTGTGCTGCTGCAAGTGCTACAACAGAAGTACCATGAGAAGTAACTCCATTATTAGGGTCATACGACATTGATCCATAAGTATATTCAGGTAAAAAAGTAATTTTATTGACAAAGTCATAATCATCAGGTTTTATTCTACCATCTGATATTCCCAGTTTTATGCCAGAACCTGTTGTTATATCCCAAGCCTTTGGAGTATTTATATAGTCCAAATCTCTTCTGTCAATAGAAGACCCTTGATTCCCATTAGGGTTTGTTACTCCATAATCATTAGGATAATATTCCAAATTTATATTCTCATTTGAAATATCTTCATATTTTTCCACCAGTAAAGGAAAGCTATCAATATAGTCCATTACAAACTCATTATTATACGTCTCTAAAACATATACTCTTAAGATATTTTCTACAGGATATTCAGGTAAAGCCTGATAAAATGATACAATTTCATATTTATCAAAGAAATTTTTTAAATCATTCCTATTTCCTACATAATAACTTAAATTACTATTCTTGTCCTTTTCGAAGATTGCTGCTTCATCAGAATTAAAATAATATACATAATATTTAAATGGTTTAATTTCTTGAGAAAAGGAAAAAGAAAAAACCAAAATATAAAAACACAAAAACACATTTTTTATCATTTCTTTTCTATATTTTTTAATTTTTCTATTTCTCTTTTCAATTCAATAATATAAAGTGTCAATTCTTCTATTTTTTCTTGTTGGATCTTTATCATTTCTCCTAACTTAACACCTTCTTCTTCAACCTCTTCAGCACTTGGAACATTTATTAAATGCCCATTCTTTTGAATATATTCTTCTACTTCATCCAATGACGGCAAATCATATTTTTCATCAAATACATAATCCGGCCACCCTGTCAAATCCACTTTAACTTCTTTAGTATGAATTAAACCGTTAACAGCAAGCTTAGCATCAGGTGTGTCTGTTCCTATTCCAATATCCCCATCTTTATTAATAATCATTCTTATTTGATCAGAACTTGTCGGGAAATCTGGTGTTGTTGTAAACTTAATATCTCCTTCTCTAGAATTGCTTATTATCAAACTACCTTCTGTATGAGCTTTAAGAATTACATCCCCAGCTCTAGAAACATTTGAAAAATAGTAATCTCCTGTTGCTACTGCAAAATTACCTTCCCCAACAGACCCACTATTAGTTGAATACACCCTAATTAAGGGAAAAATATCATTAGCTATAACAAAAGGCTTATCCATTTTAATTCCCCAGTTTGTTGTATTATCATCTAAATCAGGGGTATTTCCAATCAATAACCTTCCACTAAAGAAAGAATTTCCATTAACCATAAATTTATTAGACCCAAAAACAGGAGTAAAACTGTACCCTACTCCTAGCCCTCCTAACCTATACTTTTCATCAGTTGTAGATATCCCTGAGGGTAAAAATTGAGAATGTAATATATTTACAGATAGAGTTAAGCAGAATAAATAAAAAATATTTTTCATCATTATTAAATTAAAAAAATTAACAGTACTAATTTAGTATTTTTTTTATTAAAATTTTATTTAATAATTTTTTTTTGTAAAAATAAAAGGCTTATTTGTTTTTTTTAAGATATTAAATACGTTTATTGTGTTACATACACCATAAATAAAT
>NZ_JBSEFI010000012.1:0-116454 GCF_053570605.1 Flavobacterium sp. U410
TCCGGCTATTGATTTTTTTGAAAATCTGGTGATTCAAACCGACACTTTGGGTACAACTAAGGCTTATGTCGTAAAATATTCGTTACACGGAGTTACGGATTATTTTGCCGAACACGATTCCTATATTGTTGATGGAGGAAAAGAGTTGACGCCTATCATGTACAATGCTAATGATGCCCAAGCCAAGATACAGTATATGGGAGACGACGACTGTACCATTTATATACTGATGTGTCCCTACGGACATCCGCATCCCGCATCGTTAATCTGTATCGGAGAGGGACAAGATGTGTATTGGACCTATGACAGCAGCAATTGCGGCAGCGGTAGTGGTAATACCGGAGATAGCGGCAGCGGTGGTGACAGCGGAACCGGCAATTCAGGATCAGATAGCGGCGGAAACACCGGCGGAACACCGGGCGATGAGGATTATGATGACGGCTTGGTAGACCCGAAAACCTGTAAAGGTTGTGGTGGCGTGGTGACGGTACCTGTTCCGGAGTTGGAAGAACTAGACAAGGATTGTGCCTTAATTTTAAAATTACAAAAAGATACCAATTTTAAATCAAGAATGTCTAGTCTTATAGAACCTGCAAGAGCTTGGAGTAGGGAAAAAGTTAATGTTGTAAATGAGAATACCAATCCAACAAGCACGAACAACTATACCTATGTTAATTCTGAAGGTACACCTCAAAGTCCAACAGCAGAATTTACACTTTTAACGAACTCTGCGGGTTATATCCATTCTCATTATCGTAAATTAGGCTCAGTTTTTAGTGCTGGAGATTTACAATATCTTTACCAGCTTTTAAAAAATAATCCTACTTATTTTGATGATATTTTTTTAGGTTTGGTTACGGCTTCAAATACGGCATATTTATTGCGAATAGAGAACAGAGCTGATTTTATTGCTTTCGGAGATAAGTATCTTGCTGATGATAAGAAAATTAATAATTTTCAAAAAAATAAAATGTATGAAAAATATCATATCCATCAGGAAGCATCCAGGGAAACCAATGAGGATGGTTTTTTAAAAATGATGAGCGATTTAAATATCGGAATCTCATTAGCCAGTTCTAATTTTGATGCGGCTGATACACCGTCTCCCGACTTGTTCAACAACTGGACTAAGTTAAAATGGGATAAAAATTCAAACCAAAAAACAACCTCTAAATGTAATTAACATGAAAAATATAATTTTAACTTTTTGTTTTGTGATGTGTTTTAATACCACTTTTTGTCAAACCAACATAGTTGATGTATCCAATGGCTATACTGTAATGGATGCTCCTAGAGGAACATATATTAAAGACATATTTGATACCTTTACTCCTTTTTTAGGAACTTGGAAATATCAAAACGGGAATGAAATTTTAATTATAAAACTTGAGAAAGTTACGAAATACTTCGATGCCGAATATGGTAGTTATGAAGATTACATAAAAGGGAACTATAGTTATTCTACCGATGGCGGTGCCACTTATGTGACCAATACCATTGTTGCAAATGCTACAGAAACCAATCCCAATATTAATTCGTTTTATACATCCAGTCCCATGACTCCACAAATGCTTTACATGAGTTTTAAAGACAATTTATATCAAAAATCAGGTGATGCGACCTTTACATTATTAAATAGTTTTCCTTCACCACAGCTAACAATGGAATTAGAGGGCAGAACCAGAGGGTATTTACCGGGTGAAACTATTCCGCCTCCGGGTTTTTCCATTCCTAATCATGTTACTTTAACAAAACAATAAAAACTACCTGTAATACTGTATCAATAGCGGCTTTTGTTTCAACATAAAAGCCATTTTGTTTTTACAATCAGTATTGATTAAAAAGTAAAGTTGAGTTGTTTTTATTCAATTACTGAACTTCATATAAAAACCTTTTAAAAATAAAAGGAGTTTACGCAATAGTGTACAACACTAAACCAATACAAAATATAACTTCCCCACATTTTGGATACAACAAACTACTATTTGGAAACATCCCTCTTTTCTTTTATACCCAATTTTGTCTGGTCTAATTTTAATAGTAAAGAACAATGGCAAAAACAATTTTTATTACAGGTGCTTCCAGCGGATTGGGAAAAGCTACGGCTAAACTATTTCAAAGCAAAGGTTGGCATGTAATGGCTACAATGCGAAATCCTGAAAAAGAAACCGAACTTACTACATTAGAAAACGTTACCGTTTTACCACTTGATGTAAATGATCCGGAGCAAATACAAGCTACAGTTAAACAAGCAATCGAAAAATCAAATATTGATGTGGTCTTTAATAATGCCGGTTATGGTTTAATGGGTGCTTTAGAAGGACTAAGCGACGAAAAAATTATTCGTCAGATCAATACCAATTTGCTAGGAGTTTTACGTGTAACGCAAGCTTTTATTCCTTATTTCAGAGAAAAAAGAAACGGTTTATTTATCAGTACTACTTCTATAGGCGGGTTTATGGGCTTTCCTTTACATTCCATCTATCATGCTACCAAATTTGCTTTAGAAGGTTGGTCTGAAAGTATGTCTTTTGAATTGAGTCCATTGGGTATTCGAATTAAAACTGTGGCTCCGGGAGGAATTTCAACTGATTTTGCAGGCAGATCAATGGATTTTAATGCACAATCTGAATACTCCGACATTGAACATAAATTGTTCGGAGCTGTTGAAAGTATGATGAAAAACGCCTCAACTGCCGAACAAATTGCAGAAGTAGTTTACGAAGCTGCAACAGATGACAAAGATCAAATACGCTATTTGGCTGGTGCCGATGCTCATTTTCTTTATGAAAGACGATTAGAAATCGGCAAAGAAGCATTCATCCAAGAAATTAAACAGCAATTCGGGTAACAATGAATCCAGCGACTATCTTTCTATAGTTGCTTTTTGTAAATTTGTAAAGAGAGAACATCATGTATATCATCAATTCCATATCTGAATTTCATAAGCTTTTAGCTCTGCCTGATCCGTTGCATCCTTTGGTCAGCGTAATTTCCGTTTCAGATTTAAAGCCGGCGGAAAGTGAAATCTGGGAACAATTTTTTGCTAATTTTTACTGCATTTCGCTCAAAAAGAATGTAGCTGCAAAAATGAAATACGGACAAGAATATTATGATTTTGAAAAAGGTACGATGAATTTTATTGCGCCTAAGCAAGTACAATCGCTTAGTATTGCTGATATTCAACAAATAAATGTGGAATGCGGAGAAGGTTATATGCTGATGTTTCATCCTGATTTTTTGCATAAACACCCTTTGCAGGTTTCAATTAAAAACTATGGTTTCTTTTCCTATTCCGTCAATGAGGCTTTACATCTTTCAGATCCGGAGGAAAAAAATATCATTGAGATCTTTCAAAAAATAGAACGGGAATATCAACATATCGACCGACATACTCAGGATATTATTCTTTCGCAAATTGATTTGTTACTCAATTACAGCAATCGCTTTTATGAAAGACAGTTCATTACCCGAAAAGCAGTAAACCATAATCTGATCACTAAAATGGAGAAACTGTTGAATGATTATTTTAGTAATGAAGAAACTTTGCATAACGGATTGCCTACAGTCGAATATTTTGCAGGGCAACTGAACTTGTCAGCGCATTATTTAAGTGATGTGTTGCGCAACTTAACCGGACAAAGTGCTCAGGCTCATATTCACAACAAAGTTATTGAAAAGAGTAAAGAATTGCTCACGACTTCTCAGCTTTCCGTTAGTGAAATTGCGTACCAATTGGGATTTGAATACCCACAATCATTCAACAAACTATTCAAGAAAAAAACTGAAATGTCACCTTTAGAATTCCGTGCAACATTTAATTAAAACTATCAAGCGAATAATGACAATTTTGATCTCTGTAATTTTGCTTTTGACAATTGCTGTATTTCTTTTTATGAATCACCCGCAATTTGGAAAGGCTCCCACTGGAAAACGGCTGGAACTTTTACAACAGTCTCCTAACTATAAAGACGGTAAATTCCAAAACATTCATCATACACCAACAGTAACTGAAGGTTATTCAATGACAGGTGTTTTATATGATTTCATTTTTAAATCATTTCCAAGAACTAAACCTGTAGATGTCATTCCTTCTGTAAAAACAGATTTAAAAAATTTACCGATTACTGAAAATGTGTTGGTTTGGTTTGGACATTCCTCTTATTTTATACAACTTAACGGAAAACGATTCCTGATCGATCCGGTTTTTAGTGGTAATGCCTCTCCTATTCCTAATTCCAATACTTCCTTTAAGGGAAGCGATATCTATTCAACTGAAGACATGCCTGAAATTGATTATTTACTCATCACACACGATCATTATGACCATTTGGATTATCCTACAATTCTAAAGCTAAAACCTAAAATTAAAAACATTATTTGCGGATTAGGTGTAGGACAACATTTTGACTATTGGAAATTTGATGCTTCAAAGATCTTCGAAAAAGACTGGAATGAAAGTATTATGATTGATGACCATTTTTCATTACATACGGCTTCTGCACGTCATTTTTCCGGTAGAGGTTTTACCCGAAATAATACGCTTTGGCTGTCTTTTATATTACAAACAGATAATTTCAAAATGTATCTTGGCGGAGATAGCGGTTATGACTCTCATTTTGCAGAAATCGGAGAAAAATTTAACGGTTTCGATTTGGCTCTCTTAGACAACGGGCAATATAATCTTGCTTGGCAAGCTATTCACATGCTACCTCAAGAAGGTTTAAAAGCAGCAAAAGAGCTAAAGACCAAACGATTGTTTCCTATTCATTCGTCTAAATTTAAACTAGCCAATCATACTTGGGACGAACCACTTAAAACCATTTCAGCATTACACGAAAAAGATAGTAGTTCCATTGCATTAATTACACCTAAAATCGGAGAACTTGTAAAACTGAATGACACAACACAGACCTTTGAAAAGTGGTGGGAAGGTTTGAATTAAAACCCACTTTTCTCAAAACAATAAACCATTAATTATTCTGTTTCTGATTCTTTTAAAAATAGTTTTTAAATTTGTTAACTAGCTTTTATTGAGAATAAGATATGAATAAACTGCCTGTTCAGGAATTACTTCATGGAGAATATCTTCATATTGCCAGACTGCATAAAGATTTGAATGATCTATCTGCTGTTCCGCACCGACATGATCATTATGAATTTATTCTTCCGTTAAAAGGATCAGGCAAGCATTTAATTGATTATAAACCTTTTGATATTCAACCTAACCGACTCTATTTTATCCAAAAAGGACAAGTTCATATCATTGAAAATTTTGAACGAGAAGGTTGGTTGATATTTTTTGGTGAAGAGCTATACAGCACGTTTTTAAAAATTCACAAACAAGAAAGCGAAAATGGTTTGTTAGATAGCTATTCTCCTTTTCCATACATTGATTTAGACGAAAATCAATTGCAGAAATTCATTCATCTTATTGAACAAATCAACGAAGAACTTAAGGCTGAAAAACAAGATCTCAACATCATTTTTCATTATGTGTCGCTTTTTATTCTTCAAGCCAATAAAATACAAGTCAACCAACATCCTAAAGAACAATTAGATTTAGCCAATCGTAAAATATTTCAAGAGCTCAAACAACTTTTGGAAGTGAAATACAAAAGCGAGCATCTTGCCTCCTATTATGCTGAAAAATTAAATGTTGACAGTAAAAAACTAAATGCCATTTGCCGTAAAACGACCGGAAGTACGCTCTTTGAACTCATTCAAGAACGATTAATTACCGAAAGTAAAATTGAATTGCAAACCTCAACCGGATCCATCAAAGAGATCAGTTATGAACTAGGATTTAACGATCCGGCTTTCTTCGGTCGTTTTTTCAAAAGACACACTGGTATTACGCCTGCCGAGTTTCGTAAAAAACGGTTGATTTAAACCAGAATTCTCCCTAAATGTACCAGAATATGAACTAAAGACGTGCTTACCTTTGTAAGTATGATAACCTATATTCAATCACTTAAAGGAATTATTTGGGGAATAATTGCATCATTCTTTCTATCCTCAACATTTTTAATCAACAGCTTAATTGCAGAATCAGGCGGACATTGGGCATGGACAGCAAATCTCCGTACCTTTTTCCTCATTCCGATTTTAGCTTTAGTTCTTTTAATCAATAAAAAGCTTCGTCCCTTGTTACAAGCTATTGCTTCAAAACCTATGATTTTTATAAAATGGGGATTAACCGGTTTTGGTATTTTATACACCAGTGTTGCTTTAGCTTCACTTTACGCACCTGGATGGATGATTGCAGCCACTTTTCAAATTAATATTTTAGCCGGAATATTTCTCGCCCCTTTCATCTACAAAGACCATAGACGCAAAATTCCTAGACAAGCAGTACTCCTTTCCGTTTTAATTTTGGTAGGAGTTCTTGTTATGCAATTTGAAAAAACAGCTTCTTCAGGAACTTCTTCAGGAATCGTAATCAGTTTTGTATTGGTTGTAATTGGAGCAATCGTATGGCCTTTAGGTAATCGTAAATTGATGGTTGTTCTTGAAGAACATAATTTACAGCTCAATGCCGTACAACGCGTATTAGGTATGAGTATCGGATCTATACCTTTATTAATTGTACTAGCAATTATCGGTTACACACAGTCAGGATTACCGCCGATTTCTCAATGTCAAGCATCATTATACTCAGCCTTATTTTCGGGTTTTTTGGGAGGAGCAGCTTTTTATCATGCTACCCAAATGGTTCATAAAAATCCCATAGCCATTGCTGCTATCGAAGCAACTCAAGCTTTGGAAATCATCTTTACATTATTGGGTGAAATGATCTTATTAGGAACTTCTTTCCCAGGAACTTACGGACAAATAGGAATGCTTATTGTATTCACCGGATTAATTCTTCACTTTTGGAATGTATTATATCAATCCAAAAAGCGTACTGAAATAGTTGTTTCTTGAAATTAAATAGCAAGATTCTATTTTGTTAAATTTTTGTTAATATCATTTTTAAACAAACGTTTAATTTAAACAAGTGTTTAACTTTGCATAGAAATTAAACATGAAATGGAATTAAATGCTAAACAAATAGAAATCATTGCTATAGCCGAAACTTTATTCGCAGAAAAAGGCTTCGACGGAACTTCTATTCGTGATATTGCTAAAGCAGCTGATATCAATATTGCAATGATCTCGTACTATTTTGGTTCCAAAGAAAAACTTTTGGAAGCCGTTGTATTTCATAGAATTAACGCAATGCGTCTTATGTTAGCGAATCTTTTTGAAGAAAATATTTCTCCCATAGAAAAAATGGAAAAACTGATTCGCTTTTACATTCATCGCATCTATGACAACAGAAGTATCTATCAAATTTTACACGTTGAAATTATTTCTCAAAAACGAGATATTGATTACGATCTTTTTATAGATATCAAAAAGCAAAATTTAGATGTAATTGAAAAAATCATCAAAGAAGGTCAGGAACTAAAAGTATTTCGTCCGAATATAAAAGTATTGATGATCCCTCCTCTCATTATTGGTACACTAACTCAATTCTACACTAATAAGCCTTTTTACCAAAAGGTATTAGATTTAAAAACGGATGAAGAATTTGAACAATACATCTACTCCGCTTTTACAGACGATTTAATTAAAGCCGTTCACGCACTTATTTTAAACTAACATAAACTCAAAAACCTCAACAGAAATCGAAACACTATGAAAAGTAAAATTTCGCTTATTTTAGTTCTCTTTCAATTGGTTTCTCTTACAGGACAAGCTCAGGAAACAAAAAAGCTGACCTTAAAAGAAACTGTTGAAATGGCAACAAGTCAAAGTAAGCAAGCTGTACTAGCCGAGGCTAAAGTAACCACTTCTGAATATGAAGTAAAAAAGGCTAAAAACAACCGCTATCCCAGCGCCACCCTTTCAGGGCAATATTTCCGATTGACTGAACCAAATATCAGTTCTCCTTTATTAGGGAACTCCAATTCTGGTTCTTCTGACTCCGGTTCTTCGGGAAGTACCGGAAAAATAAACCAATTGCTTTTGGGTATGGCTAATGTAAGCATCCCTGTTTTTAACGGATTTAAAATTAGTCAAAACATAAAAGCTTCTGAAAATTTACATCAATCGGAAAGTTTAGAAGCTGAATACACTAAACAACAAGTGGCTTTATATGCTACTAATTTGTATTTAGCGATCTATAAAACGGAACAAATGTTGGATTTATTACAAGATAACTTGAAAAGCGCTCACCAACGTGTAGTGGATTTTCAGGCTATGGAAGACAACGGTTTATTGGCACACAATGATATGCTAAAAGCTCAATTGCAGGAATCTAACGTACAATTGATGATTGATCAGAACCAAAAGAATTTGGATGTATTAAACTTCAAATTGAAAAATCTTTTGGGTATTGCTGAAAATTCAACTATTGAAATCGATCCGAACGGAATTGATTCATTCCAAGCGATTGCAGCAAGCGATGCACAACGTACCGATTTACAAGCGGCTGAATTCAAACAAAAAGCGGCTGAAAACGGAATCAAAATAGCACAAGGAAATTACTATCCGTCAATTAATTTAGTTGGTGGTTATATTGCTGTAGATATTAAAAATGCATTTACCATGACTAATGCTATGAACTTTGGTGTGGGTGTTTCTTATGACTTATCTTCTATCTTTAAAAACAATGCAGAAGTTAAGGTAGCCAAAAGCAAATCGGAAGAAGCTAAACAATCAGTTGCTCTTTTAACTGACCAAATCAAAGAAGAAGTTCACGAAGCTCAGGAAAATTATACTTTGGCTCAAAAACAATACAATGTGTACAATTTAGCGGCTGAGCAAGCTACTGAAAACTATAGAATTGTAAAAGACAAATACGACAACGGTTTATCTAATACCAACGATTTATTAGAAGCTGATGTAGAACAACTTCAGGCTAATATCAATAAAGCGGTTTCAAAAGCAGATATTCTTCAAAAATACTACGAATTGGCTTTTGCTAAAGGAAACTTAACACAATCTGTTCAACAATAATTTCTGACCCAAAAAATGGAAACAAAGAAAACAAATAAAAAATTTACAATCATTCTAATCGTTTTAGTAACCTTAGGAGTGGTTTATGGTGGATACAAATACTTCCACTCTTTGGCACACGAAACAACTGATGATGCCCAAATAGAACAAAACATGTCGCCAATTATTCCTAGAGTAAGCGGTTATGTTCAAAAAATTTATGTAAAAGACAATCAATACGTTAAAAAAGGAGATACTTTATTCGTAATTGACAATAGTGATTATTTAGTACGTTTTGAAGAAGCACAAGCCGGACTTTTAGCTGCCGAAAACAACTTAGAAGTTTCTAAAGCTGATGTTGGAAGTGCTTCTGCCGGTGTATCTGTTTCGGCTGCTAATGCACAATCGTATACTAACAGCATTGAAAATGCTAAAGTAAAAGTATGGAGAGCTACTAACGATTTTCAACGTTATGAAAACCTATACAAAAACAAATCTATCACAAAACAACAATATGAAGAAGCATTAGCTGCTAAACAAGTAGCTGAAAACGAATTGAAAGTATTACAAGATCAAAAATCCGCTTCAGATTACCAAAAAAGAGTAGCTGTTTCTCGTTCAAATGTGTCAAGCAAACAAACAGAAGTAGCAGCTGCAAACATTAAAAGAGCGCAAGCACAATTAGATGCTGCCAAATTAAACTTAGGCTATACTATAGTTACTGCTGCTATTGACGGACAAGTATCTACGATAGATTTACAACCAGGACAAATGGTTCAAGCAGGACAATCTTTATTCTATATCATTAGTTCTGAAGAAGTTTGGGTTGTAGCTAATTTCAAAGAAACTCAATTGAACAAAATGCGCTTAGGACAAGAAGTTGAAATTAAAGTTGATGCTTATCCTGACTATACTTTTGTGGGTGAAGTAACCTCTTTCTCACCTGCTACTGGTTCACGTTTCTCCCTTTTGCCCCCAGACAATGCTACAGGAAACTTCGTAAAAACCGTTCAAAGATTACCGGTTAAGATCAGTTTAAAAAACACTAACGACAAAGAAAAAGTAAGTTTACTTCGTGCAGGAATGAACGCAGATGTAGACGTACACTTAAAATAATTTATGAGTGCATCAGGAACCATACAAAATGACGATTTAGTACTATATGGTATTGATAGGGTAATTATTACTATTACTGCCGTACTGTGTGCTCTATTGGAAATTGTAGATACTACCATTGTTAACGTAGCCTTAAATGACATGCGTGGAAGTTTAGGGGCTACTTTAACCGATGTGGCTTGGGTAATTACGGCTTATGCTATTGCAAACGTAATTGTAATTCCAATGACCAGTTGGTTATCACAACAATTTGGTAGACGAAATTATTTTGCCGCTTCTATTATCATCTTCACCTTTTCTTCCTTTTTATGTGGAAATGCATCGGGAATTTGGGAATTAGTTCTCTTCCGATTCATTCAAGGATTAGGTGGTGGAGCACTTTTGGTAACTTCTCAAACGATTATTACTGAAAGTTATCCCATTGAAAAAAGAGGTATGGCGCAAGCTATTTACGGTATGGGTGTAATTGTAGGACCAACATTAGGTCCGCCGCTAGGAGGTTATTTAGTAGATAATTATTCTTGGCCTTATATCTTTTACATCAATGTACCGATTGGAATTATTGCAACCTTATTGACTTTAACTTATGTTAGAAGTCCAAAATATGGAGATAAATTAAAAAGCAATCAAGTAGACTGGTGGGGAATCATTACACTGGCTATGTTTATTGGCTCGTTGCAATTTGTATTGGAACACGGACAACAGGATGACTGGTTTAATGATATTACTATTATTATTGTTAGTATCATGAGCTTTGTCGGTTTGTTTTTCTTTATTTGGAGAGAACTCGTCTATGAACATCCGATAGTGAATTTGCGGGTTTTGAAAGATAACAACCTGAGAGTGGGAACTATTTTAAGTTTTGTCCTTGGTTTCGGATTGTATGGATCAACTTTCATTATTCCTATTTATACCCAATCCATTTTAGGTTGGACTGCAACAGATGCCGGTCTATTATTGATACCAAGTTCATTGATGACAGCTTTTATGATGCCAATTATTGGTAAGTTAATTCAAAAAGGTGTACCTCAACCTTATTTGGTAGCAGGAGGATTTTTAATGTTCTTTATTTTTACGTTTTGGATGCATAACATTATGACTCCTGATACGGGTGAAGAACACATGTTTTGGCCGCTTATTGTTCGTGGATTTGGTTTAGGATTATTATTCGTTCCTATTACTACGCTCTCGCTTTCCACTTTATCAGGAAAATCGATTGGTGAAGGAGCGGCTTTTACGGGAATGATGCGACAATTAGGAGGTTCGTTCGGTATTGCTATCATTACGACTTTTATTTCCAGATTGTCACAAGATCATCGTGTAAATCTGATTAAAAATATTGACGGCGCAAACTCTTTGGTACAACAACGTATTCATGGTTTACAACAAAGTTTTATTGCTAAAGGTTTTAGTCCCAATGAAGCTTTGAATAAAGCCTATCAATTAATTGATTTGTCAGTAACCAAACAAAGTACGGTTTTATCCTATATGGATGTTTTTATGTATTTAGGATTGCTGTTTTTAATTTGTATTCCTTTCATCTTACTGATTAAAAAAGGTAAAGGAAATGTGAATATTAGTGATGCAATGCACTAAAATTATTTAATTTGTTAAGTTTAAAAGCTCTTTTGAAAAAAAGGGCTTTTTTAGTTTTTAACTGACTGACATTCCTTTTTCATTATATTTACATCTTAAAATTTAAATATTCAAAATGACAATACCTTTTGAACCCAATTTTTTTGGTCATCCAATTAATGTTCACTTGGTATTAGAATATTTAGCTTTTTTCATAGGTTTTAGATATTATCTATATTTAAAAAAACGAAAATCAGATGCTATTACCGGACAAAATAGATTATCTATTCTTCTCGGTGCTATTATAGGAGCATTCATTGGTTCTAGACTTTTTGCTTTTTTTGAAAATCCTTTTATTAATAGTATTACTTCCAGCCAATTTATTCAATTTCTAAATGCCAAAACCATTATGGGAGGATTATTCGGTGGTCTTATTGGTGTTGAACTGGCGAAAAAAATAATTGGTGAAAAAGAATCTTCCGGAGATTTGTTTACGCTTCCTTTAATTTTAGGAATATTCATCGGTCGAATTGGTTGCTTTTTAAGCGGTATTAATGAATTTACATACGGAAAACCTACTTCATTTTTTCTAGGAATGAATTTAGGAGATGGTATAAAAAGACATCCTATCGCACTCTATGAATTATTGTTCTTAGGAATCTTATTTTGGTTTTTGAAATATCTTTGGAAAAACAAAAATCTTGAAAACGGAACTATTTTTAAATTCTTTATGATTGCCTACTTTTCATGGCGATTTACTATTGAGCTTCTAAAACCAAACGTTTTCTTCATCTTAGGATTAAGTAGCATTCAATGGCTTTGTATTATTTGTTTACTCTATTATAGTCGCACCATCAAAAAATATTCTATTTATGCCTACAAGAAAATATACATATTATGATTTTACATTAAGCTTATGTCCAGAATGCCTGAAACGAATTGATGCTAAAATTGTGTTTGAAGACCAAAAAGTGTATATGCTAAAACGCTGCCCAGATCATGGCGCTTCAAAAGTTTTAATTGCAGATGATATCGCTTACTACAAAAACATTAGAAATTATAACAAACCTTCTGAAACTCCATATTTATTCAATACTAAAACGCATTATGGTTGTCCGTATGATTGCGGTTTGTGTCCCGATCATGAACAACATTCTTGCTTAACTGTAGTAGAAATTACCGATCGTTGTAATTTAACTTGTCCTACTTGTTATGCAGGTTCCTCTCCTACTTATGGTAGACATCGTACTTTAGAAGAAGTGAAATTGATGTTAGATACCATTGTAAAAAACGAAAAAGAGCCTGATGTTGTGCAAATTAGCGGTGGCGAACCAACTTTACATCCTCAATTTTTTGAAATTTTAGATTACGCCAAAACATTACCTATCAAACATTTAATGCTTAATACTAATGGTATTGCTATTGCTAAAGATTTTGAGTTTGCCAAAAGACTAAAAACCTATACTCCCGATTTTGAAATTTACTTGCAGTTTGATTCTTTCGAAGATACCGTTTTAAAATCCATGCGAGGCGCCGAATTAAGCAAAATAAGAACTCAAGCTTTGCAACATTTAAATACGCTTAATTTGTCTACAACTTTGGTAGTGACTTTACAAAAAGGATTAAATGATAACGAAATTGGCAAAACAGTCGAATTTGCTCTTCAACAACAATGCGTAAGAGGCATAACTTTTCAACCCACACAAATCGCCGGAAGATTAGATAATTTCAATTCGCAAACCGATCGCATTACTTTAACTGAAGTGAGACGAAAAATATTGGAACAGACTGAAATATTTGAATCGGATGATTTAATTCCCGTTCCTTGTAATCCCGATGCCTTAGTCATGGGATATGCCTTAAAATTAAATGGGAATGTTTTACCTTTAACCCGTTATATCAATCCAACGGATTTATTAGATAATAGCAAAAATACTATTGTTTACGAACAAGATGAAGCTTTACAACAAAAAATGTTTGAAATTTTCAGCACAGGAACTTCAACGGATAAAGCTTCTGAAAAACTACATTCTTTATTATGCTGTTTGCCTTTTGTTGAAGCTCCTGAGTTAGGATACGATAATTTGTTCCGAATAATCATCATGCAATTTATCGATGCCCATAATTTTGATGTAAGAGCCATAAAAAAATCATGCGTACACATTGTCAACAAAGACAATAAAATCATACCTTTTGAAACCATGAATCTCTTTTACCGAGACGAGAAAAGAAAAATTTTAGATAATCTCATTAAATAAAACACAATGGACAATTTACTTCCTTTAATCATAGTTATTTATTTAGTTTGTCATAGTCCTGCTATACTCATGATTATTATTGGTTTAATCATCAAAAAGAAGAAACCTAATGCAGCCAAAACTCTTTTCATAATTGCAGGAATTTATTTTTTAATTGGTGCCGGAGTTTGTGGTGCTCTATTAAGTTAAAATTGAAAAAAAGGGCTTTTTTTTGTAACTTTGGGTTATTCTGCAAATTAAATTTCCATGAAAGCTCTACTCTCCTTTATTCTTCTATTTTTTTCCGTTGTTTTTAATGCTCAAGTAGGAACAAATGGACAAAGTAAGGAAGAAAATGGAAGACCTATAAAAGAATATCAGCTTACTATTAGCAAAGAGAAAGTTACTTTGGCTGGTGTCTCAAGCAAAGGAATGACAATTAACGGATCGGTTCCTGGACCTACTTTGGAATTCAATGAAGGGGACTTAGCGGTAATTCATGTGACCAATACCATGGATGTCGAAACTTCTATTCATTGGCACGGAATCATTTTACCAAATTTTCAAGATGGCATTCCTTATATAACTACTCCTCCTATTGCTCCCGGAAGTACTTTTACCTACCGAATTCCAATCAATCAATCTGGAACATATTGGTATCATTCACACACTATGTTACAAGAACAAAAAGGGGTTTATGGTTCCATTTTAATTCATCCCAAAGAAAAAACATTGGAATATGATGCTGATTTAGTCGTTGTTTTATCAGACTGGACCAATCAAAAAGCGGAAGCCATTCTTAAAAACCTAAAAAGGGGAAGCGAATGGTATCAAATTAAAAAAGGAACAGCTGTTCCTCTAGGAAAAGCCATTGCTGAAGGCGGCTTTAAAGCGCAAATGAAAATGTGGCGAGACCGAATGAATGGAGCTGATATAGCCGATATTTACTATCCTACTTTTTTAGCAAATGGACAAAAAATTGCTGAGTATCCAAATTTTAAAGAAGGACAAAAAATTAGAGTTCGGTTCATCAATGCTGCTGCTTCTACTTACTTTTGGGTTGATTTTGGTGGCGGAAACCCAATGTTAGTTTCTGCTGATGGTGTCGATGTGAAACCTGTATCTAAAGATCGTTTTCTATTTGCAATAGCCGAAACCTATGATTTTATCGTTACTGTTCCCAAAGGAAAATTAGAAATTACAGCCACGGCACAAGATGGATCAGGACATACAAGTATTCATTTAGGTTCGGGCGAACTTTTTCCTGCAAAGGTTATCGCAAAACCTGATAAAGTAGAAATCATGAAATCCATGGCTAAGATGGATATGAAAATGGGCGCTCCCGCTTTAAAAAATAATGCAAAAAAATATGAACCTGAAGAATTATCTAAAAAGTATGGAATGAAAATGGATATGAATCCAAAAAAAATGACATCAGATAGCACAAATATGGATCATCAAAAAATGGATATGTCAATGCATCACATGGCTGAGCATCACAACTCAAAAGCTATGAATAAAATGAAGAAAGACAGTGTTCCATTTAATTATGAAGAGCGCAAAAAATACTTCAACTACAATTTTTTAGAAGCTCAAACTAATACTGATTTTGATAAAAAACTTCCAGTTACCAAATTATTGCTCAATTTAACCGGAAACATGAATCGCTATGTTTGGAGTTTCAATGGTATTCCATTATCTGAAGCCGATAAAATTAAAATCAAAAAAGGCGAAATTACCCAAATCACTTTCAACAACTTAACTATGATGCATCACCCAATGCATTTACACGGACATTATTTTAGGGTGATTAATTCAAATGGTGAAAAATCTCCTTTAAAACACACGGTTAATGTTGCCCCAATGCAAAAAGTAACCATTGAATTTTTAGGCGAAGAATATGGCGATTGGTTTTTTCATTGTCACATTTTATACCACATGATGGGCGGTATGACTCGTATTTTTAGCTATAATACTCCAAGAGACGAAAGAATGAAAAACTATCCAGAAGAAAAAATTATTAAAGAAACCAATCCTTATTATTTTTGGGGATTAGCCGATATAGGTTCACATTTCACTAAAATTAACACAACTTATAGCAACATAAGAAACGAATGGAACGTTCTTGCAGAATATGGTTACGAAAAAGATTTTGAAGCTACTTTAAGTTACAATCGATACATCAACGATTGGGTGCGATTATATGCCGGAGTGAATACCGAAAATAAAATAAAACACGATTTAAACGACATGAATACCGTTGGTAAAATTGGGGTTAAATATTTTACACCTTATATGTTTAATCTAGATATTAATATGGATTCTCAATTGCGAACACAAATTAAAATCGATAAAGAATTCATGCTTTTCAAACGTTTTTTTATTCTTGGTGAATATGAATACACTGCCGATTTTGGTTGGGGAAACCAAATAAATTCTAATTTTGAAGGTGAAACCAAATATAAAATAGGATTCGAATATATGTTTGCTCAATATTTTTCATTCATGGGAAACTATCACAACCTTTATGGTTGGGGAGCTGGAATTACAACTCGTTTTTAACAAATGAAAATTAAAAATATCGTTACTGAAATCGCTTTTCAAAAAATAAACCACTACCCTAACCAGCCCACTATTATTTTTTTACATGATTCACTAGGCTGTATGGAACTATGGCGTGATTTTCCTCAACAATTAGCTGAGAAAACAAAATGCAACGTTATTTTATACGACAGACAAGGTTATGGTAAATCTTGTGCGTTTTCTTATGAAAAACGAGACGTAAATTATCTAGAACAAGAAGCTGATATTTTGGCTGAATTACTAGATTTCTGGAAAATCGAAAATGCTATTTTATTCGGATTTAGTGACGGAGGTTCTATCGCACTGATTTTTGCAGCAAAATATCCCGAAAAAACAATTGGCATAATCACCGAAGGCGCTCATATTTTTGTTGAAGAAATTACGCTCAATGGCATTCGTAAAGCGGTTCTTCAATATGAAACAACCAAACTAAAACAGAAATTAGAACGCTATCACGGTGATAAAGTTGATGATTTGTTTAACGCTTGGACTAAAACCTGGACTTCCGAGGAATATCAAGATTGGAATATAGAACATTGGGTGCAACAAATCGAATGTAAGTCGCTAATTATCCAAGGTGAAAACGACGAATTCGGTTCTTTGGATCAAGTCGAAAAAATTGTTTCGCAAACCAAAGGTCATTCCCAAGCTTTACTCATTCCTAATGCCGGTCACACAGCGCATAGAGAAAATCCGGAAATTGTATTGGAAGAATCGACTCAGTTTATTAGAACACTAACGCGTAAAAACTAACTTGTTTCCTTGGCTTAAATTGGCATCAAAAGCATAGCCTTCGTAATTGAAGTTTTTCAATTCGTCCAATGTTTCCACATTATTATCAATAATATAACGAACCATCAAACCTCTGGCTTTTTTAGCAAAAAAACTAATCATTTTCAGTTTTCCGTCTTTGTAATCTTTGAATTCAGGAGTAATCACCGGGACTTTTAACGACTTTACATCAACTGCACTGAAGTATTCGTTACTGGCTAAATTGATAAACAATTCTTCTTTCTCTAATTCTTTGTTCAATGCATCGGTAATCGTCTTTTTCCAAAATTCATACAGATTTTTTTTGGTTCCCACTTGCAAGGAAGTTCCCATTTCCAGACGATATTCCTGAATCAAATCTAAAGGTTTCAACAAACCGTATAAACCCGAAAGAATTCTCAATTTTTCTTGTAAAACTGCTAATTTTTCTTCCGGAATAGTGTACGCATCTAAACCAACATACACATCGCCATTAAAAGCGTAAACCGCCGGACGAGCATTTTCGGGTGTAAAAGGTAACTGCCAATCTTGATTGCGTTGCCAATTCAAATCGGCTAGTTTTTCTGAAATACTCATTAATTCCATCAAATCTTTAGGCTTCTTCTTTTTCAAAGTCTTTTGGATCGTTTCTGATTTGCTCAAAAACGCAGCTTCCGTAAAACGCTGTGTTGGCAAAGCCGAAGTATAGTCTAATGATTTTGCAGGCGAAATAATGATTTTCATAGTTAACGTTTTTTGTTTTTATGTTGAACCAAATTTACCAAAATCAAACACTTTCCACTTAGAAAACTAATGGAAAGTATCGATTGAACTATCAGTAAATTTTATGCTAAACAGGAAAATTATTTAGTTTGTCTTTCGTAAATAACAGTTTCAACGGTTTCAAAATCGGTTGGTTTATCTTCATTGAAAAAATATTTTACCAAGATTTGTCCCCAAAGTTCACCATTTGAATATTCAGCAATAATCCATCTGTGGTTTAAAACTTTCGCTTTGTTAATGATGAAATTTTTACCGTCAATAGGCTCATAAGGAATCAAAGGGTTTCCTTTAGGATTGGTATTTAAAGAAACTAAATCTTCATTTACCTTAGCCATTACTTGTTGGTAATCTAAGTTCTTATTGTAGAAATAATCCTGAGCATCTTGATCTTTTTCGATATCAAAATAATCATTGTATTGAGCAGTCGCTATAGAATCGCGTGCTATTTTTAAATGTTGTTTTGCTTTTTGCACTTCCAATTGTTGGAATTCTAAAATTTTAGTCGAATTCACATATTGAAAAACGTTAATTAAAAACGAAAACACAAAAAGGTATAAAAAGATGTTTTTTTTCATCGGTATAAAGTTCAATGTTAATTATTCTATTTTTAGTCCAAATCAATCACAAGATTATCATAAGCTACAAACACATTTTTGGGCAGTTTAGCTTGTATTTCCTCATGGAAACCAAAAATGTGACTGATATGTGTTAGATAGGCTTTTTCGGGCTGCACCAAAGATATAAAATCTAAAACTTCTTCTAAATTAAAATGTGTATTATGAGGTTCTTCACGCAAACAATTTATTACCAGATTTTTACAGCCTTTAATTTTATTAAGTTCGCTGATATCAATTCGTTTTACATCTGTTAAATAAACCGAATTCAATAGTTTATAACCAAAAACTTGTAACGAACCGTGCCAAGCGTTGATGGGTTCAATTGTAATATTCTTGATACTAAATGCTTCATCTTGCCTAACTTCTACTTGAGTTACGGAAGGCGCTCCGGGATATTTATTTTCGTTACTAAAAATATAATCAAAGCGTCTGGCTAAATTATCCAGAACACGTCTGTGTGCATACACCGGAATATCACCCTGTTTAAAATAAAACGGACGAATATCATCTAAACCTGCGGTATGATCGGCATGTTCGTGCGTAAAAAGTAACGCATCTACATGCTTACATTGGCTTTGTAACATTTGTTGACGAAAATCGGGACCGCAATCGATTACGATAGAAAATTCATCGGAATAAATCCAAGCCGAAACTCTTAAGCGCTTATCTCTAGTGTCTTGACTAAGACATACCGGATGATCACTCCCAATCACAGGTATACCCTGAGATGTTCCCGTTCCTAAAAAGTATAATCTTGCTGTATTCATACCTTACAAAAATAAAAATAATTAGGCTATATTTTACAAATTGATTAACTTTGCACCAACAAATTAAACTACAATCTTTCCTAAAAAACATCATTGCAGATGAGAAGCATGGTTACCGACATTAAACTACGTGGAGATAAGCAAATTGAACAAATTCCCTCCATCAAAGACAAAGCCTTACGAATTAACTTAAATGATAGTATTTATGGTACTTTCGCAGAAATCGGAGCAGGTCAAGAAACTGTGCGACATTTCTTTAGAGCCGGAGCCTCCTCAGGAACTATTGCAAAAGCCATGTCTGCTTATGATAAAGATTTTAGTGATGCAATTTATGGTGTAGAAGATGATGGACGTTATGTAACAGAAAGTAGATTGAAAAAGATGTTGGCGCACGAAACCCGCATCATGGAAGAGCGTTTAAAGAGAGACAAACATCCGAACAAAATTTTCTTCAGTTACGCCAATACGGTTGCCACAATAGATTTTGCAAAACAATTTAAAGGACACGGTTGGGTCGGAATTAAATTTCAAGTAGAACCGGATGAAGATTACAACGAAATTATTCTTCACATTCGCTTTAAAGAAAACGACGCTCGTTTACAACAAGAAACTTTAGGAATTTTAGGTGTTAATTTAATCTACGGTGCATTCTACAAGCACAATGACCCTAAAAAATTACTTCGCTACTTATACGATCACTTAGATAAAGACCAATTAGAAATCGATACTATCAACTTTTCAGGACCTCGTTTTGCCAATGTTGACAACCGATTAATGAGTTTACAATTGGTTAAAAACGGAATGACCGATGCCGTTATGTTTGGTCCTGACGGAAACAACATTTTACCGGCTGCTGTTTTATATAAAAAAAACATCTTAGCCTTAAGAGGAAGTTTCAGACCTGTTACTAAAGTAAACATGAATATGTACAAGAAGTCATACGAAATGTTTATTCATGAAAACAAAGTTGACGAAGAAAATACATTTGTAGTTTTTGAAATTACACTTTCTAACTTAAAAGCGGAAGGTGAAATTGACGAAAGAGATTTCTTAGATAGAGCTGAATTGCTTTGTTCATTAGGACAAACGGTTATGATTTCAAACTTCCAAGAGTATTATAAAGTAGTTGAATATTTTTCTAACTATACAAAAGCTCGTATGGGATTGACTATGGGAGTAAGTAACTTAGTGGAGATTTTTGACGAAAAATATTACCGTCATTTATCAGGAGGAATCTTAGAAGCTTTCGGTAAGTTATTCTACCGCGACTTAAAAGTATATTTATACCCAATGAAAGATGAAGAAGGTGTAATCATTAACTCTGATAACCTGAAAGTTCATCCAAGAATGAAAGAATTGTACAAATTCTTTAAATTCAATGGAAAAGTGGTTGATATTACCGATTTTGAAGAAGAGAATTTGGAAATTTTCTCAAGAGAAATTCTAAAAATGATTTCTAATGGACAATCAGGTTGGGAATCAATGGTTCCAGATGGTATTGCTGATATCATTAAAACGCATCATTTATTTGGTTACCATGATACCAAAGAATTAGCTGAAAAATAATTTAAAAAGTATATAATAGAAAAACTGTCTTAAACTAAAACTTTGAGACAGTTTTTTTTGTTTTTTGATTACCCTACAAAAAAACGTCGGGTTGAATTCGAAATATTTCTCATATACCCCAATGGCACATTATTATTTATAACTACGTGCAAAAAATTATTGATGGAAACTGATTCCGGAAAAGTTGCTATAAATGTTCCTCCGTTTTGTTCTAACGTCATCAACTCTATCTGAGCGAGTATCGTATTTAACTCGCTTTGCGGCAATGAACTCTCGAATTCAACAACTAAATGCTTAGAACTTTCATTTTCTGAATTCAAATTTCTTTGCTTTCCTGCCTTTAAAAATATTACTTGGTTTGATGTTTTCTCAACTTCATAAAGCTGTTGCGAACTCAATACTATGGCTATAGGTCGAAAAGCGGAATTAGCAATATTTCTGAAATCATCCAGAATTGTTTGTTGTGCCAAAATATCAAGGTTAGCCAAAGGTTCGTCAATCAATAATATTTTTGGCTTTTGTAACAGCATTCTGGCTAATTCAAATCTCATTTTATACCCTGAAGAAAGGTCATTCCACGAATAGTCTCTGAATTTTCTTAATCCTAATCGGGTTATAACTAAATCTACAATGAGATTGTTTTCTTCTGGCTTATAACCAAAACAGCTCGCTGTAAATTCAAGATTTTCATACATTGAACCTCTCCAAGTATTTGTTCTTTGCGGTATATAAACTAATTGTGTTCTTAAATCATATAAATCAGAATAATCAAACATATACTCAATTCTTCCTGATGTTGGCTGTAATTCTCCGCACAAACTTCGTAAAAGTGACGTTTTTCCGTTCCCATTCTCTCCTACTAATCCTATGATTTCTCCTGTTTTTATATCCATATTAATTGGTCCTAAGCGAAATGAAAAACTGTAGTTTTTTACTAAATTTTCTACTTTTATAATGGTTTGATGTTCATGACATGTTTTTTTATCAAGCTCATTATGAAGTTCACTTAATAAATGTTGAAGTTTATCTTTTTTAGCTTTATCATCATCCGAATTATCATCTAACCAATTTAAAAAGTCTATAGTTTTTTTATAAAAATCTATATTTTCTGTATCAAGCGTAAAATCAATAATGCGTTTTATTGTTTGATTAAAATCGTTGAATTTAAGAAGCTCAACAACTTCATTGAATTGTTTTTGAAATTCAGTCATATTCTATTTGATAAATTCTCTTTTTAAAATGCCATATTTTACAGTATCACAAAATTCATTGTTATAAAAGAAATCTTCTACAAAGTGAGCTTCTTTTCGGAAACCACTTTTAATTAAAACTTTTTCAGATGCTATATGTCTGGAATCAATTACAGCTTCAATTGAATGAAAATTAAGGTTTTCAAAAGCAAAATGTAAAAGCCTTTTTACTGCTTCCGTTATATAACCTTTTCCCCAATATTCAGGCATTATCATATAGCCTAATTCTGTTCTGAAATTTTCAGGTTGTGTTCTGTAAAATCCAATAATTCCAATACATTTGTCGCTTCCTTTTTCAGTAACTGCCCAATTGATATCGACATTTTCATCAATTTTGTCGTTGATGACTTTTATGTAATCCAATGCTTCTTGCAAAGTTGTAGTCAATGGACGCGGAATATATTTCATGATTTCAGTATTTCCTCTTAGTTTTAGTACTTCTGGAGCATCCTCTTTATTTAGTTTTCGGAAACTTAGTCTCTCAGACTCTAAATTAGGGAACGGATTAAAATTGAGCTGTAGCATTAAAATAGAATAATTTTATGGTTATTTACAAATTTAGAAAAGTTAGAGATTAAAATTTTATAAAAATGTACTAAAATGATATAAAGAGCTCTTGTATTAACTGATTTAAATTTGTCTTATCAATATTAAATCAAATGTTATGAAAAATTTAGGGATATTATTAGTTTCTGTATTATCGTTTGTTTCTTGTAAAAATACAGATAAGTCATCTGATGAACTAGCTAAAGAAGCTGCAATTGATTCAATTAAAATGGAAATGGAGAAACAAAGAATAATTGATTCGGTACAAAAAGCAGAGCAAGAAAAAGTAGTTTATGTGAATCAAAATACGACAACCACAACAGAAAGAAAAGGATGGAGTGGTACTGCAAAAGGAGCCGTTATCGGAGCTGGAGTAGGCGCTGCTACCGGAGCTATTGTAAGTAAGAAAAAAGGAGAAGGTGCTATTATCGGAGGTTTGGCAGGTGCAGGTATTGGTGCAGGTACGGGAGCGATAATAGATAGTAAGAAAAAGTAAAGAAAGTTTAAAAGAAGGCTCGACAAATTGTCAAGTCTTTTTTTGTTTTTATAATCGGCTTTATTTATTTTTTCTCATAATAAAAGCTGCAAGCAATGTAAAAAGTAACCCTAAGGGTAAAATCTCAGTATATGTGATCATAATAACCATTACCGGATTTTTATACAATTCGCCAAACTGTTTAATTTCTTCTTTCTTTTTGGCTAATTCTGTTGCATCAGTAATTGTTTTTTGAGCCTCTTCCAGTTGAAACTGTCCATATTTTTCAATAAAATCAGGAAAAAAATTATAATATTCTATAAACCATACTAGAACATAGATCGTAGAAATAATTAATGTTATTAATACCCCTAAAGTCAATGCTTTACTAAAAGCAATAATACCGTCATTTTCTTTTCGATATTGATAAACTCCAATGAAGATAAAGACAAAAGCCAAAATCATTCCTCCAAAGCCTAATATATAGTTTGGCTCAAAAGCAGCCGGATCTTTCATTAAAGAAACTGTACCATAAACCATAAAAGCAGAAACTATACTTCCTCCTATTAATCCGTTTTTTAAAATGATTGTTTTCATCGTTACTTTTTGTCGGTTTGCAAGCCAAATATAAAAAAAACGTCCAACTATTTTAAGGTCAGACGTTTTTAAATTCAATTCTATTTAGTTTTATTGTCCATCTGCATCCAAGTCAGATGATCTTTGTTGTTCTAGTTCTTTTACTGCATTTAAGTTTCTTACATAACTTTCAGACTGCTCTTTACCAGCTCCATATAATTCTGGGTGAATATATGTTCCTTTTACTTCTTTTTCTTTTTCTTTTTCCGGAACAATTCTGTTTTCGTTTGCAAATTTATCTGAACGAACTGCTGTAATTTGCCAGCTAACTTCTACATTAGGAGTACTTGTTTGAATAACAAATTTATTACCACTAATTTTCTCCTTAATAATTGCCTGTGCAAAAGTTCCGATAGTTGTTAATTGATATCTGAAATCTTTATTAGCAGCTTCAAAATAGTTCGGTAAAATTACAGTAACATATCCCCTTGCATCAGTTGTAGCATTTCCGGAATAAATATTCATCATTTCTGGAGATTCCACAAAACTGTGAATTAAATATTTATTTTGTGGGTCTAATGGATGGTCAATTTTAAATGTTCCTCCTCCTTTTGCAATAGTTCCAGTTACGTTTAAGTTACCTGTAATAGTAACATCACCTGTAAAATCTGAATTTCCATCAACTGTCAATTGGTTTACTGTATTTGTATTATAATCATTACTTAATCGCAATCTTCTCATATTAGAAAATCCATCTCTATTAAATCTTGCAATAGTATCTGCGGTTGAACAACCACCAATTAAGTATAAGTTATTTAAACTACCATTATGTTGAAACTTAATTCCACATTCAGCTGAATAGTTAGTATCTTCAGCAAAATGCAATTCACCTGAATTTACATTATTAAATGCACCGAAGTTTCCAATAGCCATTTTAGGAGTTCCGCTATTTGTTACGTAGAAATTTAAATCAGAATTAGTAACGTTTGGTCCCACAACAACACTTCCTGTATTTGTATTGTTAATGTTATTTCCATTAGAAGTCCATTCTGCACCGGCAATTCCTGCAGCGTTTTTAGCAAATAAAGCATACGGAACGCTTAGCAATTGACTAGCACCAGTAATAGTGTATGATGTACCTCCTGCCGGATCAATTTCTGATTTAATATAATACGAACCTGTAGACCAATCAATAGCCGTAAAATCTCCTGATACAACTGATCCGCTACCAACTTCGATACTAATAAGACCATTTGCGTTTGTGGTAGGAGTTTGTGTTTCTACATAAACAGCTGTTCCGCTAGAAGACCCCTGTAAAATACTTATTTGCATTCCTACTGTAGTAGAAGTTAAAAGTGCATCACTAGCATCTCTGATTACTGCCTGATAACTCATTTTTTCAGGAGCCTGAGCAAAAGCATTTAACGATAGTACTAAAAAAGTAAATAAAATGTATATTTTTTTCATGATAATTTCTTTTAATGTTTAATGATTTTGTAGTTTTTAACCTCTTTATTTTGGTTTAATATCTGTAGGAAATAAATTGATGAAGGCAAATCAAGTACTGAAATTTCAGTTACTTCAGAAGATATTTTATCTGTTTTTATTAACCTCCCGTTAACATCCATGAGTTTAAAATTTAAATCCAGAGCTTCTTTATTAATTAGTTTTAACATCAAAACATCTGTACTCGGATTAGGATAAATAGTGACATCTGTTATAAGTTCTGAAAAATTTTCAATAGCTAATACTTCAGATATTTCATAAGGTTGTTGTACACCTTCAATCACATATCCATTAGAACCATTGTTGGTTTTATAATCAATTTGACCTACGGAATAAGAAATTGATCCTGTTGTTCCTGTTAAATCTCCACCTGAAGATGTAGGAGATTGTTGAGCTAAACAATTGGAAATACCGAGGTAAAATACAATTGTCAGAAAATGTAAAAATTTACTTGTCTTCATATTTGTTGGTTTAATTAATAATCTAACCTTTTTAATTAAAATATATCCAAAAACAACTCAGTAGTAAATTTCAATAGATCTTGGGGCAAAAATCTACAGCAAATAAATTACTCTTAGCAAAAGTAGTAAAAGAGCAATCATTTATCATGGGTAAAAGTACCTGTTTTTCCTTAAAAAAACAAGAGCATCCAATATTCTTAAAGAATATTGGATGCTCAAAAATCCAACCAACCAAATAAATCCCACTAAAAAGGAATATTTATATTTCTTGTTCTTCTAATTTATGATTTCTAAAGACCAATTGTCCGTCAAAACTATCCAGTAAAATAACACTATCCGTAGTTACTTTTCCGGAAAGTATTTCTTTAGAAAGTTCGTTTAACACTTCTCTTTGAATCACTCTTTTTACCGGACGCGCACCAAATTCAGCATCATAACCTTTGTTGGCTAAATATTGAACCGCTTCCGGTGTAGCATCAAGTGTAATGTGTTGCTGTGCTAGCATCTTAGTCAATCCTTTCAACTGTAAGCCAACAATCTGTTTGATGTTGTCTTGCGTTAAAGGCGTAAACATGATGATTTCGTCGATACGGTTTAAAAATTCAGGACGAACTGTTTGTTTCAACAAGCCCAAAACTTCAACTTTAGCACTTTCAGATGCTGCTTCCACACTTCCCTTCAAGTTTTCAAATTTCTCTTGAATAATATGGCTTCCCATGTTTGAAGTCATAATAATAATCGTGTTTTTGAAATCAGCCAAACGCCCTTTGTTGTCTGTCAAACGCCCTTCGTCTAAAACTTGTAACAAGATATTGAATGTATCCGGATGCGCTTTTTCGATTTCGTCCAAAAGAACTACAGAATACGGTTTTCTACGAACAGCTTCTGTCAATTGACCACCTTCATCATACCCCACATATCCCGGAGGCGCACCTACTAATCGGCTTACGCTATGACGTTCTTGATATTCGCTCATGTCAATACGAGTAATCGCATTTTCGTCATCAAATAAATATTCTGCCAATGCTTTAGCCAATTCGGTTTTACCCACACCGGTTGTTCCTAAGAATAAGAAAGAACCAATAGGTTTTTTAGCATCTTGCAATCCGGCTCTGCTTCGTCTTACAGCATCACTAATCGCTTGAATCGCTTCTTCTTGTCCAACAACGCGTCGGTGTAATTCATCTTCTAAATGAAGTAATTTTTCACGCTCGCTTTGCAGCATTTTGGTTACCGGAATCCCTGTCCATTTGGCTACAACTTCCGCAATATCATCGCTCGTAACTTCTTCTTTAATTAGCGTATGTCCGTCTTGGCTATCTTGCAATTCTTTTTGGTACGCCGCTAATTGTTCTTCTGTTTCTTTGATTTTAGCATAACGAATTTCAGCTACTTTACCATAATCGCCTTCGCGTTCCGCTCTTTCTGCTTCTAATTTATAATCTTCAATTTGCTGTTTCGCATTTTGAATATTGTCAACCACTTGTTTTTCCGATTGCCATCTGGCGAAAATTTCATTGCGTTCTTCTTTTAAATTGGCCAATTCCAATCCTAAAGATTTCAATTTCAATTCGTCATTCTCCCGTTTAATCGCTTCTATTTCGATCTCTAACTGCATTATTTTTCGATCCAAAACATCTAATTCTTCCGGTTTTGAATTGATTTCCATACGCAATTTTGAAGCCGCTTCGTCCATTAAGTCAATGGCTTTATCCGGAAGAAAGCGATTGGTAATATAACGTTGCGAAAGTTCTACCGCAGCAATAATAGCATCGTCTTTGATACGAACTTTGTGATGGGTTTCATATTTTTCTTTAATACCACGCAAAATAGAAATAGCACTTTCCGTATCAGGTTCGTCCACCATTACTTTTTGAAAACGACGCTCTAAAGCTTTGTCTTTTTCGAAATATTTTTGGTATTCATCCAATGTGGTTGCCCCAATAGCTCTAAGTTCACCTCTTGCTAAAGCCGGTTTTAAGATATTAGCTGCATCCATAGCGCCTTCGCCACCTCCGGCACCAACCAACGTGTGAATTTCGTCAATAAACAAAACCACTTCGCCGTTACCTGAAGTCACTTCTTTTACCACCGATTTTAAACGTTCTTCAAACTCACCTTTGTATTTTGCACCGGCAATAAGCGCTCCCATGTCTAGAGAATAAATGATTTTATCTTTCAAATTCTCAGGAACGTCTCCAGCTACAATACGATGAGCTAAACCTTCCGCAATTGCGGTTTTACCCACACCCGGTTCTCCAATTAACATCGGGTTGTTTTTGGTTCTACGGGTTAAAATTTGCAATACTCTACGAATTTCTTCATCACGACCAATAACGGGATCTAACTTTCCGGTTTCGGCTAAATCGTTGAGGTTTTTAGCATATTTGTTTAATGAATTATAAGTGTCTTCCGCAGAAGCAGAAGTTACTCTTTCTCCTTTTCTCAATTCAGCAATGGCTGATTCTAACCCTTTTTCCGTTACTCCTTGATCTTTTAAAATTTGAGCAACTTTACTTCTCGATTTGAAAATTGCTAATAACAAATGTTCGATAGAAACATATTCATCGTTCATTTTTTTAGCAATAGTATTGGCTTCATTTAAAGCCGTTCCAGCCTCGCGTGATAACATAAGATCACCACCCGAAACTTTTGGAAAACTCTCTAATGTACTGTCCAGAACTTTTTTGAAAAGCTCTATATTAACATTTAATTTCTTTAAAAGAAATGGCGTAACATTTTCATCAACTTCCAGAATTCCTTTAACAATGTGTTCGTTTTCTATTTGTTGATGTCCGAAGCTTTGTGCAATTTGTTGTGCTTGCTGTATTGCTTCTTGTGACTTGATGGTTAAATTTTTTAAATTCATAATTAATAATATCCTTTGTGCGTTGTTTAAGCTATTTTAATAACTTTGTTGGTATACTAACAATTTGTATTCCAATACTAATTTAGTGAAAAAATGGCGCTTTTTGAGCGATTTTTAAGATAAAAACAAGACAAAATGTCTTAACATAATAAAAAATATGGGATTTTTTGACAATTTTTTTGACAAAAAGACAGATGAAGGAGAACAACCTGGAGTGTTTTGGAGTTATTTAGAAGAGGTTTCTTTAGACGAAATAGAAAAAGAATCGTATAAAAAACCAGTTATTTTGTTTAAACACAGTACAAGATGCAGCATTAGCCGATTTGTTTGGAATCGTTTCCAACAAGATTATGATATTCCGAATGAAAAAGCGGCTTTATACTTTTTAGATTTATTAGCGTATCGTTCAGTTTCTAATGAGGTTGCTGAGAAATTTGGTGTCATTCATCAATCGCCACAAGTTATAGTGATTAAAGACGGAAAGGCTATTTATGATGCTTCTCATGATGAAATCGATGTTGAAAAATTAAAATTTCAATTATAAATGTATAAAAAAAGTCCCTGACTTAATGGTCAAGGACTTTTCAAATAATTATTGTTTGATAATCTGTTTAATAAATTCTTTATTTTCAAAGGATATCCTTATCCAATAATTAGCTGATTGAAGATTTGAAATATCAATCATACGTTCCTCGTTTAGTTTTCCTTGTTTAACAATTCTTCCATTAGTATCCATGATGCTATATTCCATAGGAAGACTGTTTTCTACATCCATCTGAATATTGACAATTCCATTTGTAGGATTAGGATATAAGGTTATTGAGGTCACTTCTACCCCTGTTGCATTTTTAGAATCAGCAATTTTAGCCGAAGAACAGTTGGTTGCAGTAACTGATCGCGTACCGTTTGAATTATTAGTAGAACCTATGCTATTTTTTGCTTTTACATAATAGGTGTAAGTAGAACCGGCATTGATCAAATACGTATTAAGAAAAGAGGTTCCGGTAACATCTGATGCATATAAATTTCCGTTTCTGTAAATGTCATAAGATGTTGCATTGGCTGAAGATGTCCATGATAAATTAATAGCACTACTGCCTCCGCTACATGTAGCAGTTGCTGTTAATGTAAAGGCTCCCGGAGAACAAGCCACAGCTGTCACCGATTGTGTTCCGTTTGAATTGTTAATCGTTCCTAAGCTGTTTTTTGCTTTCACATAATACGTATAAGTAGAACCGGCACTAATCAAATACGTATTAAGGAAAGAGGTTCCGGTAATATCTGAAGCATATAAACTTCCGTTTCTGTAAATGTCATAAGAAGTGGCGTTTGTAGAAGATGTCCACGATAAATTAATAGCACTTGCTGTTCCGTCACATACTGATGTCGCTGTCAAGGTAAAAGAACCCGGAGTTGAGCAATTAGGAGCTGTAGCAGAAAGTGTTCCGTTTGAATTATTGGTTGAACCACTACTATTTTTGGCTTTCACATAGTAAGTATAGCTTGTTCCTGCTGTAACACTTGTATTTATAAAAGAAGTTCCTGTGACATTGGTATACAAACTTCCATTTCTGTAAATATCATAAGATGTTGCATTTGCTGCCGCTGTCCAAGACAAACTAATACGAGTTGAAGTTCCACTGCATTGAGGCGTTGCTGTTAATGAAAAAGAACCCGGTGCTGAAGATGAAGTACATGTCAAATTAAGATTAGTTTGTAGTGAACTAAAATAAGATGCTGCAAATGTATCTCTCCATGTTGAACTGGTTAATTTGGTGGCATCAGAAGAATCTACAAAACCTATTTCATTAAGACAACCTGTTGCTGAAGAATAACGTAAAACACCTAAATGATACGATAAATAACTATTATCTTCCACACAACGTCTATTGCTCCATTGTCCATTTGAAGCCATATCTGTCTGAATCTTATTTGCAAAATTGATGTCCGGTGTTGTATTTGTATCATCTTGTGTACAATAGAACGTTTCTGTTCCGCTTCCGCCTCCGGCATTACAATGGATGCTTAACAAACGATCTGCATTCCAATTATTAGACATTTGCGCTCGCTGGGTAACAGATATCCAACTATTCAAATTTGTAGTTCGTGTCATGTACACTGTCCAATTACAACTGCCTTGAATAAGATTTCGAGTTCTGAGTCCAACCTCTAGAGCTGTTTCTATCTCAGTTGCCGTTCTTCCGTCCGGATTATCACTTGTCGTTGCACCATAACCGTGTCCGGGATCTAATACTATAATCTGAGCCTGAATACTTAGGCTAAACAGAATAACGAATATAAAATATAGTTTTTTCATGAGAGATTACATTTTAAGATTAGCAATATAAACAGCACCCGATTTATCTTCAGTAAAAATAATAGTCTGATTATCAATAAAACTAGGAAACATTTCAAATAAAACCTCTGTGCTTGTTAATTTCTTAGAAGTTCCTTTTTCAATATCAAACCAGTACAATTCTGAATTAGAGACATTATGTCCGTCTTCACTTTCGTCTAAAAATCCAATGATGTATTTTCCGTCTTTTGACCAAGAAGTTGCTAATCCTGTTCCTATTCTCTTTCCTTCTCCTTTTCCTATAATGTCATAAATATAAATATCGGCTCCTTTATGAACAGCGACTTTAGATCCGTCAGGTGAAAGTAATGCATTATAATATTGTCCTTCTTCTGAAGTTACTACCCAAGACTTTTTGGCAACCAAATCTCTGGCTTCAATTTTTAGTGTTGTCAAATTGGTATAAACGACAATATGATTTGTTTCATCTTTCGACTTTCCGTGATATGAACTAATTGTGTTCACTTCTAATTCCGGTACAGCTACTGTCTTTCTTGAGGAAATACTATAACTAAAGGCTTTGGCATTTGTAAAATAATCTTTTTCTTCTTTTTGTCTAAAATAAACTGTGTCACTGTTTTGATCCCAAGAGTAGCCATAACCACTTCCCTCTTTATCTGTTATCTGAATAACCTTGTTTGTATTCAGATCCAGTATGTAAACTCCTTTTAAATGATGTCCTGATAACAGTACATGTTGTCCGTCGGGAGAAGCTAGTGGATTAGTATAAAATCCTTCTACTTCAATTTGTCTCATTTTTTCCAGCTTTTGGGAAAAACCGGTAAAATTCAAGAGAACCAGTAAAAATAATAGTAAAACTTTTTTCATAATGTTTATTTTATAGGTTTGTTATTACAAAAATAAAATAATTTATGAATTATCAAATAAATAATACATTATGTGAAGTTTAAAAAAAGAAAACGCCTAAATAAAATTTAGGCGCTTCTTAAAAAATAAATGAATGTCTTTTTATATGATTTCAGGCTCTTGTTGACTTAAACAGTGGAAACTTCCCAATCCCCAAATAATATCTGTAGAATCAATGCCAACCACTTTTCGGGTTTTGAAACAATCTTGTAAAATGTCTAAAGCTTTTACGTCGTTTGCATCATCTCTAAACGTAGGAACAATTACTTTTTCGTTTGAAATGTAAAAATTAGCGTAAGACGCCGGTAAAATTTGATCTTCGTAAATAACCGGTTTAGGCATAGGAAGTTCAACTATATTCAATTGTTTTCCGTTTTCTAAACGCATTTTCTTTAGTAGATCTAGATTTTCTTGAAGAATGGCATGATTTTCATCGGCTTTATTTTCTTCAATAACGGTTACCACAGTATCCTCATTTACAAAGCGCGTGATGTCATCGATATGACCGTCTGTATCGTCACCGATAATTCCATCATTTACCCATAAAATATGGTCAACACCATAGTAATCTACTAAATATTGTTCGATTTGAGATTGATTCAAATGCGGATTTCTGTTTTCGTTCAACAAACAAGCTCTTGAAGTTAATAACGTTCCTTTTCCGTTGAATTCTACGCTTCCGCCTTCCATGACAATTCCCGGATGAAATACTTGTAAGCCTAACTTTTCGCCAATGCGTGTTGGAATAACATCGTCTAAATCAAATGGTGGATATTTTCCTCCCCATGCGTTATATCCCCAATCTACAATTGCTTTTTCTTTTGAATGGTGGTTCAATAAGAAAGCCGGACCGTGATCGCGGCACCAAGCATCATTAGTGGGATGAAAGTAAAACGTAATTTGATTCAACAGTTCAGTTAAATTGGCTACTTTTTGAGCATAGGTACACGATTGTATTTGTTGTAAAGCAAAGTTTTTCAGCGCTTCATTGGCAACGTTAATACATACTTTTTGATGATCTGCTACTTGTAAAATAAATTCGCAATACGAATTGTAAATGGTATGTAGTTTCCCCGGCCAAGATTCTTCTTTATGTGGCCATGAAAGCCAAAGTGCTCGTTGTGGAGCAAATTCAGCCGGAAAATAAAATCCTAATTCTTTTGGAGTCATAATCTTGAAAAGTGTGACAATTATTGGTAAAAAAAGAAAGCGAAATCCCTAAAAGAGATTTCGCTTTATATGAATCATTAGCGATTACTCTTCAGCGTCAATAAAACGTTTGGTAATCGGTTGGTAACTATCAATTCTTCTGTCTCGTAAAAACGGCCAGTGCATACGGAAATAATCGGATTCTTTTAAATCTAAATCTACAACGGTAGTCTCTTCATTTTCGTGAGAAGCCAAATACAATAAACGACCTTGGCCATTAGTAGCAAAACTTCCTCCCCAAAACTTCATAGCGCCATCTTGCTCAAAACCTACTCGGTTTACGCTTACCACCGGAACACCATTAGCTACTGCGTGCGAACGTTGAATGGTTTGCCAAGCGTTGTATTGATCTCTATTGGTTTCTTCATCTTGAGATGTTGCCCAACCAATAGCGGTTGGATAAAATAAAATTTCAGCGCCCATTAAAGCTGTGATTCTGGATGCTTCAGGATACCATTGGTCCCAACAAATTAAAACTCCGATTTTAGCAAATTTGGTTTGGAAAACTTTGTATCCTAAATCGCCCGGAGTAAAATAGAATTTTTCATAAAATGCCGGATCATCCGGAATATGCATTTTACGGTATTTTCCCAGATATGTTCCATCAGCATCAATAACCGCTGTAGTATTGTGATATAAACCTTCTGCTCTTTTTTCAAATAATGAAGCAATAATTACTACGCCTAATTCTTTGGCCAACTCACTCATGGTTTCTGTTGTAGGTCCGGGAATAGCTTCGGCTAATTGAAAGTTGTCATAGTCTTCTACATCACAAAAATAAAGTGAGGTAAAAAGTTCTTGTAAACATACTATTTGAGCTCCTTTAGCTGCTGCGTTTCTAATTTCTTTTTTTGCTTTTTCAACATTGGTTGCCACGTCTTTTGAACAAGTCATTTGAACCAACCCTACTTTTACATTTTTCATTAGTTTCTTTTTTGCAAAATTACTGAATTTGGAAAAATATCTAAAATTTATTTCCTATTGTACTTAACGTCTGAACTTATTGTTGGTAATAATGGTTTTTAGCTTGGCTTTCATATCTTCTCCTGTGTCATACACCATTTGCTCATTGGTAGGGAACTGAACTGCTCTTCTATCAAAATAAGTGTAGTAACTTTCTTCACAAGCACGTTTGTCTCCATTATAATTCGCATAAATGTATTCGAAAATGAATTCGCTACTTAATGGAAAAGAGTCGATAAGCTGTTTGCTTCGATTGTCAACATAATCTACAATTCCGGTGATCTGACATGCTTTGTATTGGGTAAACTCATAAATACTAATGGAAATAGATTTCATATTGTCTACTTTAATAGCATTGCCTAAGCTGTCTTTTACGACATTTCCGTTACTGTCTAAAAGTGTTTTTGTTCCGTCTTTAATTTGTTTTTCTTTGATGAATTGTTTTTCACGAACTTGTTCCGGTGAAATATTGATTTGTCTGAAATTTAGTATCATTCCAAAATCATAAACAACATTTTTTTGTTTGTTATTATGATAAACTGTCCATTTGTCGTTAAGTCCGTATGTTCCAAAATTCAATAAGTCTTCTTGTAATTTAGCCGGAATCACCATGTTGGTTTCATTTTTTGTGGAAACATATACAAAATCAGTTCCTTTGTATTGTGCTTCATCCATCAAGGCTCTGACATCTCTGAAATTAGGATTCAATTGATCTAAATACGTTAAATCATCATACGCTTCTCTATAATCCAGTTTATTATTGGTAACCATCAATTTACGAGCATTATCGTATAGATAACCTGAAAGCGCTTCTTTACTTTGGATCATTTCGCTATTATAACTTTTCATCGGAAAAATAGCATCTCTTCCTTTATTTAAAAGAGGCAATGGCAATAAAGGTTTTATTCGCTCTTGACGGTTGTGTAATTGCATGTATAAACTATAAATTTTCTCGTAGTTAAAAGCTTTGTTTTCAGCTTTTAATAAGGCAATTTGTTCCTCATCTCTTTGTTTAGCTTTAGCAAAAGCTTCCTCTAGCAAATAAACATAATCTTGCTTACTTTTTGCTGTTTTATTATTATTTAAGTTTTTCACCGCTACATCGATAGCCGCATCATAATTACCGCTATTTAAATACGATTCTGTTTTTTTAACACCACTACAAGCTAACAATGTTAAGTAGCATAATAAGACTAGAGTAATTTTTTTCATAAATAAACTATTTTGACAAAGATATATTTTTTGAAATTAATTCTTTATACTAAGTTTTGAATGTATTGTAAAGTTATACAACATCAACATTCAAAGACCATGTATATACTGTAAAGAATAATTTTTTCAAATAGCATTTCAATAACTGTGCTATTTTTTTACAACTCTTAAAAAAAGTTAACAAACCATTGATTGTCAGTTCCTTTTTTTAATTATATATAATGAATATAAAAAAATGCCTCTAAAACTATATTTCAGAGGCATTTTAAAAAGCAAATTTATTTTAATATTACTTAATTACTTTTTTCGTTACAATATTATCATTTTCTAATTGTATTTGAACTAAGTATATTCCTTGAGCAAACTGAAAATCTCCTTTAAATTCTTTATAGGTATTCTCTATTCTAAATTGGGTAATCTGTTTTCCTGTAATGTCAAATACAACAATATCTTTAATATTTTGGTTCGACTTAACTTCTATAGAATTATTTTTAATAAAAGTAAAAGTGTTAAAATTGCTTTCTGCTATCTCATTACTCAATGCTGAATTATCAGTATAACGCAATACGAAACGGTCATTAAACACTCCTTCTGAACTACTAAAAGAGTAAGGTGAGTTTTTCAAGTTATGTATAACATTAATCGTTTTGTCTTCCAAGAATATGTCTTGTCTCTCATCAAAAACACCAACAGCATTGTTGATTGCTATTTTATAAATTCCGTTTGCAGGAGTTGTTATTCCTAATGGAACTTCATCTGTATTGTTAAAAGGTGCTGGTCTTCCTTGAATAATCAAAGGAGTATTCGTATTCTCAAATGAATAAATTGAAAGATCACTAGGCTCTGCTAGCAGTGTATCAAATAAACGATCTTTTGACAAAGTTGCTCCTTCTAAATAACCGATTGCCGTAGTAGCATCAGTTGAATTAGTTTCATCAATTAAACTTAACCAAACTACCGATTTCTCTACACTTTCTTGTTGAGTCGAGCGGTAAAACTGGCTATTATCATAGGCTGTTTTTCCTGATTTATATCGGAATAAGTTTCTAAAAATTACTGTTCCTGAATTTGACAATCCTTGTACAAAGAAACCTTGTCCTGAAGCTATATAACCATCAAAACCTGCAGGGATTGAAGCCGTTCCATTGAATAGCAAATAATCACCAGAACTATAGTTATAAGCAAAATCTTGATAAAAAGGATTCGAATTACTACTTTTAATAGGAGAGCCATGAGTCCATAACCTAACTGTTCCTTCAATATCTTTATTCGCTTCCAAAAATGCTTTAGCATCTATAGGGGAAGGATAAGGATTTCCTAATAAGTTCCAATTGTTTATATCCGGATTACTACTTGTTACACCAGAAATAGTCACATCATAAGCTCCATTATGAGGCACTCCTGAAAAATTCACCGTAAAATTATTAGCATTTGATACTCTTGATATATATCCTTTTGCTGTATTCATGTTACCTGATGCTGATACCCAATTTCCATAAGTTCCATTTGAATTGACAACATTAGGACTCCATTGATACATAAATGTAGAATAAGAAGAAAGATTAGTTAAATTGAAATTCTCAACAGGTGAAGACCAATATACATAATCATGAGCATGTAAATTCTTAACATTTCTCTTATACGTAATATTTCCGACATTATTTATACTCTCATTGATTTGAACCAAACTTCCACTATCATATATTGTAAAACTCCCAGCTGACAAACCTGAAGCAGCCGGTGTAACTTTTAATGAATTCTGAAGAATCATTGTATCTCCGGAATCAATAACTACATTTACTCCATTATTAACTGTACAATCACAACCTTGAATTTCTGTTCCTGTCAAATGGATTGAAGAATCATAATCAGCCGTGAAAATAAGATTACTTGTTGAAGTAGGAACATGATCCCATGAAGTACCATTCCATACTGCCGGAGTTCCTCCTGGCTTAAGAATTGCAGAAGTTGCTACTATTGCCCCGTAATCATTATAAATTTCTACTTTATATGTAGCAAAATCAGAGGATTGTATAGGCCCCGGAATAGTATATGTATTATTAGTAGCTCCCGGAATATCATAGTTATTTTTCTTCCATTGGTAATAAACTGGTGCTGATCCAATTCCATCTGTACTTGCTGCAACAGAAAATGTAACACTATTATTATATGGTAATGAACAGATATTAACTGAATTAGGAGCGGTAATAATAGTAGGTGCTTTGATATCAAATGAAGCCGTATTGTAAGCTATAAAAGCAATATCTGCACCACCTCCGGCTACCATATCAAATGATTGTACTGAAGAAAAATTTGAAGCATCAATTCCGAAATCAGAAAATCTAAGACCTATCATTCTGATGTCTCTTGTCCCGGCACTAATAGAACTCACTCCATTAGGTGTGGCTGTCCCAATATCTACATTATTCGGAAATTTAAATAAGTCCATTCTGTAACGACCTATAGCACTAAAACTTGACATTGTGATCCTTACAGGATGCCCCACTATGTTTCCATACTCGTCTGAAAAATGGTAAATATCTGTTCCGCTAGGATCTGCTATTTGTGTAAGTAGGACATCTGGAATATTATCTGTAAAAAATGCATTTCCTGCACCTGCCTGAACATCACTACTATCAAAACTTATTGCAGATTGAGTATTAAAATTAGTAACTCCTGTACCTAAATCTAAACCGTTTATACCATCCACTAAAACATCATAGCACGTCAATCCTTGTATTTCAACTGAGTTAGGATCTGCAGCTGCACTTTGAGCTGTACCATCTATTAAATCAGCCATTGTCAATAGTAAAGAACTATGGGTTTTTCCAGAAACTCCTTTTGTTGAAAATGCTCTGTAATACTGAGAATTGAATGTTACACTATTAGTTACTAATTTCTCATCATCTACACCAGTCGAATAAACCGTTCCATTGTATTGAAAAGCCAAAAGATTATGTCTGGTATTGGGTTGGTTAGCAGCAGCAGAACTTGCACTAGCAGAAGACCAAAATCCATTATAGTCTGTATAGATCCTATCTACTTTAACATTACTTGAGTTATTTTTTACTACGGGATTAATATACTGAATCAATTGAGAGCTAGTAACCGCTACTCCTGAAACTGTTACTGTAACAGCTCCATTTACCGTTCCGTTAATAACTAGTACAATTTCAGTTGCCGATTTAGAAGTTACAGTGTAAGTGGATGATCCGGAAGTACTTCCTCCAATTGAAGAAACAACCGTGCTTGAATTATTTGTAAATCCTGATCCTGTTATAGTCACCGTTGTACCGGCTGTAACTTTTGTTGGGTTTATGTTAGTAATAATAGGCGTTGCACTGGCTACTAACGAAAATAAAAGTAAAAAAAGAATAGGTAAGCTATTGAATATTTTACAAAAAAAGATACTTAATGCATTATTTTCTTTCATTTTTTAGTGGTTTTTAGCATTTATATATTAAAAAATTCAACAAAATTGAACTTTTTAAAATCCAGTGCAAGATTAATATATTTTCATTTCATAGTCATAAAATAAATTATTGTTTATATCGTATTATTTTGCATTTTATCGATTTTAACATAAATAAAATAAGTAAAAAGCTACTTTTATTTAAAAATATTAACATTAGTAAAAAAACACAGTTCATTTTCACCTTTTTACAGTTTTTTTATTTAGATGGTCAGGACAACTAAAGATTAAAAATTTGAATGATCTTATCATAAAAAAAGCAGTAGTGAATTTTTTCACTACTGCTTTTCTAGCTCTATCTATTAATTATTTCTCCTTCCTTTATTTAGAAGAAACTTTAATCAGTGTAAAAGTTAAAAAACGAACATTGCTCTCTCTCCCATCAAATCATTAACTTCTTCTGCTACTTGTTCTAAAACAGCTTCATCAGTATAATTCATCAATACTTTGTCTATTAAAGCAACAATTGTTTCCATATCATCTTCCACTAAACCTCTGGTTGTGATGGCAGGAGTTCCCACTCTAATCCCTGAAGTTACAAATGGAGACTTATCATCGAAAGGAACCATATTTTTATTTACTGTAATTTCAGCTTTTACCAAAGCATTTTCCGCTTCTTTACCTGTGATATTTTTATTGCGTAAATCAATTAACATCATGTGGTTATCTGTTCCTCCGGAAATGATATTGTATCCTCTTTTTACAAAAGCTTCTGCCATAGCCTTTGCATTTTTTTGTACTTGTAAAGCATAACGGAAAAACTCGTCTGTTAAAGCTTCGCCGAAAGCTACTGCTTTAGCCGCAATAATATGCATTAAAGGACCTCCTTGATTCCCTGGAAAAACAGCCATATCTAACAAATTAGACATCATTTTTACTTCTCCTTTCGCCGTTGTATATCCCCAAGGATTTTCAAAATCTTTGCCCATCATAATCATTCCTCCGCGTGGTCCACGTAATGTTTTATGTGTAGTTGTTGTTATAATATGACAATGAGGAATTGGATCACTTAATAACCCTTTAGCAATTAATCCTGCAGGATGTGAAATGTCTGCCATTAAAATAGCTCCAACACTATCCGCAATTGTTCTGAAACGTTCAAAATTCATATCACGAGAATAAGCCGAAGCTCCTGCAATAATTAATTTAGGTTGTTCTTTAGTAGCAATTTCTTGGATTTTATCATAATTCAACATACCTGTTTCCTGATCTACACCATAAAAAACCGGTTGGTATAATTTACCCGAAAAGTTTACAGGTGAACCATGTGTTAAATGTCCACCATGGGACAAATCGAAACCTAAAATTTTATCGCCCGGTTGTAAACATGCTGCAAAAACAGCTGTATTTGCTTGCGATCCTGAGTGAGGCTGTACATTTACATATTCAGCTCCAAACAAAGCTTTTGCTCTATCAATAGCAATTTGTTCAACAATATCCACTACTTCACATCCACCATAATAACGTCTTCCCGGATATCCTTCAGCATATTTATTAGTTAAACAAGAACCTGCTGCTTCCATTACTTGGTCACTCACAAAGTTTTCAGAAGCAATTAACTCAATTCCGTGAATTTGTCTATCTTGTTCGTCAAGAATCAGATCAAAAATTTGTTCGTCGCGTTGCATTTTTTTAGTAATTCGTTAAAATTTACGCAAAATTACGAAAAAGGTTTGGTAAATACATCGTAAACTTTATATTTGATTCTCGATTTATCAACAACAAACTAACAGTATACCATGCCAAATATAGCAAATGACCCTAAAAGAAAATCTTGGATCGAAGTTCTAAAAGGTAGCGACTTTCCAATTCAAAATATCCCTTTTGGTGTTTTTATTACCAAAAATGATGATATTACAATAGGAACACGCATTGGTAATACAGCAATTGATATGGGGGCACTTCAACGTCTGAATTATTTTGAAGGCATTGATCTAACTGACGATATGTTTATGCAAGATACCTTGAATGATTTTATTTCTGATGGTAAAAAAACATGGCGTCTAGTTCGCAACCGTTTAGCTGAATTATTTGATGCAACCAATCCTAAACTAAGAGACAACCAAGAACATAGAGAAATCATATTATTTGATGTTTCTGAAATTGAAATGCTTTTACCGGTACAAATTGGAGATTATACCGATTTTTACAGCAGCAAAGAACACGCTACTAACGTAGGTAAAATGTTCCGAGATCCGGAAAATGCTTTATTACCGAACTGGCTTCACATTCCGGTAGGATATCACGGTAGAAGTTCTACAATTATACCTAGCGGTGTTCCGGTAAAAAGACCTAATGGACAAACATTACCTCCGGGAGAAACACAACCTGTTTTTGGCCCTTCAAAATTTGTAGATTTTGAATTAGAAACTGCTTTTATCACTACGGATGCTAATTTAATGGGCGAACCCATTCCTGTGAATGAAGCTGAAGAGTACATTTTCGGAATGGTTTTGTTTAATGACTGGAGTGCACGCGATATGCAAAAATGGGAATATGTTCCTCTTGGACCATTTTTAGCCAAAAACTTTGCTTCATCAATGTCTCCATGGATCGTAACTATGGACGCTTTAGAACCTTTTAGAGTTAAAGGTCCCGAACAAAACCCTACTCCACTTCCTTACTTACAACAAGAAGGGAACCATGCTTTTGATATCAATCTAGAGGTTTTAATTCAACCTGAAAATTCAGAAGAAACTACTGTGAGCCAATCGAATTTTAAATACATGTACTGGTCAATGGCTCAACAATTAGCTCATCACACAGTTAATGGATGCCGAATAAATTCAGGAGATTTAATGGGAAGCGGAACTATTTCCGGGCCTGAAGAAAATAGCTTTGGTTCTATGTTAGAATTAACTTGGGGCGGAAAAAATCCATTAAAAATGAAAGATGGAACCGAGCGAAAATCAATTAATGATAATGATACGGTAATTTTAAGAGGGTATTGCGAAAACGAAAACGTACGAATCGGTTTTGGTGAATGTTCTTCTAAACTTTTACCCGCAATAGATTTGAATTTCTAATTTTTTTAAAAAGTATAAAAGGCTGTTTTTTTGAAAAACAGCCTTTTTTATTTCTTCACTTCGTCACTATTTCCGTTTTGTATTTAAATAATTAGAATCATTATCGTAAAAGAAGAAGAAATACATTCATTTAATTATTAACAATATTCACTACTAATACGTTGGCTTTTCTTCTTATAAACTTGTATCTTTGCGTTTTGCCAAAAAAACATGAACAACACAGACGAAACTATCGAAATTATTGGCGCTCGTGCTCATAATTTAAAAAATATTGACGTAATCATTCCCCGAGAAAAACTAGTAGTTATTACCGGTCTTTCGGGTTCGGGAAAATCTTCTTTAGCTTTTGACACTATTTATGCCGAAGGTCAACGTCGGTACATTGAAACCTTCTCGGCTTATGCCCGACAATTCTTAGGTGGATTGGAACGTCCTGATGTGGATAAGATTGATGGTTTATCGCCGGTTATCGCTATCGAACAAAAAACGACTAGCAAAAGTCCGCGTTCAACTGTTGGAACGATTACAGAAATTTACGATTTTTTACGCTTGTTGTATGCACGCGCCGGAGATGCTTTTAGTTACAACACCGGCGAAAAAATGGTTTCGTATTCTGATGAACAAATCAAGGAACTGATTACCGAAACTTTTAATGGCAAAAAAATTAATATTCTATCGCCTGTTATTCGTTCGAGAAAAGGACATTATCGCGAACTGTTTGAGCAAATTGCCAAACAAGGTTTTGTAAAAGTTCGTATTGATGGCGAAATTCGAGATTTAGAATTCGGCATGAAAGTGGATCGTTATAAAACTCATGATATTGAAATCGTAATTGATCGTATTGCTGTGAAAACAGACGAAGACACCGATAAACGCTTAACCGAAAGCATCAAAACAGCCATGTATCACGGCGAAAATATTTTGATGGTTTTAGAACAAGAAAGCGGCGAAGTACGTTATTTCAGTCGAAATTTAATGTGTCCATCATCCGGAATTTCTTATCCTAATCCGGAACCCAATAACTTTTCATTCAACTCCCCAAAAGGGGCTTGCGAATGTTGCAACGGTTTAGGAACGATTAACGAAATTAACTTGAATAAGATTGTTCCCAACCCAAAATTATCGATTAAAAGCGGTGGTTTTGCACCTTTGGGTGACTTTAAAAATTCCTGGATTTTCAAACAATTGGAAATCATAGCGCAAAAGTTTGATTTTAAACTATCAGATCCTATTGAAAGCATTCCGCAAGAAGCCATGAACATGATTTTATATGGTGGAAATGAGAAATTTTCAGTAGTTTCTAAAGTCATGGGCATTACCAAAGATTATAAAATTGATTTTGAAGGGATTTCAAACTTCATTAAAAACCAATACGAACAATCGGAAACGCAAAGCATCAAACGTTGGGCAAAAGAATTCATGGATGAAATTGATTGTCCGGAATGTCACGGTATGCGTTTGAGAAAAGAAGCTTTGTACTTTAAAATTCATGACAAAAATATAGGCGAATTGGTTCAAATGGATATCGTTGAACTTTCGGAATGGTTTAAAGATTTACCGAAAAACTTAACCGAAAAGCAACAAGCCATTGCTACTGAAATTTTAAAAGAAATTACTACTCGTTTGCAATTTTTACTGGATGTAGGCTTGAATTATTTATCGTTAAACCGAAGTTCAAAATCGCTTTCGGGTGGCGAAGCACAACGTATTCGTTTGGCTACGCAAATTGGTTCGCAACTAGTTGGTGTATTGTATATTTTAGACGAACCCAGTATTGGTTTACACCAAAGAGACAACGAACGATTGATTAAATCCTTAGAAAGTCTGCGCGACATCGGGAATTCGGTTATTGTGGTGGAACACGACAAAGATATGATTGAACGTGCTGACCATGTAATTGACATTGGACCGAAAGCCGGACGCTATGGCGGAAAAATCATCAGTCAAGGAACACCGAAAGAATTATTAAACGAAAACACCATTACGGCTCAATTTATGAGCGGTAAAATGAAAATAGAAATTCCTGAAAAGCGCAGGGAAGGCAACGGAAAAACACTGAAACTTTATGGTGCAACCGGAAATAATCTTAAAAATGTTACGGTTGAGTTTCCATTAGGAAAATTAATTTGTGTCACCGGAGTTTCAGGAAGCGGAAAATCGACCTTGATTAACGAAACGCTCTACCCTATTTTAAATGCTCACTTTTTTAATGCCGTTAAAAAACCGCAACCTTTTGAAAAAATTGAAGGTTTAGAACACATTGATAAAGTAATTGATATTGACCAAAGTCCGATTGGAAGAACCCCGCGAAGCAATCCTGCGACGTATACGGATGTTTTTTCGGAAATAAGAAGTTTGTTTACGCAAACACCGGAAGCCCAAATCAGAGGTTATAAACCGGGACGTTTTAGCTTTAACGTAAAAGGCGGACGTTGCGAAACCTGTGAAGGATCGGGAGTGCGAACCATTGAAATGAGCTTTTTGCCGGATGTTTATGTAGAATGTGAAACGTGTCAAGGAAAACGTTTTAACCGCGAAACTTTAGAAATTCGCTACAAAGGAAAATCCATTTCGGATGTCTTAGCCATGACGATTGATGAAGCGGTTGAGTTCTTTGAAAACATCCCGAAAATTTACCGAAAAGTAAAAACCATTCAGGATGTAGGTTTGGGTTATATCACGCTTGGACAACAAAGTACCACACTATCGGGTGGTGAAGCGCAACGGGTAAAACTAGCTACTGAACTTTCTAAAAAAGATACCGGAAATACGTTTTATATTTTAGATGAACCTACTACTGGTTTACATTTTGAAGACATTCGTGTGTTGATGAATGTGATTCAGAAATTAGTTGACAAAGGCAATACGGTTTTAATTATTGAACACAACTTAGATGTGGTAAAAATAGCCGATTATATCATAGATATTGGTTATGAAGGCGGTAAAGGCGGTGGTCAGGTTGTAGGATTAGGAACGCCGGAAGAAATCATTAAAAACAAGGAAAGCTACACGGCTAAGTTTTTGAAAAAAGAAATGGAAGCCTAATTCTAATCCATTGGGGTTTTGTTGAATACACTTTAAAATGAAGTATAGCCGTGGGTGAAGCAGCATCTTTATGCTTGCATAAAATATAGCGAAAGACACGACTATTATTGTTTTGAAAAAATAGACTGGTGCTTCTTAAAATAGAAATAATAGCGAAGTTTCCTCTCAATTCAAGAAAAAAAAGTATCTTAGCGGGCTTGTTTAATTTTAAAAAGACGTAAAGATTATGGCATTAGAGCAATACGAAAACGACGATCACAGAATACAGGAAAAATTTAAACAAAAAACTTGGAACGAAATTCGTACGAACGATTCATGGGCGATTTTTAAAATCATGTCTGAATTTGTAAACGGTTATGAATCGATGGGAAGAATTGGTCCGTGTGTTTCTATCTTTGGATCGGCGAGAACCAAACCTGAAGACAAATATTATCTTTTAGCAGAGAAAATTGCCTATAAAATTAGTAAAGCGGGTTATGGTGTGATTACCGGCGGTGGTCCCGGAATTATGGAAGCCGGAAATAAAGGGGCACATTATGGCGGCGGAACTTCGGTAGGTTTAAATATTGAATTGCCGTTTGAGCAACATTTCAACCCATATATTGACCGTGACAAGAACTTGCAGTTTGATTATTTCTTTGTGCGCAAAGTAATGTTTGTAAAATATTCGCAAGGTTTTGTGGTGATGCCAGGTGGCTTTGGAACTTTAGACGAATTGTTTGAAGCAATTACGTTGATTCAAACGAAAAAGATTGCTAAATTTCCGATTATTTTGGTTGGAACCGAATTTTGGTCAGGTTTAATGGACTGGGTTAAGATGGTTTTATTAGAAAAATTCCACAATGTTAGCCCAGATGATTTGAATTTATTCAAAATTGTAGATAACGAAGACGAAGTGTTAGAAGCTTTAGACAACTTCTACAAGAAATATAATTTGTCTCCGAATTTCTAGATATAAAAAAACGCTCCGATATCGGAGCGTTTTTTTATGCTTGTATTTATTACATTCTTGTAAAAACAGAAATATAATCCATTCCTTCCTGACCAGTACTGTATTTAACTTTTAATGTAGAACCATCAAGTGTTATAATTTCAGCTGTTTCTGTTTCTCCATCAATAGTTAATGTCAATGTATTACCCTCTTTAGCCCATGTTCCAGAAGTAGCCTCATCCTCACAACTAGAGTTAAAATAATGATCTGTTGCTGTTCCACCACTCACAAATTCAATGTAATCTCCTTGAGAAGCACAATCATTCTCATAATTTGAGAAAGCTTCTTGTCCAGATGCACCAATTCCCCATTGAGAATATGCCCATTTCCCTTCAATACTTGCAGAACTTGAATCGTCGTCTTTGTTACAAGATGTTAAACCTAAAACTAATGTAGACACGAATAAGAATAAAACTTTTTTCATTTTGTTAAATATTTTTTAAAATTATTTCGCAAATAAAAGACTAATCTTACTAATAAAAAAATAAATTTTATAAAATTTTTAACATTTTTTTTTGCTAGGTCAATTTTCCTACCACACAGCTTATAAAAGATTTGGTTTTAGTTCCTAAAGAATTATCTTCCTCTGTTTCGGGATAACCTATTTTCTTTAATATTTCCTTTACTTCGTTTACTTTAGTTTCTTGCTGATAATCAAATGTTACTGTACTTTCGTCTACCTTAACATTAACATTTTCAATTCCTTCTACTGCCGATAAATTTTTAGTTACCGTACTGGCACAACCGCCACATTTTAAATTTTGAATATAAATTGTTGTTGTCATTTTTAACTTTTTTTCAAAATTACAATTCTGTATAAATTACAAAAGCAACAAAAGTTACATCTTTAATGTGGTAATTTGTCTTTTAATATACCATATAAAAAAGTTCCTAATAAAGCTCCAACCAAAACAATGGCAATACTGAAAGCTCCTGTCCCCAATAAAATAAAAATAGGTCCGGGACAGCAGCCTACTAATCCCCAACCTAATCCAAAAGACATACCTCCTATTATATAACGAGTAAATCCTTTTTCCTTATCAAAAAATTGAATCGGAAAACCTTTATAATCCTTCATTTTATTCTTCTTCATCAACTGAACACCAATAATTCCGGTACAAACTGCAACACCCATAATACCATACATATGAAACGATTGGAACATAAACATTTCATAAATTCTGTACCAAGAAATGGCTTCTGACTTTGTCAAAACTATTCCAAATATTATTCCGACTAAAAAGAAACGTAAAAATTTCATATTTAAAAAATTAAAGGTAAAATAAAATGAACCATCAGTAAACCACCAATAAAGAAGCCTATAACTGCTATCAATGAAGGTTTTTGTAAATTGCTTAAACCACTAATGGCATGCCCTGAAGTACAGCCTCCGGCATATCGCGTTCCAAATCCAATGAGAATTCCGCCTATTAATAAAATACTTATACCTTTTACCGTTAATACTGAGTCCCAACTAAAAATAGCATCGGGTACAAATTTTCCATTGGGAGCATCAATATGCATTTGTTCCAAACTTGTTATTGCTTTCGGATTCAACTGCTCAATCAATTGTGGATCACTTAAAAAATGAGACGCTATAAACCCGCCTAAGATAGCACCTAAAACTACTGCCAAATTCCATTTTTGTTCACGCCAATCCATTTTGAAAAACTCACTGAATTTATCTGCTCCAATCATGGTACACATAGTACGTAAATTAGAAGACATCCCAAATGTTTTTCCAAAATAAACCAAAATCAGCATAACTGATCCAATTAAAAAACCAGAAATTGACCAATGCCAAGTTCCCAATAGATATTCCATTTCATCAAAAAATTAGTTGTGCAAATATAACGCAATACTATAAAAATCTACTAAACTAATAGACTTTTATTATCTAAACATCTTTTATTACCTTTGGCTAAATTTTAAACTGTACGATGAAAAAATTTGAGATTGAGATTAAATGGTCAGTAATTTTTGCTGTTGTTTATTTAATCTGGATGTTTTTAGAGCGTGCTTTGGGTTTTCACAGCACAAAAGCAACAGCTGAACCTCTTTTCAACTTATTATTTATTCCTGTTTCTATTGTTATTTTCATTTTTGCGCTCCGAGATAAAAAGGCTAAATATTATCAAGGTAAAATGGATTGGAAACAAGGATTTGGTAGTGGAATTGTCCTTAGCTTCTTAACGGCTTTAACAACAAGTATTGTAATCTATATTACTTTTAATTTAGTGTCACCCAATTTCTTCGAAAGCGCTATTAGTATGAGTAAAAACAAAGAATTAGCTGAATTCAACTATAATATTCAAGCTTTTGTGAAGAACAACATTTTCGACAAACTGTCGTTTGGTGTTGTATATGCTGCTGTTATTAGCTACTTTAGTCAAACCAAATCATAATGTATATGAGATTTTTAGCTTTACTTTTTCTATTTGTTTTGAGTAGTTGTGTAAGTACAAAATCAACGCTTAAGAATGTTGACGACACGGCAATAAAGCCTCCTGTTAAAAATGGTGCTTTTGTATTAACTGAATACGCCAATGATGCTAAATATGGTTATGATTCCGATTATCCTATTAATATAGGTTTAATATTAGACCGACAAGAAGAAATCTATGTTCGATACTTTTTTAAAGCACTTCAAGGTCCTAAAGGTGAAACCATTACCTATGAAAAAATAGACACTTGTTGTCCTTTTCCTACCAAGCACAACGCTATGGGTGCCGGAACTTTATCGATTTACGAAGTACATTTTGAAGGAAGTTCAACCACTAAAAAGCTGTATTTCAATAGCTATGAAAAAGGCAAGATTGTTTGCCCTAAAGGTTTTTCAATCAAACCATTGAACAATTCTGATAATTAAAAATATTTCATATTTCGTAACATTTGTAACCATTTAAACAATCGTTTAAATGGTTTTATTTTTTATCTTTGTAACTTAATTGAAACAAAATGAATTTAAACAACATACCTCAAATAAAAAATACCGATAAAGGAAACTTCTTTTTACTAGCCGGACCATGTGCTATTGAAGGTGAAGAAATGGCATTACGAATCGCTGAAAAGATTGTTAGCATTACTGATAAATTGGAAATTCCTTATGTATTTAAAGGATCTTTCAAAAAAGCGAATCGTTCTCGCGTTGATAGTTTTACAGGAATTGGTGATGAAAAAGCTTTAAAGATCTTAGAAAAAGTATCGAAAGAATTTGGTGTTCCTACAATCACAGATATTCATACCAATGAAGATGCTGTAATGGCTGCACAATATGTAGATGTTTTACAAATTCCGGCATTTTTAGTTCGTCAAACGGATTTAGTTGTAGCTGCTGCCGAAACCGGAAAAACAGTAAACCTGAAAAAAGGACAATTCATGAGTCCGGAGAGTATGAAACACGCCGTTCAAAAAGTATTAGACAGCAACAATGAAAATGTAATGGTAACTGATAGAGGAACAATGTTTGGCTACCAAGATATGATCGTAGATTTCCGAGGAATTCCAACTATGAAACAATTTGCAACAACTGTTTTAGATGTAACCCATTCTTTGCAACAGCCTAATCAAATGAGTGGTGTAACCGGCGGTCGTCCGGAAATGATTGAAACCATTGCTAAAGCCGGAATTGCTACTGGTGTAGATGGAATCTTTATTGAAACTCATTTTGATCCTGCCAATGCAAAAAGTGACGGTGCTAACATGCTACATTTAGACCTTTTAGAAGGTTTAATGACCAAATTAGTTGCTATTAAACAAACCATAAATCAATTTTAAAACCTAAATCCATAGTAATTTCAAAATGAAACAATCATTTTTAATGGTTGTACTATCTTTTTGTGTTTTTTCTCAGTACACCTTTTCACAAGAAACCGTTGAAAATCCAGAAAAATACACAGCTCATAACAAAGGGAAATTTTATATTTTTTGGGGTGGAAACCGCGAAAGTTATTCTAAATCTGATATCCGATTCAAAGGAGATAATTATGATTTTACCCTTTATGATGTAGAAGCGCACGACAAACCTAAAGGATGGCATGTCGATTATATCAATCCTACGAAAATGACTATTCCGCAGACTAATTTAAGAGTGGGATATTTTATTACAGATCACTACAACATTTCATTAGGCGTTGACCACATGAAATATGTAATGTCTCAGGACAAACGTGTGAACTATTCGGGGTACTATCCCAATGCAGGAACTTACGATGAAAATCCTACAGCTGATCAGTTAACACTTGATGAAAACTTTTTAACCTTTGAACACACTGACGGTTTAAATTATATCAATACTGAGTTTTCAAGAGTAGACGATATTACCAAGTTGTTCAGTAAAACATTGAATACCGATAAGTTTCAAATCAATATAACCGAAGGTGTTGGCGGTGGTTTTTTATATCCTAAAACCAACTCTAAATTATTAGGTAATGATCGTAATGATGCTTTTCACGTAGCCGGATTTGGACTTTCTGCTAAAGCAGGTTTAAACTTTACTTTCTTCAAACATTTCTTTATACAAACCGAATTAAAAGGCGGTTATATCAATATGCAAGACATCAGAACCACTCAAAGCTCTGCAGATCACGCGGAACAAGAATTTTGGTTCTTGCAAAGAATTATTGTTATTGGAGGAATTTTTAGAATTTAGTTTGTATACAAATCAAAAATTATAAGTAATAGCCGATTAAGTTTTAATCGGCTATTTATTTTAATACAGTTAATTGCGAAGCTTCTTTCAGAACTCCCTGTAAAACCCCATTATCGATTTCTTCCAAAGCAAAATAGCGAAGTGACTTCACGGTATTCCGCTTCTCTCCTATCAATATTTCCTGATAGTTTTTCAATTCATAACCGCGTGCAAAACCAACATCTAAAAATTTCTTTTTATGGTTAGGTGCCAAATAACAAAGCGGTTTCTTTTGATAATAAAAATAAGGAATTCCCCATTTGAAGAGCAATTGAACATCCGGTAATGTTCTTTCTACAATAGAAATAACGTGTAAAAGCATTTCCCTATAGAGCTCCGGTTGTCTTACTATATATTCATCAGTTAATTTCATTTTGTAAAAATACTTTAAAAAATTTGTTCATGTCGTAAAAACATATTTACTTTGTATTTCAAAGTTCTTTATATGGAAGCAAGTAAATATTTAAAAGACATTCAAGACATCAAAGACATTATGAACAAATCTACTTTGTGCTTATCACTTAGCGGATTATCAGGTGTCTTGGCCGGTATTTATGCTTTAATAGGCGCATGGTTTGCCTATAAAACGATCTATTTTGATCATTACATCGGAAATCCTTATAAAGGCTTAGTCATTTCAGAAGCTGCTGTTTACCGATTACTAACCATTGCTTTAGTGGTATTGATCGCCTCTATAGCAACCGGTGTTTTTTTCAGTATGAGAAAAGCCAAAATGCAAAACGAAACTATTTGGAACGCAGCATCTCAACGCTTATTGATCAATTTTTCTATCCCGTTAGTCAGCGGAGGCATTTTTATTCTATTTTTAATGGAAAAAGAGATTTTGAATCTCATTGCTCCACTGACCCTTATTTTCTACGGATTGGCTTGTGTAAATGCCAGTAAGTATACTTTAAGAGATGTTCGTTATTTAGGAATTACTTTGATCATATTAGGATTATTATCCACTTGGTTTTTAAATTATGGACTATTGTTTTGGGCTTTAGGATTTGGAGTTTGCCACATTATATATGGCAGCATGATGTATTTTAAATACGATAGAAAATAAAACAATCATTTTATAGTTAACCTTCACTTTGAAAAATATCATTCAAAATATCAATAAAGCTTTCGATCATCGCATCCGATTAGGAATTATGTCGGTATTAATGGTCAATGAAAGTGCTGATTTTACTACGCTAAAAGAGATTTTAGGCGTAACTGATGGTAATTTGGCCAGCCATGCCAAAGCTTTAGAAAGTGAAAATTATATTACTGTCGAGAAACAATTCATAGGTCGAAAACCCAACACCAAGTATATTGCAACTAAAGAAGGAAAAAAAGCATTCCAAGAGCACATTGAAGCCCTTGAAAAATTGATTTCCGGACAAAACTAAAAAAATTTATCCTTTAACTTTGAAATACAAAGTACTTTATGAAAGATGTAATAGTAGAAAAACTGTACCAAATTGCCAGAGTTCCTTATTTGTTTCTGTTCAAAAAACCGGAACCCTGGGATATTTCTATAGATTCTCTTTTAATTATGAATACCGGAACATTAGGCAATGATCTGGGGCTATTTTTTAAAAACAATCAGTTTGAAATACAAGAAAATCTGGAGGAGCATGATGTTTTTCATGTACTAACCCAAATAGGCACAACTGTTAAAGAAGAGATCGATCTGCAATTTTATCTTTTAGGCAACGGAAAAAGGAGTCTGTTTACAGGAATTGTTGTTTTAACCGGCATTTTCTTCTACCCTACTTCATATAAAAGTTTTGTGAATTGTTATAAAAGAGGAAAAAAAGCATATCTGTTTTATGATCTGGAATTCAGCAAACTGTTGTCTTATCCTACTGCTGAAATACAAAACATTTTTAATATCAAATAAATACTATATACTCATGGAAAATCAAAATCAATTCGAAAATCAACAAAAAGGCAAAACTTCCTTTTTTCAAACGACCACTGCTAAAATGCTGATGGTTGGCTTTTTAACTTTAGTATTGCTCATTCCTTTGAACTTAGTTCAAAACGTAATCCGGGAACGTTCTGAACGTAAAACCGAAGTTTTTAAAAATGAAACTATAACTTGGGGTGAAAAAGTTCATTTTATGGGACCAATCCTTAAGATTCCCATTAAAACGATTACAGAAACTGAAGTGTATAATGAGCAAACTAAAACGACTTCTATTCAAAAACAAGAAGAAATTGTAGATGCTTTTTTCTTTCCTGAAACCTTGCAACATCAAGCTCAGGTTCAAAAAGTGGATAAACTGAAGCGCGGTATTTTTAAACCTATGGTTTTTAAAGCTTCACTTGATGTGAAAGGAAATTTTAATGCTTTGGATTTCTCAAAATTCAATTGTAAACCGGAAGATATTCTTTGGGATAAAGCTTCGATTGTAATTAAAACTACGGACTTAAAAAGTGTGAAAAGTGATTTAACGATTCAGTTGAACGAACAAAAGTTAGCTTTGGAAACCAATATGGATGAAGACAACTATTTTGATGTGCTGGAAAGTACTGCTTTTACTTATGATCTGCAACAATCCCATTCTTTTCAGTTCAACATTCAATACAACGGAAGCAATGCTGTTGAATTTATTCCCATTGGTAAAACAACAACTACTTCAATAGATTCTAATTGGAATTCGCCTTCGTTCATTGGCTCATTTGCTTCAAATGATACGACTAAAGAAATCACCGATAAAAATTTTCACGCCGATTGGAAGATCATTCATGTTAATCGTCCGTTTGCGCAACAATATTTGGATTTTATCCCTAATCTTCAGAAATATTCTTATGGTGTTAAACTAATTGAAACAGTGGATGAATATCAACAAAATGAACGTTCGTCTAAATATGGATTTTTAGTGATTGGATTAACCTTTTTGGTATTTTTCCTCATTCAAACCATCAGTAAAATCAACATTCACATCTTTCAATACACTATGATCGGTTTGGCTTTGATTATGTTTTATACGCTTTTGCTTTCCATAACAGAACATTCCAGTTTTTCATTGGCTTATGTCATAGCAGCTTCGTCAGTGATCGTTATGCTGTTGCTCTATGCTGTTTCGGTATTAAAAAACAGAAAATATGCAGCTTTTATCAGTCTGGCTCTTACAGCATTGTATAGTTTTATCTATGTGATCATTCAGTTAGAAGATTATGCGCTATTAGTAGGCAGTATTGGTTTATTTATCATTTTGGGAACTATCATGTATGTATCCCGAAAAATTGATTGGAACAATAATTAGTTCTTCCCGTTATAATTACGTAACAAAATAGTCCTGTTTTTTTTAGTTGTCTCAAAAGTATTCTCATTATTAAGCTGAATTTCAGTAGTCATAATGAATTGAATCTTAAGGTTAAAACCAACAGATTCTTAGCTTTTGGGGCAACTTTTTATATTTAGAAGGAATCAATAATACAATCGGAAATCCAGACTTTTACACAATGCATATTTTTGTTGGTAAGTTTTTCTACTTTTTTAAGAAAATAGAACAGAAAGAGCATAAAGTATGGAAAGTATGGAAACCATACATATTAAACATCCTATGATTGTCAATCTTTGAGGGATTTCTCCTAAAATATTAGTTTCTTTATTTTTCATTATTGTCCTAGTTCTAACTGATTTTTGATCAAACTATAATATTTGCCTTTCAAATGAACTAATTCTATATGTGTTCCCTTTTCTATGAGAACACCATTATCCAAAACTAGTATTTGATCCGCATCTTTTACTGTTGACAATCTATGAGCAACAACAACCATTGTTTTATCTTTAAAAAAATGATTAATATTGTTTACGATTTGTTTTTCATTTTCTGAATCCAGTGAATTTGTTGCTTCATCAAAGAACATATAATCCGGATTTTTATAAATGGCTCTAGCTATTAAAATACGTTGTCTTTGTCCCTGACTTAATCCTACTCCTTCCGAACCAATTATTGTATATTCTTTTAACGGTAAAGAATCTACAAATTGTTTAATATTAGCTAGTTCTAAAGCGTTATTTATTTTTTTTTCATCCGGTTCATTTTCAAGTGATACATTATATTTGATAGTTTCTGAAAAAATGACACTATCTTGCAGTATAACACCACACTTATTTCTCCATAGTTTATTATCTATATCTTTAATAGAATGATCTCCTATTTTAATGTTTCCTTGTTGAGGATCATAAAACTTTAATAACAATTTCAAAAGCGATGTTTTACCACTTCCGCTAACCCCTACTATAGCAGTTGTCTTGTTTTTAGGAATGAGAATATTTATATTTTGAAGTATAAAATTTTTATTGTCATAGCTAAAACTAACGTTATTAAACTTTATGTCTTCAATATGATCAAAACTTTTAATTAGTGATACGTTTTCTTCTTCTTTCTTATTATGAATTTCGTTTAATCTTTCAAAACTAACTTTTACAAGTTTAAACTGTAAAATGAAATTTAGTAAATTACTAATTGGTCCGTTTATTGCTCCTAATATAAACATAACTGAAAGCATTGTTCCTATCGTCATTTTGCCATTCATTACAGCTACCGCTGCAAAGAAAATAACAAGAATGGTTTGAAAAAAATTCATAAATCTATAAGCCTCATACTTTTGATCTATCTTCAATTTTTCAAGTTTATTTATATAGAGTTTTTTCTGAATAGTTTGCCACTCAGCTTTCTTTTCATCCTCTAAATTGTTTAATTTTATTTCTTGAATAGAATTAATAATTTCATAGATTTTGTTCTGCTCTTTTGAAAGTAGAGAAAAGTTCTTGTAATCATTAATTTTTAGTTTTTCCAGAAAGTTAAGTATCCAGATTACTTCAATAATGGTACAGAAAAAAACCACTAAAAAAATATTCAAGTTAAAATAAAACAGAATAAAGGAATAGATGAACATACTAAAAAGCGAAAAGACTGTCTGAATCAATTCTTTCGACAAAAATTGTTCTATCCTTTTATGATCATTAATTCTTTGAATTAAATCTCCCACATTCTTTGAATTAAAATATCTCAAAGATAGTTTCATTAATTTTTTCAAAAAATCAGATATGATAGATAAGCTTATTCTACTGCTAATATGTACAAATAACCAAGAGCGGTAAAACTCTAGCATTATCTTACTTATGAAAAGAATAATCTGTGCAAAAAGGATTGTATAAATAAAATTTACATCCTTAAAAAACACTCCTTTGTCAACAATTCTCTGTGTAAAAAAAGGAAAAATCAATTCTATAATTACAGACAACAATAATGTTGCTGAAATTAACAGAAATTGTAATTTATGTTCAAATAAATATTTGCTAACATATCCAAGATTCAAGATGCTTTTTTGTGCTTCTTTTTTATAAGATAAAATTTTTGATGAAGGATCTAATACAACTATAATTCCTTCCTTTTCATTTTGATTCCATCCTTTCAAAAATTCTTGAATTGTATAAGTTGTCTTCCCAAAAGCGGGATCTGCTACATAAACTTTATTTTTTTCTATTTTATAAACTACAATGAAATGATTCTGATTCCAAAAAAAGATTGCAGGAAATACAACATTTTTAATAGCTGTATCCAAATCAATTCTGACCACGAGAGATTCAAACCCCATTTCTTTGGCTGTTGCATCTAAGTCAGAAATAGAGATACCTTGTCTAAACAAATTTGTATTGCTTACTACTTCTTCATCTAATTCAAAATTTTCATTAAAATATTTTCCAATCATTCTTAAACAGGCAAGTCCGCAGTCTTGACTATCTAATTGTTTGACAAATGGAAATGATTTTTTACGCATATTCTTTTTTTCGAAAACTTTCTAACAATTCAACATAATTTGGCTCTGGAATAAAAGGTAAAGTATCCTCTATTATCTGATTAGCTTCTTCATAGGTTAACTTTTCAATTCCTGTCTCCTTTCTCAAACTCTCAGGCATTTCATCTACTGTTTTATTTTGTATATAAGTTATTAATTTTAATAGATCGTCACAATATACAGAAGGATTATTAAATCCATTCTTTGAACTATACCGGTGAGCTATAAATCCTCCTCCACAAATAGCATTTACAGGACATGCTAAACATTTTTTAGGTAGATAGTTCCCACTATTATAATAGACCTTTGCTAAGTCATTATTAAAAGCTTCATTAAAATTATTATCAAAAATATTCAAGCTGTTTTTTGTAAAACTTTCACCACATATTTTTAATACATCAACGGCTTCAATTCCTCCGTTTGTTTCTATTACAAGAACATTATTTGTGGAGCTTCCTAATAAATCTACGTTATAAGCTCCTCCTAATATACTTCTAATGATCACTTCAAAGAATCTTATGGAAAAATAATCTTTTTCCTGAATCCAATTATCGAAAACATTAATTAGCCAACTTGCTGATTTATCAATATTATTTTTATCAAAATGATCATAATTTTGATCTAATAGTAAAAAATCTGCTCCTAATATTCCTAATTGTTTAAAGTGCTCGTAAGCTTCTACCGGATCAGATTCTATATTCAGTACAGTAAGAATTCCAAATGGATGATTTTTTAATTTAGAACGACAAATATCGATTCCTTTTACAACTCTATCATAAGTTCCTTCACCTTTATGATCCAATCTATTTAAATCATTAAATTCTTTATTTCCATCAAGACTAATACCTACTATAATCGAATATTTTAGAAAAATATCACACCATTCTTCATCCACCAAAATACCATTTGTTTGAATAGATAATTGTATCTTCAAATGATCATTTTCTAATTTTTTAAACTGTTCTATAATTTTTACAAATTTTTTCTTACCTACTAATAAAGGCTCTCCACCATGAAGGTAAATATTAAAAACTTTTACGTCATGTTCTTCACAATGTTCTTTTATACGAACACATAACTGGTCGATAGTTTTTTCGGAGATAGCTTTAGGCTGTGTTAAGTAAGATGTATCTCCCATATTGTACATATAACAGTATGTACAATTTATATTACATCTACTTGCTATTTTTAAAACTATAGAGTGTATAAATATGTTATTCCCCATATTACAAGATTGATTTATTATGGTTAAAACGTAGTTGCTTAAATTAAGCAACTACGTAAATTTAAAAATAGCATTAAGGTAAGCTTGGCTCAATTACTACAATTGATCTACCAAATACTTCGCCCCATGACTCTCCCCAAGTACTAATCCAACCTGTTCCCCCTACTTTAGAAACAAGTAATGCATTAGATTTCAATGTTGAATTGGTGATGTTAGGCAATGATTCTTCGATTTTTCCCAAATCATTTTTTTCTAAAAAGAATTTTCTCTTCATGACTTTAAAGGTTTAAGTTTGACAATGGAGCCATAGTTAAGGATCAGCTCTTTCTCTTCTCGCCTGACTGCTTGCAAGCTTATTTAAAAAATCATTCCTCTTCACATTGGCCTTCTGAGTAGAGTACCTGACTAATAAATACTAATTAATTCTCTGTTTTTCTTCACTATTTGCTTCAATTTTTTTGTTTGATTTAAAAATTTTCCCAAAAGTATAAGACAAGGAAACTCTTACTCTTCTTACATCAGAGTAATCAAAATTATGTTGTTCTATTCCATTTACAGTTTGAGAAAATGTTCTCTTATTACCTTTGAATACATCTACTCCATTAACAGATAACTGCATTTTTTTATTCAAAAAGGACATTTTAACCCCTACGTCTAATTGATGATATCCTGATACCTCATAACTTCCCATTACAGAAGGAAAATTGTACCTATAAATAAGCTCTAGCCTAAACTTTTTTTCTTTATCTAAGTCTATTACATTCGTAGTATTTAGACTAGCAGACCAAGCTTCAACGTTCTTTACTTGAGGAATATTTGATTTAGTTTCTTTATAAAATAGACTTACATTACTACGATTATCCCAAACTTCTTTTAAGCGAAATCCATATCCTTGATATATACCTAAACTAGTTTGATTATAAAAATTTACAGGAGTCACTCTCTGAATATAAGACTCCGGATCTACTAAAACAACTTGATCAAACCCATTCTTTATAAAACTAGCATAAAGCATTGTATAAGAGCTTTTATACATATAAGACAATTCCATATTATTTGTATAATAAGGCTGAAGAAAAGGATTCCCCTCTGCATAATTAAATGATGTGCTATAGAATCTAAATGGATTTAACAAACTATAAGAAGGGCGATTAATCCTTTTATTATAACTTAATGATAGAGATTTATATGACTCTATTGAATAGTTTAAATGAAATGTCGGGAAAAGTTTGAAATAATTATTATTATTAATTTGATTTAATGTTGTTGAATTACCTTCTGTTTGTGTATTTTCTCCTCTTAAACCAATTTTTACTGTTAATTCTTTTGTTAATTGCTTTGTTCCCGAAATATATAATGCTTGAGTATTTTCTCTATAAAGAAATTCATTACTTTTTAAAGGATCATAAATGGAATTTCCTGTAGATGTATCAAAAAAAGAAACATCACTATTATTGTCAATAAATGTAAGTTTAGTTCCAAAATTTAAATCCATCCATTGAATAGGATATTCAACATCTACTCTAGATGTTATGATGTCTATATCTAAATCACCTTGATTGAATGCAGAAAAATAACTATCTGGTTTAGCCTCTCCTGTATTAAAAAAAGATTCGCTTTTAAAAGCATTTTCTGTTCCTGATTTAAACTTCAGATAATCTATATCCAAATTTATTTTTCTTCCTAAAGAATCTATATCAATTATAGCATAGGTATTAACTGCACTTGTAAATCTATCCATATTTATTCGGGAAAGATTAACTATTGTTGAATCTAAAACATTTTGGTTATTATATATTGATGATCTATTTTCTGTTTTTACTAATGGTAAATTATTTGATAATGAATATTCCCCTCCTATTTTAAGTTTATCATTTATTCTATATTGAAGTGTTGCTCTTCCTGATAAATTATTAAAATGGCTTCTTTTAAAATTTTCTTCACTCCAAAAATATTCCGGATAATTCAGTGTATATCTCTGATAAGGTTTGTAACTACCATTAGAATAATTAAGTCCTGATGTGATTGTAAGTCTATTCTTTTGATAATTGAGATTAATTCCTCCAGAACCTATTGATTCACTCGCTTGGGAAAGAGAAGAATTAACACTACCACTTAAACTATCATTTTTTACTGTTTTTGTTATAATATTTATCAAACCACTATTTCCTTGTGCATCATATTTTGACGGAGGATTAGTGATGACCTCTATATTTTTTATTGTTTCTGTTCTTAAATTTTTAAGATAATTGATCAAATCATCTCCTGTCAGGTTAATCATTCTTCCGTTAATCATTACCCCCATATTATTTCTTCCTATCATACTAATCTGTCCATTCTGGACAATAATTCCAGGAGTGACATTTAGAGCATCTAATACATCTCCGCCTTGAGCTATAGTTGAATTTTCAACATGAAAAATGAGTCTGTCTACTTTACGCTCAATTAACTTTTCTTTTTCAGTTACAACAACTTCTTTTAACCCTATAGCTTCTTCTATTTTTAATACTCCAAGATTTTGGTCTGAACTTATATCAATATCTTTTAGCAATACTTCTTTTCCAAACTCTTCTGAAATTAAATTGTATTTCCCTTTTGGTACTTTTAAAAGAAATATCCCTTTCTCATTTGTTAATCCAGATACTGTAAATACTAGATCCGAACTAATCAAAATTATAGATGTGAATTCTAAAGGTTTATCTTCATTTCCTAAAACCATACCTGAGATATTATATTCTTGAGCACTCATTACAGAGGTAATAGCAAATAACCCGTATATAAAAAATATTTTTTTATAAAAAACTGCCATGTAATAAACTTTAAAATATTGTTCAGAACATTTAATAATTATTTTAATTGTCTCCAATGTTCACCTTCCTTTACAGGGGGATCTGGTTCTATAACTGTATCTTTGTCCTTCAAATAATCTTTTGCCTGTATATTTTCTTCATTCAAAGAATCATTTTTAATTTTTTCTAACATAACATTATCTTCAAATGTTAGATCGTCTTCTTTCTGACACGAAATTAATAGCACTACTGAGAAAATAAATGGGATAAACTTTTTCATAATTCATTTTATTTTTGATGATTGTTAGTTTATCCCGGTACCGGGTTTACACTTAAGCTTAATCCGAAATTAGCCATTAAGGCCTGCTACTCCAAAAATAGTATGTTCCGATTTTTAAATTAAGACGTCTTAATTTACAAATCAAGACACATCTATATAACTGAAAAACAACAAAATAAATTCAAAATAATCGTTTTTTGAATTACAATATTTTATTTATAGTATTTTAGCTATTTTTGTATAAAAACCATATATTTCCTATGAGCATATTAAGTAAAAATATCCTTTTATTATTTTTATTACTATCAGGCTTTTTATTATATCCACAGAAAAGTTATAATGAATTAAGAAGCTTATATGACTCCTTAGAAGAAAATAATGAAAAAGCCTTACCTTTTGTGAACAGTTATTTGGAAAAAGCCAAAGAAGAAAAGAATTATACAAATATTGTACAAGGATATAAAGATGCAGTGTTTTATTCTAAAGATCCTGAAACTAAACTAAAGTATGCCGATAGTTGTATCAATTACTCTTTAAAGTCAAATAATCACGAATTAATAAGTCGTGCTTATCTAGGAAAAGGAATCATTTATTATTTTTTTTATAGAAAGTACCAACCTGCCTTGAACGAGTATTTAAAGGCTTATCAATTTTCTAAAGATATACATGATGAATATCTCAAATATAGAATCATTTACCATCTAGGTGTTGTAAAAAGTTATTTAGGATATTATAAGGATGCCATAGAATTATTTGACGATTGTATTCATTATTTTGAACCATTAACAAAAACTAATCATCATCCTAATATCATTTTTAACCATCAAAAAGGTTATTTTAATAGCATTCATCAAGAAATTATTTGCTATCGTAACTTAAAGAACTTTATAAAAAGTGACTCGTTAATCTCTGTAGGATTATCTAATGTCCCTAAATCTAAAGAATTTGCTCTTGAAAAAAGTTACTTCTTAGAATGTATGGCTATCTCACAATATAGAAAGGCTAATTATGAAGGTGCTATTGAAAATCTTTCAAAAGCATTACCTGAATTTCAAAAAATAGATGATTTTACTTGGGCATCTGCTACATATTTTTATTTAGGAAAATCTTATCAAAAATTAAAAAAAGAAGATATTGCAATCTCTTATTTTATTAAAGTAGATTCTGTTTTTCAAAAACAGAAATTCATACTTCCGGAACTCCGAGAAAATTACGAGATTCTCATCAATCATTATAATTTAGCACATAATCCTGAGTACGAATTATATTATACCAAACAATTGTTAATGGCTGACAGAATATTGGGACGTGATTTTCATTACCTATCTTCACGGATTCATAAGGAATATGACACAAAATCATTATTGGAAAAACAAAAACTTTTAGAAGGTAAAAATTCTATTAGTTTGATACTATTAAGTGTTGCTATTTTAATGATCGTATTTTTATTTTTAGTTATTCTTTACAGAAAAAAAAAGGAAAAAGAAATTCAAAAAAAGTATGAAGCTTTAGAAGTACGTATACTAGACCAAAAACAACTACCCCCTATTCCTTCTGTACATAAAGAAAATAAAACCGAGATACCATCTGCTGTAATTGAAAATATACTACAAAAACTGGAAAAATTTGAACAAAGAAAAGAATTCCGAAAAAAAGGACTTACTGCATCTGAACTTGCTCGGAAATTTGAAACTAATACAACTTATCTTTCTTATGTAATCAATGAGTATAAAAAAAAGAATTTTAACGGTTATTTAAATTTTCTTAGGATTAATTATATTACGCAACAATTATATCATAATAAAAAATATCTCGAATATACAGTAGAAGGCTTATCTGAAAACTGCGGGATTTCATCAAGGCAAAATTTTTCCGACCTTTTCTATGAAATTAATGGTATTCGTCCCGGAGATTTTATTAAAAAGAGACGTAAAGAGTTAAAAGAAAATATCGAAATAGATAATGTATAAATATTTATATATCGATGTATTAAAATCCGTAACTATTGAATTAAATCTTTAACCTATAGACTCTTAGCTTTTGGGGCAACTTTTTATGTTTAGAATGAATCAATAATACAATCGGAAATCCAGACTTTTACACAAGGCATATTTTTGTTGGTATAGTTCTTCTACCAAGTCTCTCACATCATCGTATTCCTGATACAAGGCAAAAAACAAATTATCCAGCACCGTACTCAACAAAGGAACGGCATTGCCATACCCGGAAATGGCTTTGGCTCCGGTTACATCTAAGAAATATTGGAAGGATTCTTCTTCCAGGTTCAATTGCATGGTGTTGGCAAAATGCACAATCTTTCCGGTGAGCTTTCCTTCGAAGAATTCGGCTATTTCTTCCAGTGTATAATAGTAATTGTCCAACGTAATTTGGTTGCCTCTTCCTTCAAATACTAAATACAAAATGGAATAATCTTTAAAATGACGATCTTCGTATAACAGGGTACTTAAACTTTCTTCTAATCCTTCTAAGCTATCACAGGTTTTATAAACATTGGTCACGCCGTAATGCGAAGCCAGGTTTTCTAACGATGGTAAAATTAAACTCTTACTAGGCGCCGAAATATCGGCAACGCCTTCTAAGCAGTAGAGGTAGTGGTTGTCGTTCATAAAAAACTTCTCAGGAAATTAATTGACTGTTCAAACATACATAAAAAGATTGGTTTTATATTGTTTATACTAACTGCTTAATAAATTTTCTTTTTATAGTTTAATCCACTTTACCTTTTTCAAATCCAAAACAATCTTTCAGCTCTTTCAAAAGATTTTCTTCTTTATTAAATTCTATCAATGTAACGAACTTTCGCTTAGTAAATTCGTCCATAATTGCTAAGGGAATTTCTATAGAATGAATAACTACCATACTAATCCTATCTTTATTTTGATTCTCATCAATACTCTTTAAATTACCTAATAAAAAACCATTCAAACGGGTAAAATGGTGAATTTGGTATAACCTGTCATTAAATTCAATCATTTTGAGGTTCATGATGGGGGGATTATCAATACTCGATTTTACTACAAATTTATTTTCTCGAATAAAATCATCCGTTACATCGATCTGTTTAATCATTTTCACTCCTAACCAAATATTGTCATAATGAAGTTTAATGATTTCTTTATAATACTGTAAAATCAATATTAATATTGCACCTAATATTATCAAAATAATTATAACTTTTGTTATGAGAATAGGTCTATTAATGTTAGTAAACATGAAATAGACAATAGCAAATAATAAGAAGGTTTTATATATTTCAGACAATAAAGAATGTTTTATGTTTTGTATTTCTGTCAGAAGGATTTCTTTATCATAACCCGAAAGAAAATTATAGAAATAATCAAAGTTTTTCCCAGGTAAAACTTTTTTTGACTCTTTATCAAATCTGACTACTGAAAAAAAACTAAGTATGTCAGGTATCTCTTTCTTATCTATTAAATTTACAGATTTTTTTTCTACACGCCAGATTATTATTGTATCCATACCTAATAATAAGGATTCCAGAAGAAAATCGCTCGCTTTTTTCACAAATACAAAAAGGAACAAAACAATTATAAATCTTCCTGTGATAAGAAATTGATAAACATCTTCCCAAAAAGTTGCACTTTGAAAAAGGATTAACTCATATTTTCCAAACCAGTTCTCATACAATTTTGATGTTATAATTATGGCTAAAAGAGAATTTACAAAAAACAAAAAATATCTTTTTGTCTTCTCTGGTTCGTTGATTAGTTCTTTTATAGTTTCTATCAAAATACTATTTTTTATATTTATATAATCTTAAGTCTTTCTTTTTTAAAAATTCTTTTTCCAACCCACAACCTCCAAACCTAACAAAATCCTACAAATCCTACAATACCTAATTTTAGGTATTTTTAATATGCTTTTTAGCAAAAATTAAAAAATATCGGTATCTTCTTTTACGTTTTTCCATAATTCTCAATAAAAAAGGCTGCCTTTCGGCAACCTTCCAATTCTTATAATGAAAAATTATCTTTCTTTTTCACAAAAAGCATTTTTAACCATTCGCATTACAACCAATCGATGAAAAGGTTGGATCACCTTCATATACCATCTTCCTTTTGCATTGTTAAAATGAACCAAAGTGGTGACTTTAATATTATACTTTTCGGTGTGATCGTTTGTTACAACAGCTCTGAAATTCAGATGCGAATCGTCGGCACCTAGTATAACTTCGTCTGCTGTAATGGAAAATATCTTAAAAAACTTGACATAACCTCCTACTTCAAATCGGGTATGATACCCTAAAGGCAATTTTGATTTCAAACCGATCAGTTGTACCAACTTTCCTCTGATCTTAAAAAGAGCTTCTACCCATCGGGAAGAAGAATTAAAAATGAGTTGAGTAATTTCTTCTATTGAATGAAAATGATTCGTGGTAGAAAAAGTATCATAAAAATCAATGGTTGCCAAAAGTTCCTGCATGACCGGCGTTGGTTTTACTTTTTCTTCTTTTACTTTTTTCATTGTTCTTTCTGGTTTTTAAGTAAAAAACGTAAATCTTTTAGTAAAAATAAAGGTATCAAATCTTTTAATTACTTTGCAGAAATAAATTCATACAGTTTTTACTTTTAACTCTTCCTTTATACTCTTCAGTAAAAACAAAAAGGCTTGACTTCTTACGGAAGCCAAACCCTTTTATACTAATGAAAATCAAAAATATTATAACGCTGCTTTCAATACTACAGCTAATGGCGTTGTTGGTCTGCCAATTAATTTTGACAATTCTTTGCTATCATCAAACAAATCTCCTTTTTCAGTGCCAACGTGTGTTCCGGCTAAGAATTGCGCCAAACCTTCCGGTAAGCCTACACTTACTAATACTTTAGCATATTCCTCAACCGGTAAATTTTGGTATTTTACTTCTTTTCCGGCTACTTCTGATAGTGTTTTAGCAAAATCAGCTAAAGTATAGGTTTCATCACCTGCTAATTCGTATGTTTTCCCTTCGTGACCTTCTGTAACCAAAACAGCTACATCAGCATCGGCAAAATCAGCTCTTGAAGCCGAAGAAATTTTTCCTTCACCTGCACTTCCATACAATGTTCCGTAAGCAACAACATCACTCAAACCACCTACATAGTTTTCAGTATACCAACCGTGACGCAAAATCACATAAGGCACTCCTGAAGCTACTAATAATTTTTCGGTTTCCAAATGTTCTCCCGCTAATACTAATGATGAAGTGTCGGTGTGTAATAAACTAGTATACGCTATTAATTGTACACCTGCTTTTTTAGCGGCTTCAATAACATTAGCATGTTGCTCTACTCTTTTTCCGATTTCACTTCCTGAGATCAATAATAATTTATCAATTCCTTTTAAAGATTCTGCTAAAGTCTCCGGCTGATTGTAGTCAAAAACTCTGGCTTCTACTCCTAGATCAGCAGCTTTTTTAGGATCTCTAACTAATGCCACGATAGTTGCACCTGTGTTTTTCTCTTTTAATTTTTGAACTACCAATTGTCCTAACTGACCTGTAGCTCCTGTGATTCCAATTGTCATAACTTATTTTTTAAAATGATTAATTGCTAACTAAAAGTTTTTTACTTACTTTTGGTAATCAAAGGTACTTATAAAAAACACCTCAAACAAGAAGTTACCTTAAAATCAAATACTTACCTAAAGGTTAGTAATGCTAATTTTCAAATAGTTATGGAAGAAAAAAATAAAAATAAATTTTCAAATGTAGAAGATTGTCCCATTCGAAACATCATTGATCGTATTGGTGACAAATGGTCGGTACTCGTTTTATTGGTTTTAGAAGAAGAAGGGACTTTGCGCTTTAACGAAATTCATAAAACCATAGCATCGATCTCTCAAAAGATGTTGGCAGTTACGTTGAAAACACTAGAAGCCGACGGTTTAGTCAAACGCACCGTTTATCCTCAAATTCCACCGAAAGTAGAATATGAACTTACTGAAAGAGGAAATTCATTGTTACCTCATTTGCACGGTTTAGTCACTTGGGCCAAAAGAAACATGGATGACATTCAAACTTCTCGCCGCGAATTTGTAGCTACAGCCTAAAAAATGTAACTTTTTAGTAATTTTTTCTACTCATTAGTACATCAAAAAACGAATTGTTATGCGCTATGTTGTTGCTTTTTTCTTTCCTTGGTTGAGTTTATTACTCCAAGGTAAAATTTTATCCGGAATTATTTGTTTGCTTTTACAAATCACAATTATCGGATGGATTCCCGCATTTATTTGGGCAGTTACTTCACTCAATAGAATGTATGCCGATAGAAGAACGAATAAAATTATTAAAGAAATGAAGTCGAAACACGTCTAATTGTATGGCGAGATATTCTGTTGTTATCCAACCCAGCGATTCGTGCACCGCACAAGTTCAGCAAATGAAAGAAGCATTAGCGGCTGAAATCGGTTGGTACAACAGTAAAAATTCATTGGCACACCTTACCGTAAATGAGTTTGAACAAGACGAAAAGGAACTCCATAAAATCAAACAAACGCTCACTGAAATTTCTCGGTTTTTAAAAACTGAAGTCGTCACTTTCGACCATTTTGATACATTTCCAAATGGCGCTTTCTTTTTGGCTCCCAATGAAATTTCAAAACACTACTTAAAAACCATTATGACTGCCATTCACCAAGAATTTCCATATCCTGTCAACATCAAAAGCAACGAACCTCATCTTTCCATTGGGCGACGAATTTCTCCGGAAAATATGATAAAAACGAAAGAATTATTCCAAGAACAATCTACTATCAGTTTCCTTTGTAACAAAATAGCGTTGCGTGTTTTTAATGAAGAACGTAAACAGTTTGATATTTTGAAAACCTTTCCTTTTTTGGACGAAAAAAAATCCCGATTGATTCAGGGCAGCTTATTTTAATCAGTGATTAAAAATATGTAGTTTTGCAACTTCTTAAACGAATTTAAAATGAGTACAACCCAACCCGAAATGGAATTTCAACCTAATAATACCAACTTGTTAACCCATATTAAAGCTTTTCGCGAAAACCAAAATCAAGACACTTTTATGGCGGTTTTGAACGAATTACAAGGAAATAATGCGTTTTTATTGATTCCGACTACCGAACCTATTGTTGGAAAAGACAGAAACGAAGAAGGTTGGTCTACTATCGAAAAGGGAACTCAAATGTCGTTTACTTCTGTTTTTGAAGTGGAAGGACAAAAAGTATTGGGTGCTTTTACTTCTCAGGAAAAGCTAATGCAATGGGCAAATGACACTAAGCCTTTCGCTTCCCTTCCTGCAAAAGATATATTGGAAATTGCCATGCAAAATAACATTGAACGCATCGTGATTGACAGCAATCAAGATACCATGTTTGTTTTAGGCAGAACTATCGCTAAATAAGTTATCCTTTTAGTAAATTAATGCTAACTGTTGCATAGTCGGCTTCCGGAAATTTTTTGAAATACAAAGAATCGGGTTGCAAACCGGCTTCGGCTGCAATTTTGTGTAAAACATCAATTTCAACAATAAATTGATCCGAGAAACCATGCGTAGCATCATACGCCGTTGCGGCTGTTTTTCCGCTGTTTTGTGCGGTTAATTGTGGTGCAACGGTATGCAATTCTATGATTAAAAGTCCGAACTTTTTCACATAAGGCGACCATTTTTTAAAGTGTTCAAACAGGTTTTCTTCCACTAAATTGTTGGAAATTCTTGCACCACGATGCGCAAAAGCTCCGGTTGAAGTAGAAACCCGACTTGGATTGCTGTTTTTCGGGTTTTCCCAAATGCGATTATGGTCTAAAAAAGTACGAACGTTCAGTAAATCGACTAAATCAATGGTGTAATTTTCTTTTAAATCTTTGGCTAACAAATCGGGTTGACCAATATCGCCCCAAACCACTTTTGCCCAAATATCAGCTTTAATTAAATTGGCGCGAGTTACTTTCAAAGCCGCCTGATTGTAATCGGCACCCACTAAAAACAACGGGTAATCGTCTAGCAGTTTGCCGCGTAAGGTTTGGCGTTCAATCACTTCAAAAATATGTTCTAAAAAGGCACCGTTTCCACATCCCATATCCAAAATACCTTTGGGCTGTTCTTGTATCGGTTTATTGAACAATTCAATAATAATATCATCAATTACTTTGAAATACGTAGAATGCGCTCCTCCACTACCCCAAACATTCATTTCTCTATTCACGTGCTTTTCTTCTTCATGAACCGCTATTTCCCGTAAAACCGATGCGTTGCCAAACAACATTTGATTCAGATTTTTAAACATAGGCAAATACGAAACCGTCACTCCGTAAGCAGTTGCTCTTTTGGCAAAAAACAAACCGGTTTCTGTAAATTGATAATTTCCGTTTTTTTGGGTAAACCAATCCAACGAAACAAAGAAATCCAATATCACTTTGAAGGCTTCCGGTTCTTTATGAAATTCCGCTGCACTAAAAGACGTTTCCATAAAATATTTGTGAAACATTCCCGTCATTCCTAAACTCACCGCAATGGGCGCCACCAAATAACCTTCTAAATGTTTGACAATTTGTTTTTGAATCTCCGTTTGCGCCAAAGCTTTCTTTTGATGATAATCGCCAAACAAATTTTGCAATCGGAATAAATGCTCACTGGTAATTTTCACCGAAGTAAAAAAATCGGTTTCTTCTAACATCTTAACCGTGTTTTTGTACCAATGAAAATGAGCAAACGCTTCTTTAGAATTGGCGTTCAAACGGATCGTAATCACTTCTTTTGCCGTATCTAAATGGTAATCCAAAAAACCTTGCGAAGCCAAAACCCGTAAAGCCACATTCAGATAACCTTCGTTAGTGTTGAACTTTTGGGTAAGTTCTTGTAAATCGACAGTAGTTTGATCGAGCAGTTCTTGTAAAACACCACTTTGCAATAAATAATACGCTGTTGGTGCTGTTACCAAACCATCTAAATGCAAAAAAATATGTTGGCGCAAGTCAGTTTTATGGACAATCATAGCGTGCTTTTTCTCAAAGTTAGTAATTTTTTTAATCCCTTTTCAGATTTTTTATCTAATAAAAAAGCTGCCTGTTTCCACAGGCAGCTTTTTGTATTATATTGTTCAAAAAATTACAAACTACTGCTGTTTAGTAACTGTAAATCTTCTGTATCTAATTGTAATTCGGGCGCATCAAACAACGTTTGTAGTTGATTTTGACTCGTTGCGCTAACAATAGGCGCGGTAATCGATGGTTGAGCCAATAGCCAAGCTAAAGCTACGGTTGCCGGTTGACTGCCGTGTTTCGCTGAAATGGCATCCAATGCACTTAAAACGGCTAAACCTTTGTCGTCCATATATTTTCGGACACCTTCGCCTCTGACACTTTTACTGAAATCGGTTTCTGTTCTGTATTTTCCGGTTAAGAATCCTGCAGCTAATGCCCAATACGGAAAAACACTCAAATTGAATTCTTTGACCAAAGGTTCGTATTCGGTTTCAAATTTTTGGCGTTCTACTAAATTATAATGCGGTTGTAAGGCTACGTATTTCGGGAAACCATTTTTTTCGGCTACGTCAAATGATTCGCGCAAACGTTCCAGGGAAACATTTGATGCTGCTATGTAACGAACTTTTCCGGCTTTTACAATCTCAGCATAAGCTTCCATCGTTTCTGCAACCGGCGTGGTATCGTCATCAAAATGCGTATAATACAAATCAATATGATCGGTTTGTAAACGCTGTAACGATTCGTCTACCGATTTTAAGATATGTTTTTTACTAATATCGAATCCGTGTTCTTTGGTTTGCGAACCTACTTTGGTTGCAATGACCATTTCATTTCGGTTTCCACGTTGTTTCATCCAATTTCCGATGATGGTTTCTGATTGCCCTCCTTTTCCGTTTACCCACCACGAATAGGTATCGGCAGTATCGATAAAATTGAAACCTTTGTTGTGAAAGGCATCTAAAATATCAAAAGATTGTTTTTCGTCGAGTGTCCAACCGAATACATTTCCACCGAAATTAATGGGTGCGATTGCTAAATCGGTATTTTTAATTATTACTTTTTTCATGTGATCTATAAAACTTTGATTATTTTATTTTTAAGGATTTTAAGCGTAGCGAATTAGTAATTACCGAAACGGAACTAAAACTCATGGCTACAGCGGCCAACATGGGCGACAATAAAATGCCGAATACCGGAAACAACACGCCCGCCGCTACCGGAACGCCTAATAAATTGTAGAAAAAGGCAAAAAACAGATTTTGTTTGATGTTTTTCATCACGGCATTACTCAATTGGTGTGCTTTTACAATATTTTTCAAATCCCCGTTAACCAAAGTCACATCTGCACTGTTGATAGCTACATCGGTTCCGGTTCCCATGGCAATCCCTATTTGGGCTTGTGCCAATGCCGGCGAATCGTTAATACCATCGCCTGCCATCGCTACAATTTTTCCTTCTTTTTGATAGTCTTGAATCACCTGAAGTTTATCTTGCGGTAAACATTCGGCTTTGTATTCGTCTAAACCTAATTCGTTAGCAACTGCTTTTGCCGTAATCGGATTGTCACCAGTTAGCATCACTACTTTTATGTTTTGGTTTTTGAAATACTGTAAGGCTTCTTTACTCGTTGATTTTATTGCATCGGCAATGACTACAAATCCCCATAGTGTTCCGGTAACAGCCAAAAAAGAAACTGTTTTACCTTGTGCTTGTTGTTCTTTTACTTTTTGCAAAACCTCATCGGTAACTGAAATTTTAAATTCTTGAAGCAAGCCTATATTTCCGATTAAAACTTCTTGATTATTCCAAATGGCTTTTACTCCTTTTCCGGTAACCGATTCAAATTGGTGTACCGAATCTAATGCTATATTTTTTTGTTTAGCGAAAGTTACTGTAGCATTCGCCAAAGGATGTTCGCTATTTTGGTTTACCGAAGCTAAGGCTTTTGTGAATTTCGTTTCATTAATTCCGTTTATCACTTCAATGCTTTCTACAGAAGGTTTTCCTTCCGTTAGTGTTCCTGTTTTGTCAACCAAAACCACATCAACTTTATGTAAAGTTTCTAAGGCTTCAGCATTTTTGATCAAAACTCCCAATTGGGCTCCTTTTCCAATTCCCACTACAACCGACATTGGCGTAGCCAAGCCTAAAGCACAAGGACAAGCGATAATTAACACTGCAATAGCATTTACAAAAGCATACACCATAGCCGGTTTTGGTCCTAAAATTGCCCAAACAATAAACGTAAGGATGGAAACGCCAACAATAATGGGCACGAAATATTTAGAAATAGTATCGGCTAATTTTTGAATAGGCGCTTTAGAACGCCCGGCTTGGTTGACCAATTCAATAATTTGGGACAACAACGTTTCCGAACCTACTTTTTCGGCTTTCATCAAAAACGATTGGTTGGTATTGAGTGTTCCCCCGATTAATTTGTCGCCTTCTTTTTTATCAACCGGTAAAGGTTCTCCGGAAATCATCGATTCGTCAATAGTCGCAGTGCCTTCGGTTAACATCCCATCCACCGGAATTTTTTCGCCCGGCTTAACTCTCAAGATATTTCCCACTACAATTTTATCGATAGCGACTCTTTTCTCTGTTCCGTTTTCCCAAAGCGTTGCTTCGGATGGTGCTAATTTCAACAATTCTTTTAAAGCCGTATGGGTTTGCGTATGCGCTCTGGCTTCTAACAATTGTCCGAGCAGAACTAAAGTCAGGATAACAGCCGTAGCTTCAAAATACAAATGTACACTGCCATCGTGTGCTTTTAATTCGTCCGGAAAAATGGTCGGAAAGAACAAACCGATGAGACTGAATACAAAGGCGGCTCCGGCCCCGATTCCTATTAAAGTGAACATATTCAAATTCCATGTGATAATGGATTTCCAAGCTCGGGTAAAGAACATCCAGCAAGTGTAAAACACAACGGGCAACGTAAGCAGAAATTGAACATAGTTCCAATACGTTACATCCATGATATCATACAACGGATTGTGCGGCAACATACCACTCATGGAAATAATAAAAATCGGAATGGTGAAACAGAGCGACAATATAAATTTACGCCTTAAGGAATTGTACACCGTATTCTCCTCTTCGTCTTTAGGCTGTTGTAACACTAAATCCATTCCACAAATGCTACAACTTCCCGGTTCGTCGGAAACAATCTCGGGATGCATCGGACAAGCATACAAAGCCTTCGGTTTAGCAGCAGGTTGTTCGACTAAATCCATTCCGCAAACCGGACAACTTCCGGGTTTGTCGTATACTTTATCGCCTTCGCAAAACATGGGACAATAATACACTCCGTTACCTTTTTCTTTGGGTTGTTGCGGTTGGTGGTGATGGTGTGGCATAGCATGCTCGTGGTATTCTGAAATGGAATAATGCAATCCGTCACGTAAAAAAGCGTCTTGTAATTGCTTAATCGTGACATGAGAGGACATTTCGATTTCAGTTTTACCCGTGGCAAGATCGATAGTGATATTTTGTATTTCCGGAAAAGACTGCAAGGTTTTTTCCACGCTTGCTTGACATCCTTTGCAGGACATTCCGGTAACTTGATATAAATGTTTCATGGTTAGCTTTTTAGAATTATCGTGTAATAACGAAATGATTTTGGGTTAAAAATCATTCTTCCAAAGTTACCAAAAATGAAACGGCCTGACAAAAAATTAGCGTTCTATTAAGATAAAAAAAAACGCTCCTTTATTTTTAAGAAGCGTTTTTTTATGCTTATATTTACACTAAAACTGCATTTAATTTTATTTCAAAACTAAAAGCTTTGCTTACCGGACAATTTTCTTTTGCTCCTTTTGCAATTCTTTGGAAATCTTCTTCTGTAATTCCGGGAACTTTTGCTTGTAATGTCAGTTCTGATAACGTAATTACTCCATTATCTATCGTTACTACAGATTGTGTTTCTAATGATTCTACTGTATAACCTGCTTCTGTTAAATCCAAATCCAATTTCATGGTAAAACAGCCAGCGTGTGCTGCTGCTAAAAGTTCTTCAGGGTTTGTTCCTACTCCATCTGCAAAGCGACTATTAAAAGAATACTGTGTCTTGTTTAGCGTTGTACTTTGTGTGGTTAAATGACCTGCTCCTGATTTGATGTCGCCGTTCCATACGGCAGTTGCTCTTCTTTTCATTTTTATTGGTTTTTAATTAATAAAGGTTTATTGTAAACATTGTAAATTCAGTTCTATAAGCAGTTTCAGTTCTTCTGGACTATTTGCTGTTTTTCTCGTTACATTAAGTCCACCCCAAAGATTTAACAGATGTAATCCTAATGTATTTAATGCTAAATCTGTTTTTAAGTTTCCTTTTTTCTGTTCTGCTTCAAGTGCTTTTATGAAAATATTCTTTAGAATTGTAAGTTGCTTTATGGCATATCTTTTCAACTCTTCATCTTCTATCTGAATTAATGCATTCACAAAAAAACAGCCATATTTACCTAAATTGGATTGTACATCTGCCATTTCATAAAAGAGGAATCGGATTTCTTGCATCGGAAATTCGGATTGCTCTATTTTATCTTTAAAGTATTTGATATGATAATCCATCACTCGATCTAAAGATTTAAGAAACAATTCTTGTTTTCCTCCTTTATAAGCCAAATAGAAACTTCCTTTTCCAATTCCCATTGCTTTTAGCAAATCGTCAGCAGAAGTATTCTCGTATCCTTTCTCCCAAAAAACCTCAACCGCTTTATCTAAAGCTTCTTCTTCATTATATATTTTAGGTCTTCCTGCCATAATTATGATGTTGATTTTCAATACAAATATATAAATTGTACTAATTGGTACAAAATTATTTTAAAAAAATATTCGAAAAAACATGATATGCTATTTTCGAATATTTGTTGAATGTATAGTTTTATTTAGTTTACTATTATTTTTGTAAGCACCTCTTTTTCATTATTTTGAACTTTTACAAAATACATTCCTTTAGGTAAATCTATATTTAAACGTATTTGTTGTTCCAATTTTTGTTCTAACACTTTTTGTCCGGTTAAAGAATAAATACTCACTACAGCATTATCATTTACTCCTGAAACTATTAAATAATCAGTTGCCGGATTAGGAAAAACTTTGATGCTTTCTGTGGCTACAAAACTTTCATTTGCTAAAGCATTATTCCAAACCTCACCATAATGTGAACCAAAAACATAATCAACCAAAGCAGGCATATCAATAAATGGATTACGATTCATTTGCCAATTATAAATCACATTGTTTTGATTCATTTCAAAATCATCTCTTGGATCTTGAGTATTCCAAGTCAATAAGGTTGCTAAATCCCCTATTTCTCCGGAAGGAGTAGATCCATCGTTTAAATATTCACTTGGATCCCCATTAACCACATTTAAGTAATTAAAACGAACTGCCATGTAGAACAAAGCTCTTGCCACATCGCCTCTCCATGAACCTTGTGTTCCCGTTGGTCCCGAATATACTGTACTCGTTGCAACATTCCCATAATTCTTATTGTTACGGGACGAATTTTCTTGTCCGTTTACAGCTCTAATATGGTGTGCATCAGAAACACCATCTGTAGTATTATCAGGCCCTGTAGTATTCCAAACATTTATTCCGTCGGCAGTGTCCTCTAATGCTACTTCAAAACCTCCTCTTGATTGACAAAAAATGTGTTCTCTATTCCATTTTCCTATGATACTACTTGTATTTTGCTGATCTAGTTTAGACATTCCATATTCTCTATAAATAGCCCAAATTTGATTGTTATTTTCCGGATTGCGATCGGCTTCTTTTAAAATATCCCAAATATCAGCGTAGCTTTGTAGGTGAACCACAGCAGGATCAGCAATAATATCTTGTATTGCTTGTTTTAATGCTGTTCCCGAAAGTCCGTTTAAAGAATCATAATATCCTGCAGGAATTTGCGGTGTACAAAGACCATCCGTAGGATTTAAAGGAGTTCCCCAAGGATCTGTCGTAAAATTAATGTCATAAACTCTAATAATAAAATTATCATTGTTTGCTAAATACCCTGATGGTAATGGTTGAAATTTGAATAAAGCTTCTTCATCTCCTTCATCAGAGCCGTCATCATATAATATAATAGTTGTAGAAGCTGTAGTTTGCCCTACAGGAATTGAAACTGTTAACGCTCCGGTAAAGTCATTTACAGAGAAATTCCCATTGCTCAATGTAAAATTCATAATCAAGGGTTCATTTTCTACTGATTGACTTGTAGTAAAAACAATGTCAAAGCTATCTCCTTCTGTATAAGAAGTTTGAGAAGTTGAAACTGTTATATAATTAAATACTATTCCACTTCCATCATTGTTCATTCCCGGAGTTGGTGTTGCCACTACATAACTCCCGTTCAAGAGTTGAATAGATTGAGAAGTAGCACTTCCATTCTGATTTTCATTTATGCAAACTGTTAAACCCCAGATTGACATTAAAGCAGTAGGCTGAGTGGCTGAACTATTAGAATAAGCTAACGCATTAACCAAATTTGTAGCAGTAGCTGTGGTTCCTGTTGGAAAATCAGTAGCGTCACCTAAATATAAAGCCACACCGTCAGGACCATTTTGAATCGTACTATTTGGAATTACAATTGCAGGAGACGGTGAAACAGCTGCATTCCCTATCAAAAAGTTTCCATTAGGATCTGTAACGTATCCATCCAAATCAATTGCATAATAACTTCCGATTCCGGCATAAGGACTTGATCCGGCATTAAAAAAGACCAAAACATATCCGTCTAAAGCGAAATTGGGAGTATCAGAGTGTAATTCGATAAATTCTAAAACGTCTGTACTTGGAGTGTCAGCATCCAATTCACTGATAACTACTTGCGAAAAAATAGCTGTACTGGATAACAAGGTTAATGTGTAAAGTAATCTTTTAATCATGTTTAATAAGGGTATATTAGTATCAAAGATACCTTTTTTCAAACGAACTTCTTTTTATAAAAAGTTAATTTTTAGATTTGAACAATTTTAAGGAAACATTAAGTGTCCTAAAAAAGTATTTCTGTAAGTTTAAACATTGCTTTACGCAACTTTTTATTATTATTGTATCTTATTATAAAGCCGACTGTGAAAAAGAAACTTTCATTATTATTCTTTCTTTGGTTCTTTTGGGGATTTACACAACATCAAATGAACATGGATGTTAAAATCAATACCGAAGAAAAGTTAGTATATATTCAACAAGAGATCATTTATTTTAATCAAGCGAATGACACTTTACATTCTATCATTCTAAACGATTGGAACAATGCTTTTTCTTCTAAGACTTCGGCTTTAGCTAAACGTTTTTCTGATGAATTTAATCGTAGCTTTCATTTGGCTCCTGATAGCGACCGCGGTTATACCGACATCAAAGCAATTGCTGATGAACGTTTTAACGAAGTGAAATGGATTCGCCCTGAAAAACATGTCGATATTGTTGAAATCCTACTTAATAAGCCTTTAGCTCCATTTGAAAAGCAAACTCTGAGACTAACGTACATTGTTAAAATCCCAAACGAACGTTTTACGCAATTTGGTTTTGATACTAACGGTAAAATGTATTTAAAGAACTGGTACTTGGCTCCTGCCCTTTTTATCAATAAAAAATTCATTGTAAATAGTAATGAGAATCTTGATGATATTTCGAACGCTATTGCTGATTATCAGATTCATTTAACGATTCCTAAAAACTATAAAATTGCTTCTGATTTAACTATTGATAATTCTAAGAATAATGTCGGGGAATATGTTCTTTCCGGAAAAAACTATCAAGATATAGCCTTATTAGTTTCTCCTAATCAACCTACAAATATTTATAAAAACGAAATTGTAGAAGTTGATTGCGGCATAGAGAATTCAAGATTAGACGACTACCAAAAAGCTATTGTGATCGATAAAATCACTCGATTTGTTGAAGAAAAGCTAGGGCATTCTGCTGTAGATAAAATTTTAGTTTCAAACGAAGATTACAAACGTCAGCCTTTTTATGGATTAAATCAGTTGCCTGCTTTTTTAAGCCCATATCCTGATGAATTGATGTTTGAATTGATGTTTTTGAAAACGTATTTAAACAATTACCTAAAAGCAAACATCAAATCCAATCCCCGAAAATACAACTGGATCTATGACGGAATTCAGATTTATACTATGATGGAATACATTGATACTTTTCATCCGGATATGAAAATGACGGGAAACTTATCTAAAATAAAGCTTTTAAAATCCTATAACTTCATCAATCTTCCTTTTAATGAGCAATACAATTATTTGTACATGTTAACCGCTCGTAAAAATTTAGATCAGCCTGTGGGTTCTTCCAAGGAAAAGCTTATTAAGTTTAACGAACAAATATCAAACAAATACCGTTCAGGACTTAATTTCAAATATTTAGACAGTTATCTGCAAAATGATGTCGTTTCTAATAGTATCCAAGAATTTCTGGATATCAATAAACAAACAGAAACTACGGCTTATGATTTTGAATACATTTTAAAGAAAAACAGCCCGAAAAATATCGATTGGTTTTTTGATACATTAGTGAATTCCAGAGATTTGATCGATTACACTTTCGGTTCGGTAAAAAAATCAAAAGAAAGAGATTCTATCAAAGTTACTATCAAAAACAGAACAAGAACCAATGTTCCGATTTCATTTTACGAATTAAAAAATGATACTGTTGTGTATCAAAAATGGTTTGAAAATATAAAAACCGATACAACTATTGTAATTCCCAATCACGATGCTGATAAACTGACATTAAATTACAATAACGAAATTCCGGAATACAATCTTCGTAACAACTGGAAATCAATGAAAGGATTCTTTTTCAATAATCGTCCTTTTAAATTTACCTTTTTCCGAGATTTAGAAGATCCCTATTACAATCAAATTTTATACGTTCCTGAATTTGAATACAATTTATATGACGGAATGGCCTTAGGATTAAATATCAGTAACAAATCCATTCTAAATAAGCCTTTTACATTTAGTGTTGCCCCTTTTTATTCTCCTAACACACAATCCGTTGTTGGTAAATTTTCAGCAGTTTATGACAATAACATTCGAGAAGAAGGTAAATTATACAAAGTCCGTTACCTTTTAAGAGGGAGCCAATTCCATTATGCGCCAAACGCTCGTTATACCAATTTTAGTCCGAGTGTTCAATTTTTTCTTCGAGATAAAAATTTCAGAACTAATAAAAATGAATACATTTTACTAAAACAACTTTACATCAATCGTGAAAGTTCACCGGTAATCACAGATATCAATACCGATAATTATAGTGTTTTTAATGCAAAATATGGGAATTATCAAGCAGAAGGTACTAAATTATACAGTTTAATGACCGATCTTCAAGTGGCCAATTCTTTCGGAAAGCTTTCAGCTGTTTTACATTATCGTAAACTTTTTGAAGACAATCGTCAAATTACATTACGCTTTTTTGCCGGAACATTTCTATACAGAAGTACAAAATCAGATTATTTCAGTTTTGGTTTAGACCGTCCAACAGATTATATGTTTGAAGAAAATTTATTAGGAAGAAGTGAAACTACAGGTTTGTATAGCCAACAATTTGTGTATGCTGAAGGAGGTTTTAAATCAATGTTTGAAACACGCTATGCCAACCAATGGATGGTAACAACTAACACTGCCTTTAACATTTGGAACTGGATTCAGGTGTATGGAGATGTAGGAGCTTTTAAAAACGAGTATCACCAACCCAAATTTGTCTACGATTCCGGAATTCACCTCAACATAGTTCCTGATTATTTCGAATTGTTTTTTCCGGTGTATTCTTCTAATGGATTTGAGTTGAATGACCCTAACTACAATCAAAAAATTCGTTTTGTGGTTACTTTAGCTCCTAAAACACTAATTTCATTATTTACCCGAAAATGGTTTTAATAGTTTAAGAGTTTTACAATTGCTATAAATTCAATAAAAAAACATTTTTCTTTATTTTTTTTATTCTTTTTTTAATCAAAAGCGGTTAAATTTATAAAATACAAAAAATCCCATACTTACCCTATTGCTTTTTACAGGCTATTTTTCTACATTTGTAACAATCCAATAGAACTTAAGTATGAACAAAGCAATCGAAAAAGAAGTCCTGTCGTTTGAAGATTTCAAACAAGAAGTAATTAACGATTATAAAATTGCTATTATTAGTAGAGAATGTAGCCTTTTAGGTCGAAGAGAAGTTCTTACCGGTAAAGCAAAATTCGGAATCTTTGGAGATGGTAAAGAAGTTCCTCAGCTAGCAATGGCTAAAGCTTTTAAAAATGGAGATTTCCGTTCGGGTTACTACCGCGATCAAACGTTTATGATGGCTTTGGGTTTACTAACCGTTCCCGAATTTTTCGCGGGATTGTATGGTCATACCGATATTAATTCAGAGCCTATGAGTGCCGGACGTCAAATGGGCGGACACTTCACAACTCACAGTTTAGACGAGAAAGGAAATTGGAAAAATTTAACTGCTCAAAAGAACTCAAGTGCTGATATTTCACCAACTGCGGGACAAATGCCTCGTTTGTTAGGATTGGCGCAAGCTTCAAAAATTTACCGAAACGTAAAAGGTTTGGAAAATCACACACAATTTTCAAATCAGGGAAATGAAGTTGCTTGGGGAACTATTGGAAATGCTTCAACTTCCGAAGGTTTATTCTTTGAAACCATTAATGCTGCCGGAGTTTTACAAGTTCCAATGATCATGAGTGTTTGGGATGATGGATACGGAATTTCAGTACCGGCTAAATACCAAACCACAAAAGAAAATATCTCTGAAATTTTAAAAGGTTTCCAAAGAGACGAAAATACTAACGGTTACGAAATATTCACTGTGAAAGGTTGGGACTACCCTAACCTAATTGAAGTCTATCAAAATGCCGGAGTTTTAGCCAGAACGGAACATGTTCCGGTTTTGGTTCACGTACAAGAATTAACACAGCCTCAAGGACACTCTACTTCTGGTAGTCACGAACGTTACAAAAGCAAAGAACGTTTAGAATGGGAAAGCGAATACGATTGTATTGTGCAAATGAGAAAGTGGATGATTGAAAACAACATCGCTACCGAAGAAGATATTGTTGCTATTGACGAAGCGGCTAAAAAAGAGGTTTTACAGGGTAAAAAAGAAGCTTGGAATAACTTCTTGAATCCAATTAAAGAAATCCAAAAGGATTTAATTGATCTTTTAAACACATTGGCTGAAAAAAGTGCTAACGGTGTTTTCCTTAAAAAGTTTGCAACTGATTTAGCTACTATAAAAGAACCCATTCATAAAGATATTATTACAACTGCTCGTAAAGCTTTACGATTTTTGGTTAACGAGGAAGGTCAATCTTCTTTAGCACAATGGATCAAAGACTTTATGGCAAAAATACAGCCTAAGTTTAGCTCTCATTTGTATTCTCAATCAGCTAATAGTGTTTTCAACATTCATTCGGTTGAACCAGCGTATGATGAAAATAGTGAAATGGTTGATGCCCGTTTAGTCATTCGAAACAATTTTGATGCTTTGTTTGCTAAATATCCTGATGTTTTGATTTTTGGTGAAGATTCCGGAAACATCGGTGATGTGAACCAAGGTTTAGAAGGAATGCAGGAGAAATACGGTGATTTACGTGTTTCAGATACCGGAATTCGCGAAGCTACCATCTTAGGTCAAGGAATTGGTATGGCTATGCGAGGCTTACGTCCTATTGCTGAAATTCAGTATTTGGACTACTTGTTATATGCTATTCAAATCATGAGTGATGATTTGGCCACTTTACAATATCGAACTCATGGTCGTCAAAAAGCACCACTGATTGTGAGAACTCGTGGTCATCGTTTAGAAGGAATTTGGCATGCCGGTTCACCTATGGGAATGATTATTAATGCCATTAGAGGAATACATGTTTTGGTGCCGAGAAATATGACTAAAGCAGCAGGATTCTACAATACACTATTAGCCAGTGACGAACCAGCATTAGTTGTAGAATGTTTAAATGGCTATCGTTTAAAAGAAAAATTACCGACTAATTTAGGCGAATTCAATACTCCTATTGGTGTTGTTGAAACCCTTAAAGAAGGTACCGATATTACTGTGGTTTCTTATGGTTCAACTTTACGAATCATTGAACAAGCGGCTAAAGAATTATTTGAAGTAGGAATTAATGTTGAAATCATAGATGTTCAATCGCTTTTACCATTTGATATCAATCATGATATTGTAAAAAGTGTAGCTAAAACAAATCGTTTGTTAGTAATTGACGAAGACGTACCAGGTGGTGCAAGTGCTTATATTTTACAACAAATTATTGAACAACAACACGCTTATCAATATTTAGACAGTGAGCCACAAACCTTGACTTCTAAAGAGCATCGCCCAGCTTATGGAACAGATGGTGATTATTTTTCTAAACCGAGTGTTGAAGACGTTTATGAAAAAATCTATAATATCATGAACGAAGTCAATCCTTCAAAGTATCCTAGTTTGTACTAAAGAATTGTAAATAAAATATTAAAGTTATCTTAAACCGTTCGTTTTATTTACACTCCACATATATTATTCGTAAATTTAGGTATTAAAAATTTTTAATACCTAAATTTATTATTATGAGTACCTTCCAAAATAAAACGGTAATAATTACTGGAGCAGCAATGGGTCTCGGACTAGCTACTGCCAAAAAATTAGCCAGTTTACAAGCCCATATTACTTTAGTAGATTACAATGAAAATGCTTTAAAAGAAGCAGAACAAGAAATTTTAAAAGATTATCCGCAAACCAAAATACTTTCCGTTATAGCTGATGTTTCCAATGAAGAACAAGTTAAAAATTATGTTCAAAAAACAATAGATACTTTTGGAAGAATTGATGGTTTTTACAATAACGCAGGAATTGAAGGAAGACAAGCTCCTTTAACGGAATATGATTTGGAAATTTTCCAAAAAGTAATTGACATCAACCTTCTTGGCGTTTATTACGGTATGCGTTATATCATTCCTATCATGCAAAAACAAAACTATGGTAGAATTGTTAATGTAGCCTCTGTTGGTGGAATTAGAGGTGTAATGAATCAAACGGCTTATGTAGCCACTAAACATGCTGTAGCCGGAATGACTAAAAATGCTGCATTAGAATATGGAAAATACAATATTATGACTAATGCCATTGCTCCCGGTGCTATTTTAACGCCAATGGTCGCCGAAGCATTCAAACAAGTTAACCCGGAAGATCCAAAAGCAGCAGAAACTGAATATGCTAAAGCAAATCCGACAAAACGTTTAGGCGATCCAAAAGATGTGGCTAATGTTGTGGCTTTCTTATTGAGTGAAGAGTGTGCTTATGTAAGCGGACAAATCATTGCTATTGATGGTGGAGAATCCAATGTTTATGGAAATGTATAATACTTAAATATCCTTTTTTAACCCTTTTTTAGATATATTTTTATTGGCTATCTGAAATCGGAACAACATACTTAAACTATTTTTATTCATTACTACAATGTAGTTTTCTATTACTCCGTTTGTTTCCTTTTTAGATAGCCTTTTTAATCTTTTTTACGCAAAACTCCAATTCTAGTCTTTCTGATTTGCCTTTCTGTTTTCGATTTCAATTTTTCATGATATAGAAAATATCCTGCAACAGCTCCAATTAGACTTCCTATTAAAATATCAAAAAAACGAGTGGTAATTAAATGATTGGGATCACTTAAAGCGTTCCCTCCAGCTTCCGCTAAAAACACGGTTAAAGGCGTAATAAAAATCACAGCTAATCCATAATGACGTACTACAAGCATTTCAATTATAAACTGTAAAATCATAATAGCAATACAAATTCCCAAAGCATTCAATTGGAACGAAACCAAAATCCAAGCTAGACCTAAGCCAATAAAAGTCCCTAGAATACGCTGAAAACTTCTACTCCAAACATGTTGCAGCGAAACCCCTTGTAAAACCGCTAAACAAGAAATTGGTAACCAATAAGGATTAGTTAGCGCTAATAGTTTACCAACTAATAAAGAGATTCCGACAAAAACACCTATGATTAAAGATTCAAATATGACAGCAGTACTGTTCTTTTTTAAAACAATCAATTCATTTTTAGCAAATTGACTATCGCTTTTAGTGATGTAAATACTGTAAAATAGCGCTAGTAAACAAGCTAGCATAGCTCCCATTCCTACTAAACCTACTTTTAGAGGAATCTCTTCAGGATGAAAAGGCATACAACTCGCAATAGAAGCGATCATAATAAAGAAAAAACTCCCCGGAGGTTTCATATCAAAATATCGGACAACCCAATGAACCCCGACCGAAAATAAGGCCAAAACTAAAGCCGAAATATAAGCGTTAAAACTAAATATAACTCCGATAGTAAAAGAAATCATAAATCCGAATGAACAACTCAATAATGTAATCATTCGTCGTGCTACAGAAGTGGTTGGTAAATACAAAATAACTAAACCTGCCATACACGACAACAAGCCATAGTCTAGTCTATCCGTAAAATAGCCTACCAGAAGCGGAAAACCTACACAAAGTGAAGCTAATACCGGAATATGCCATAAACGTTCTGTTTTTTTTAAGGTCAATAAACCTTTAGCTTCCGTTTTTATGATTTCTACGAAATTACTCATCCCTAAGCTATTTCCTTTAGCGCTTTAATTAAACTGTCAATCTCTTCTTGAGTATTTTCATGGCTTAAAGAAATACGTAAACTCGGTTTTTGTATATCTTCCGAACTTAAAATTTCGGCTAAAACATGAGACGGACGAACACTTCCGCTTTGACAAGCACTTCCACGAGAAACTGCAATTCCTCTCATATCTAAAGCAAATAAGATCATTGGCGTTTTATCTGTTGAAAAAGGCAGCATTACATTCACCAAGTTATAAAAGGTTTCGTTGCTAAAGCTTCCGTCAAATTGTTCGCCATTAAAAATCACTTTCGGAAAAGCTTCCAACAATTGTTCTCGCAAATAGTTTTTTAAATTTTGAATATGATTTCGTTCTTCTTCTAATTTTTGGTACGAAATTTCCAAAGCTTTAGCCATTCCAGCAATTTGATGTACTGCTTCTGTTCCGGCACGCCAACCTTTTTCTTGTTCGCCTCCAAAAAGCAGAGGTTGTAACACCTGGTTTTTCTTCACATATAAAAGACCCACACCTTTGGGTCCGTGAAATTTGTGTGCGCTAGCCGTTATAAAATCCACCGGAAGTTCTTCCACATTCAATTCTGTTTTTCCAATAGATTGTACCGTATCTGAATGAAATAAAGCATTGTAATTTTGGCACAAGGTTCCCACTTTCTCTAAATCGAGAATAGTTCCAATTTCATTGTTCACGTGCATCAAACTCACTAAGGCTTTTCCTTGAACTTCTTCTGCTAAAATATTCTCTAATTCTCGATAATTTACGGCTCCGTTTTCTTCTAAAGGAACATATTCGACTGAAATTCCATATTCATTTTGCAAAGCCAAAACGGTATGCAAAACCGCATGATGTTCAATTTTACTGGTAATAATTCGTTTTACACCAAAATCTTTTACTGCCGAGCGCAACACCCAATTATTCGATTCCGTTCCGCAAGAAGTAAATAAAATTTCACTGGACTTAGCACCAATTAAAGATGCTATGCTTTTTCTAGATGTTTCTAAAATGACTTTCGCACTACGACCAAAACTATGCGTAGAAGAAGGATTTCCAAATTCCTGAGCCATTACTTCTGTCATGTGAGTAATTACTTCCGGACGAATTCGAGTTGTAGAAGCATTGTCAAGATATACCTTTTGCATAGAAAATTATTTTTGGGCAAAGATACGAAACGCGTAAAACATGTTGGAAACATTGCATAAAAAAGCCACTTTGAAAACAAAATGGCTTTTTACTAGATGTATTATTTTTTAGTGACCTCCGCTCACTTTTTTATCGAAACTGATTCCTTGTTTTGTTAAAATATCTTTTACTCTATAAGCGTAGAATGCTAAATAAGCAAAACATACAATTCCAACGATATAACTGAAATGAGGAGATGTTAAATCAGCTACAAAACCTTGAATCCAACTTACGATTCCTCCCCCCATAATCATCATGATTAAAAAATTACTTCCTTGAGTCGTATGTTTTCCTAGTCCACTAATAGCTAATGTAAAGATACATGGCCATAACGTAGAACAGAACAAACCAACACTTGTAAACGCATAAACACTTACCATTCCACTAGTTGCCATCCCGATTGCTAAAGCTGCAATTCCTAAACCTGAAAAGATTAGCAACATCGTAGCCGGATTTCCTTTACTGGCAAAATCTGCAACGATCAATACTAAAATAACAGCTGCATATACATAAAATGGCTGTAAATCTTTCCCCGCCAAATAACTTGCCAATAAGAACACTCCAAAAGCAATATAAGGCATGATAAATTTCATTATTTTTTGTGCTCCTTCTGACAATCCTAAAGCTTCAACTGCACCCGTCCAACGACCAATCATTAAACTTGCCCAATATAAAGACACATAAGGTGCCACTTCACTAATTGACATTCCCAAACCAGCCTCTAAATAAGCCGGCATATTACTAGCCGTAGAAACCTCAACTCCTACATATACAAAGATGGCTAACATTCCCATTAACAATTGCGGATATTTTAAAGCTGATGAACGAACATCTTTTACCGTTGAAACTTCCTCTTCTTGCTCTTCAATTTTATTAGGTAAACTTGAAAATTTTAATAAAATAGCCACTAATGCAAAAGCCATACCTAAAATCAAATACGGAACCTTTACAGTAGCAATATCAATTACGTGATCTGCAGCCGGTTCTGCTCCAAAAATAGCAAAGGTTACGATTAACGGTCCGATTGTTGTTCCGAAGTTATTAATACCTCCTGCTAGAGTTAGTCGCTGAGAACCCGTAGCAATAGGCCCTAACACAATTGCCAAAGGATTGGCCACCGTTTGTTGCAAAGAAAACCCTAACCCTACAGTAAACAATCCTGACAACATTAAAGCGAATGAACCTGTATTGGCAGCCGGATAAAACAATAAAGTTCCCAAAGCGGAAATCAATAAGCCTAAAGATAAACTGTTTTTATATCCTAACTTTTGAACAACATCTACTTTAATCAATCTTGAAATCAGCATATAAAGTAAAGCACCCACGGTATAAGCAACATAAAAAGCAACTGATACCAATTGACTTTGCCCTTGTGTTAAATCAAATGCTTTTTTAAAAACGGGAATTAGAATATCATTACTGGCTGCAACGAATCCCCAGAAGAAAAATACCGAAACTAAAGGAATAAATTGAGCCCAATTAGTCTGTTTATTTGATGTACTCATATAGTATAAAACGTATTTATTGATTTGTTATTTATTTTATTTTTTGTAGTCCAAATAAAACGTTGCCAAAACAGGTAAATGATCGGACGGATATTTGAAGTGATAAAAATCGTTAATTGTATTGAATTTTCGAACGTAAATTGAAGTTTTTTTATCAAAGAAAATGTAATCTATCTGTTTATCAGGTTCTTTAGAAAACTCAAAGGCATTCCAAGTATGAGTAGAATTTCCATACGGTTTTGTTTTTGAAGCCGAACTTGCCTCTTTTAAACTTTCTTTCAATATCATAATGACCTTATCATCAGGTTCGGCATTAAAATCGCCAGTCAAGATAAACGGAATATCTTTTTGGGCTTTTAAATCTTTTGCAAGGTCAACTAACATCTTAGCCGATTCTTCACGCGCTTTCATGCCCATGTGATCCAAATGTGTGTTGGCAATCCAAAATTTCTGTTTGCTCTTTTTATCCTGAAATAATCCGTAGGTTACAATTCGATGACAAGCAGCATCCCAACCTTTAGACATTTCGTTTGGGGTTTCAGACAACCAAAACGTTTTGTATTCTAAAACTTTAAACTTTTCGGCATTATAAAAAATACAGGAATACTCCGCGTGAATTCCTTCTTCTCTTGGTAAACCAATAAATTGGTATTGCGGAAGATTTTCTAATAAATAATCTAATTGTACTTTCTGAACTTCCTGCATTCCTAAGAAATCAGGTTCATAATAGCCAATTAATTCCGCTACTTTTTCTTTGCGAATATCCCAATTGTTCTCACCGTCATTAGCCGAAGCCAAACGCACGTTATAACTCATTACGTTCAAATCGTTTTGAGCCAAAACCATAGTGGAGATCCAAAAAAATATAAAAACAATCTTTTTCATTAGTCTACTTTTATAACCGGAGTTCTTTCGCTAATTCCGTTGGCATTAAACGCTTCAATTTGAAAATAATAGGTATCGGTTCTGTCCATTCCTGTAAAGAAATAATCATTTTTACCATACACCATGATACTTCCGTATAATTTATCAGGCGATTTTCCGAAATAAATCACATAACCGTCTGCCAAATTGTTTTGTTTCCAACGAATCCAAGAACTTCTTCTTTCGCCAAATTTAGCTTTCTCTGCGCGTAAAACCATGAAATTTTCCACTTTTTCCGGAGCATTTCCATTTCCTTTCCCAAAAACACGGAAACCGCTCAACGCAAATTTTCCGGTTGGCATTTTTAGGTTTTCCAATTTTAAATAACGCGCTTTCATTGGCTTTGCTAACTCAATATAATCATGCGGAACATCGGTTTTGTTTTTGCTTTTATCTACAGCCAATTCCCATTTTTTACCATCATTGGATGCCCAAATTTTGTACTGATGAAACACACCTTGACTTTTTCCTAAGAATTCCACATCTTGATCGGCATAATTAATTTGGATTGCATTAACCGTAGAAACTTCACCTAAATCGGTTTGAAACCACTCCCCTTTTTCACCTGTTTTGGCACTCCAATACGTTCTCATATCTTCATCAACCACATAATTAGGCGAATATCCTCCTAAAGTTGAAGACACTTGAACGGGTTTGTTGTAGTTTAATAACATCCATCCGGCAAATAATCCTTTGGTAAAATCTTTTCCTTTCGCATATTCCGGAATAAAAGTTGGATAATCGCCATAAGCCGTATTGCAATACATCACATCATCTTGATCGAAACCGGCCGGCCAAATACCAACTCTTCTTTCAAAATTGTTTTTTTGCCCCAAAATGATAGTGGAAACATGCCACCAATTCCCAAAATTATCTTGATACGTTGCACCATGACCCGCACCACGAGCAAAACCTCCGGGTTTATACGACAACGGATTGTGTTGTTGGTAGGCAAAACCTTCTAACGGATTTGAACTCACGTAAACACCATCCGCATAACCACTGAATTCTGTTGCGGGAGCTGCATATTGCAAGTAATATTTGTTCTTGTATTTGGTTACCCAAGCGCCTTCCATAAAAGGCTGTAAAAACGTATTATCGTTGTATTCGCCAAAACGTTCCCAACCATGATCTTCGGGCTTTAAAGTCAACATCGGTTTTACAAAACCATCTGATTGTAATGTTTTGGTGTTTAATTCGGTTCCCATTAACGGAAATTCGTTACTTGAACCCCAATATAAATACAATTTATCTTTTTCTTCGTCGTATAAAAATCCGGGATCCCACGCTCCTACTTTCAACGTATCGACAGCTATCTGCCAATCGTCTTTTGTTGGATTTGTACTTTTCCAAATCGGGAAATCTTTTTCATGTGTAGAACCATAAACATACATCGTATCTTTCATAGTAAAAATTCCCGGCGCATTTAAATCGTGCGTGTATTTGTCGTCTAAAAGAAACTTTCGGTACACAAATTTCCAATGTAACATGTCTTCACTCCACCAATATCCTTCTTGATTGGTTGAAAACAAAAAGTATTTATTTTGAAAATTCACAATCACAGGATCGGCAGTGGCACGATGTTTTCCCTGTGCTGAAAAACTCTTAAATGGTGTATATCCGTAATCTACATTTATTGGATTACAAAACGTTTTTTGTTGGGCTATACCTAGAAAAACAAAATGCAACGCTAGAATTAAAACAATTCTTTTCATCTGATGCGATTTTAAAAAAATACCCTTTAGCATTACTACCAAAGGGCATTTTGATTTAAACTAAAACAATTATTTCACTAACTCAAAATTTAATTTCATTTGGGTATCCGAATTGGTTCCTACAAAGACTTCAAATTCTCCTGCTTCTGCTACAAAATCTAAATTAGAATTGTAGAATTTTAAATCTTCCTCAGTAATTTCAAAAGTGATGGTTTTTGTTTCACCTTTCTTAATAGCTACTTTTTGGAAACCTTTCAATTCTTTAACAGGTCTTGTAACTGAACCTACTAAATCTCTGATGTACAATTGCACTACTTCTTTACCATCGTAATTTCCTGTATTTTTTACCTCAACAGAAACGGTAATTTTTCCACCTTTTGATAACGTATTTGACGATAGTTTAAAGTTAGAATAATCGAAAGAAGTATAACTTAAACCATATCCGAATGGGAATAATGGTGTATTTGGCACATCTAAATAATTAGAACGGAATTTCTCGAATTCACCTTTTTGTGTTTTTTCTAAACTTAAAGGTCTACCTGTATTTTTATGATTGTAGAAGATTGGCACTTGTCCAACATTTCTAGGGAATGTCATTGATAATTTTCCTGAAGGATTTACCGCTCCGTATAAAACATCAGTAATGGCAGAACCTGCTTCAGTTCCCGGAAACCAAACATCTAAAATAGCATCTGCTAATTCGTTTTCTTCTGTAATGGCTAAAGGACGACCATTGAATAAAACCAAAACAATCGGCTTGTTCGCTTTTTTCAATTCTTTCAATACATCTTTTTGTGCTTGCGGAATTTGAAGATTGGTTCTACTACTTGATTCTCCACTTAATTCAGCTCCTTCACCAATTGCAAATACAATAACATCTGATTTTTTAGCTGCTTCTAAAGCTTCAGCCCAAAGTACTTCTTTTGCTCTGCTATCACTTGGTAATGGTTTTCCGAAGAAACCTGCTTTTTCAACAAATGCCGGATCATAATCTAAATTACACCCCATTGCATAATTAACATTAGCTTTGCCTAATTTAGCTTCTAAAGCCGTTCTTAAAGTAATTGGTGTATCAAAATTTGTCGCTACACTCCAAGTTCCCGGCATGTGCTTTTTTGCAATTGCTAAAGGACCAACTAAAGCCACTTTTTGATTGGCTTGCAATGGTAAAACCGAATTAGAATTTTTCAATAATACGAAAGATTCTGCCGCAATATTTTGAGCAATTTGACGATTTTCTTTTGTAAAAATTTCTGTTTTAGCACGTTTAACATCGCAATATTTATATGGATCGTGGAAAAGACCCAAATCGTATTTTGCTTCTAAAATACGTCTTACCGCAGCATCCAACTGAGTCATTGGTACTTTACCTTCTTCAACAGATTTTTTAAGTGTCGTTAAGAAACCTTCGCCTACCATATCCATATCGATTCCGGCATTCATTGCCAAAGCAGAAACCGCTTGTAAATCACCCATTCCGTGAGCAATCATTTCATTGATTCCTGTATAATCAGTCACCACAAAACCGTTGAATTTCCATTGGTTACGCAATACATCAGTCATTAACCATTTGTTTCCTGTAGCAGGAATACCGTCAATTTCATTGAAAGAAGCCATCACCGAACCAACTCCGGCATCAACAGCCGCTTTATAAGGCGGAAAATATTCGTTATACATACGAATGTGACTCATATCAACCGTATTATAATCTCTACCGGCTTCTGGCGCACCATATAAAGCAAAGTGTTTTACACAAGCCATAATGGTATTGTTATCCATTAAACTATTACCTTGGTAACCGTGAACCATAGCTTTAGAAATTTGACTTCCTAAATAAGCATCTTCACCTGATCCCTCTGATGATCTCCCCCAACGAGGATCGCGAGAAATATCAACCATTGGAGAAAACGTCCAGTTAATCCCATCAGCACTTGCTTCTTTGGCTGCAATTTGAGCCGATGTTTTAATATTATTCATATCCCAACTACATGATAATCCTAAAGGGATTGGGAACGTAGTTTCGTAACCGTGAATCACATCCATTCCGAAAATCAACGGGATTTTTAAACGACTTTTTTCAACAGCAACTTTTTGTACATCTCTGATACGAGCAACCGATTTGATATTGAATAAACCTCCAACTAACCCTTTTTCGATTTTTCCTCCGATATCAGAATTGGTTGCTTGACCCGTAGTAAATTCGCCGGCACTTGGTAAATTTAACTGACCTATTTTTTCCTCAATAGTCATTTTAGCCAATAATTCACTAACTAAAACGTCTTTCGAAGGAATTGTTTTTTGTTTATTTTTCTTTTGAGCAAGAGCCGAGCTGGAAATTGCTACAGCCGCAAGCATCATACTTATGGTCTTTAACTTCATTTGGTTTGTTTTTGTTTATTGTAGGTTAATTCTTTTTTTGGGATAACATCCAGTTATAAATTTCCGGATTATCATACACTCTTGACCAACTGTCATGATTAGCATCATCAAAAATGGTTAGCTCAATATCTTTGGCACAATTTTTCAATTTTTTATAAATATCAATTGAATAACGTACGTCGACTACATCATCAACTAATCCGTGGAAAATACGGGTCGGGATTTCACCAATTTTACAGTTTTCAATCATTGGTACACGATCTACAAAACCTGCAATTGGCACCAAGGCAGCAAACCTATCGGGATGAGCAAAAGCTAAATTCCAAGCTCCCCAAGCTCCCATACTTAAACCAGTTAGGTAAATTCTCGATTCGTCTATATTTTTGTTTTCTTTGATTACTTTTTGAATCAATTGGTACAAAGATTCTGATTCCCAATAGACTTCTTTTGGACATTGAGGCGCCAAAACATAAGCATCCAATTCATGTGTTTTTAAATACTTAAAAGGGCCGTGAACTTTTACCAATTCAATATCATCTCCTTTTTCACCGGAACCGTGCAGAAAAATGATCAATGGTTTTTTATCTTTTCCTTTGGGTTTATGCAAAGCATATTGATACGAATAATTCGTCGTAATAGCAGTTTCAAATTTAGCTGTTACATCCTGAGCTAAAATAGTATTTAACCAAAATAAAGCGATAAAGGCAATAATTCTTTTCATTAAAATCCGTGTTGAGTTGATGTAAATCCTAAGTTTTGTAAACCTGCTTGTACTTCCGGTGCTTGCATGAATAAATTCCACAATAATCCGGTTCTATGGTTTTCAATCATTGGAGCAATTGTACCTTGGTCAATGGCTAAATATCTTTGGGTTACCCAACTGTACTTAGGTGAAAAAGCATCGTAAGGTCCGGCAACGCCAACATATTGATCTTTCTTTTCTTCGTATAAATATCTCAGAAAACGCATAGATTCTGTTGGTGTGTATGGAAAAGAAGACAAAGCGGCTGTTGGCGAAATTACACCTGTATCATTATTAGGCTGATGTGCTGTATATCCGGTTGTTCCATCAGAATTACGAGTGTAACTAGCGGTTAGCCCCCAACATTTATTGCTGTAACCTGTATAATTATTTGGATTCGTAACACAATGTTGATAGATAATTTCCGTATGATTTTTATTTAAATCCCAATAATTAGCATACTGATCTGAAAGTCCTCTTGGGTCCAATCCTAAATACGAATAATGTGCCCAAAACATTGGTCCTACAGTTCCGGTAGCTCCGTTGTGATTAAAAATAAGCGGAATTCCAAATTTAGAACCAGAAGTTACGATTGCACCATTTCTAGCCCAAGCTTGATGATAGGCTTCATTTGGAATACTATGTGTTGGCGAAGCTGCTCCCATAATATAAGCCGCTAAACACTCATTATATCCTTCTAATTTAAAGTTCATTTGCCATTCATAATTGGGCGACCAATGCCAGTATAATGCATTTTCCCCTTTGGTATACCAATCCCATTCTACACCTTTCCATAAATCATCTGCCTTTTGGGCTAAAGCTTGTTCTTCTGAGGTTCCGTTTTTAAAATATTCACGAATACAAATAAAACTTTCGCATAAAAAAGCCGTTTCGACTAAATCGCCACCATTATCCATAGTACCAAAAGGAATTACACCTCCGGTATTTCCATCCATCCAATGTGGCCAAGCCCCATGAAAACGGTCAGCATTTTCTAAGAAATTTAATGCTGTAGTTAATCTTGTAACAGCTTCTGTTCTTTGAACAAAACCTCTTTCAATACCAACTAAAATTGTCATAAGACCAAAACCTGAACCACCAGTTGTTACTATATTTTGATCAAAAGAAGGATTATCAACGATATAACGTTCTCTAGCTAACTTACAATTAGGATGGGCATAATCCCAGAAATATTTAAAAGATTCACGTTGTACTTGGGTCATTAACGCATCATCAGATATGGGAGTTGGTTCTGTAATTGCTCCTTCCTCATTATTCCCGTTATTGTCAGAACAACTTACAGAAGAAAAAAGTAAAAAAATAAAGATGTAGTTTAAAATTCTCATTTTGAAATTTGAAATTTTAGCCTGCCAATGATGACAGGCTAAAAAATTATAAATTAGTTATTATTGATATATAAATCTTGTACTTGACTTGGAGTTAAAGCAACAGCGTATAATCTAAATTGATCTAAGCCTCCTGACCATGATTTCATCCAGCCTTCTGAAGGATTTCCTGAACCTCCTATTCTAAAGCCATCTATTTTAGTTACATTAAATGTTACTGGTCCATGATTATCCCATGTTTTTGTTGATTTCGCATCTCCATCAACATACAATGTCATTCCTGAAGTACTTCCATCATAAACAAAAGCCATGTGATGCCATTCATTGTCGTAAATCATATTTAAACTAGAATCAGTAACCCATTCAAACCATTTATCTCCAGGTTGTTCATCTACAAAAAATTTAATTGTAGGAGCTGCCGCTGTCCCTTCAAACAAAGCAAACATACTAGCTTTAGCCCAGTTATCACTTGTCATACTGAATGTAAATTCTGTTACATCAGAATCATCATTCTTAGCCCAATATGCTACTGTAAAACTTCCTGCTCTTGAGGCAAAATCATTTGCATTTAAATATCTTAGAAAGACTTCAGCTCCGCCACTTTGGTATCCATACCCATTTATACCTTCTCCTTGAGATATGGAATTATCAGGTGTAAAACAAGGATAACCTGATAGTTCTTCAGCAAATTGATATCTTATTAGGTCTTCTTCTTTATCAAAAGGAACAAAAAAACGTAAATCTCCTTCCGGAATATTAGCTTCATCAAGCGGGTAATCTCCTAAAGCTGGTTCATCCATATTCTGACATCCAACTAACAAAAAAGCTGACACAAAAAAGATGCTGGCTTTTGATATAAAAATTGAATTTATTTTCATAATGAATATTTTTAAGTTGGAACAATCCTTATTATGATTATGCGGATTGTTCCAAGACAATTATTAATAATTAGGGTTTTGAATTAAAACTCCACCAGACTGATCGATAGCTGATTGCGGAATTGGGTAATATTGATGTTTCATTTGATAACCTAATGGTCCTAAAACAGTTATTGCATCTCCCCAACGAACTAAATCGTAAAATCTCTCGCCTTCCATGGCAAACTCCACTCTTCTTTCATGCTTAATAGCGTCTCTAACAACAACCTGATCTGTTGATGTTATATCTGGAAGGACTGTTGTACTTCCTCCTCTAGCTCTTAATCTTACTTGATTAATATATTCAATTGCTGAAGAAGATTGTCCTAATTCATTTAATGCTTCAGCATACATTAACAATACATCAGCATAACGCATAATTTTAATATTAGCCCAATGATTTTTATTTTCAGAATAATCAGTTCTTTCATCCGGATCTGTATAGGCTTTTTTATTCCAATATGGTTGTGCTAAAGGAGGAAAACCCGGTAAAATTAAACCGTAGCCATCGGTTTGACCTGAATAAAGAATCGTGGCATCTTTTCTAGGATCATCTACTTCAAAAGCATCTACTAAATTTTGTGTCGGTACATTAAAGCCCCAACCTAAATCCCAAGATCCTGTTCCACGAACGCCTTGAACTTCCCAATAATTGTTTGAATAGTTCACTCCTGCTAAACGTAAAAATTGAATTTCAAAAATTGACTCTGAAGAGTTATTACCATCTTGCAAAAACAATTCTACAAAATCATCATGTAACGCATATCCATAAGTCATTACATCATTTAATTGATCAATACAATTTTGCCATTCTTGTCTATATAAATATAATTTTGCTAATAATGTTTGTGCAAATCCTTTTGTTGCTCTACCAGGATAACTTGGCCAAGCCGTTGGTAAATGTTCTTTGGCAAATTCTAAATCACTAATAATTTGCGCATCAACCTCAGCGACTGTTGATTTTGGAGCTATACCATCAGAAGGAACTTCTACTTTATTTAAAATAATTGGAACTTCTCCAAAATCCCTTCTTAGGTCAAAGTAGCAAAATGCTCTTAGAGCCATTGCTTCCGCTTTAAAAGTAACCATTACATCGTCCGGTTCTTCTATTGCTTCAATATCATTAATAACATCATTACATTCGAAAATAACATTATAATGTCCTTTCCAGTTCGCTAACGTAATCCATGTTTCTGTTGCATTATACTGAAAAGCATCAAAAATATTACCTTGTAACGATGCGTCACCAGAAGTACTTCCTTTCATAGCATCATCAGAACGAATACTTTGAAAAAAGAGTCTTGGTATATTTGTTACCCCATCTGAGGTTCTCATTAATCCATACAAACCAAAAGTTCTCGCTTCAAATCCACCTCCTTCTAAATCGCCTTCAGCTGCATTTCCTAAAGGTTTTCTATCTAAAAATTCGTCATCACAAGAAACTATACCTAATCCTAATGTGAATAAGGTTGCTATTGTCAAAATTTTTATCTTATTAATATTTTTCATAATCATTTTTTTAAAAAGTAACATTTAAACCTAAAGTAGTGATAACAGGTATAGGATAAGATCCATTGTCTACACCGAACTGAGTTGGACTTCCACCAAATTCAGGAGTAAACCCTGAATTATTTCTCCAAGTAACCACATTTTGCGCGTTTAAGAATAATTTTAAACTTTTGATTTTCATTCTATTTAAAAAATCATTATCAAAATTGTACGCCAATTGAACATTTCTCAATCTTAAATAACTACCATCCTCAATCATATAGGTAGATGGCAAAGAATTATAACCTGAAGCATCATTTACTTGAGGTTCCCAATTTGAAGTTCCTGGTCCGTTCCAAGCTCCTAAACGATCAGTTCTATAATTGAATTGAGCATAAGTTGAACCATTACCCCAGTTTCTGTATACTTCATTTCCATACACTCCTTGAAAATCTAAACCTAAACTCCAATGGTCATAGTTTACATTAGCAGAAAAACCATAAGTAAAATCAGGAGTTGGATTCCCTATATATGTTCTATCATCAGGCGTAATTACTCCATCTCCATTAACATCTTTAAATTTTAAATCTCCCACTCCATAGGTTCCCACATTACTTGTAGGGGATAACAAAACATCTGCTTCAGTTTGATAAACACCTTCAACTACATAACCATAAAAAGAACTAATAGGTTGTCCTGCAATCGTTCTTGTTGGGCTAGTAAAATAATCAAATCCTTCATCGTATAAACTTATCACTTTATTATTCATAGTTGTTAAATTCCCTGATATTGAATAATTAAGTTTATCATTTATTTCATCTTTCCATGAAGCGACAAATTCAAAGCCATTATTGTTCACTTCTCCCACATTTCCATAAAACTCATCTGTAGATGTAGTAATATAAGCTAATAGACCTTTAGTAGTCTTGTCATAATAATTAACTTCTAAAGATAATTTATTGTTAAATGCTGCCACTTCTAAACCAATTTCTTTAGACAAAACTGTTTCCCATTTCAAATCTGGATTAATTCTATAGGCAAGAACATTCGCAGGAAATAAAGTTTCACCAAAAACGGCACTTTGTCCTGATATATATAATGGGTAAGTAGGGTAATGTAATGATGTAAATTGATTACCTTGTTCTCCCATTGACCCTTTTAATTTCAAATAATTTACGTAATCATTTTTAAAGAAATCTTCTTTAGAAATTTCCCAAGCTGCTCCAACAGCCCAAAAATTTTGTGCTTTTCTCAATTCAGAAGAATCGTCACGTCTTATTGATGCATTAAGCATATATTTTCCATCATAATTATAAAGCACACGTCCTAAATAAGACAAAGTTGCTCTATCCCATTGGTCAGAATTTGACAATCTAGTTGTTGGATCTCCATAAGGAAAAACATCTAAATACCACCATCTTGGATCATTCGGAATTTGGTTGGTATCATTTCCATTTTCATCATAAATTGGAAAATTAGAAACCGTACCGCTCATTGCAGTATAATATTCTTCATAACGCGTATGACCTGCTAATAACGTTACATTATGCTTTCCGAATGTATTCTCATAAGACAAAGTATAATCCTGTTGTAAATTTTGCTTATAGTTACTGTACTGATTTACTCTAGTTAGAAGATTAGAACCATAAACTGTTAAATCATCAGATTCAGCAGCATAAACATCAAAAACAGGGGTATATCCTCTACCCTTATTATAATCTAAATCAGCTAAATAAGCTCCTCTTAATGTAAAATGATCCAAGAATTTCAATTCTGCAAATACATTAGCCACAAAACGAGTATCTCTATTAAGTTGGGTTCCTTTTTTTCCTTCTACTTCAAGAAGTGGATTTCCTAACTGAGCGCCTCCCATATCAGTAGGCAATTGATTATAAACACCTTCTACATCATTAAAAGGAGCTACAATTGGCGTTGAATTTAATGCACTTGTAAAATTTCCGAGTCTAGGCAAACGAGCATCTAAAAAATTTAAATTAACACCTAACTTTAAATTTTTCTTGATTGTTAATTCATCATTTAAAGTTGCGGTAAACTTTTTATATAATTCATTTTTAACTAAACCTTCTTCGTTTGAATAACCAAAACCTGCATAGATTTTATTGTTTTCAGAAGAATTTGAAAAAGAAATATTATGATTATAGAATAATGCATTGTCATTAGCTATTGTATCTACCCAATCAGTATCTGCAGTATATAAATCATAGTATGAATAAGGAGATAGTCCTTGATTTTGTCTTTGCATATCGTACAAAGTCTTAAACTGAGAAGCATTAGCCATATCCGGTTTCCCTGTAATACTTTTAAAACCTACAGATGAATTATAGTTTATAACAGTTTCACCAGTTTTAGCTCTCTTAGTTGTTACTAAAATAACTCCGTTTGCACCTCTAGCACCAAAAACAGATAATGAAGAAGGGTCTTTCAATACTTCTAATGAAGCTATATCACTTGGGTTAACAAAGTCGATATTATCTGTAAAAATACCATCAACTACGTACAAAGGTTTTGTTTGATACAAACTAATAGTTCCTCTAATACGTACATCTGGTTCTGCTCCTGGTTGTCCGGAGTTTACTACTTGTAAACCTGCTACTTTACCTTGTAAAGAGTTTAAAACATTATTGTTAGGTTTATCTGCAACTTCTTCTCCTTTTACGCTTACTATTGAACCTGTAAGATCGCGTTTCTTTGCTTTACCGTAACCAATCATTACCACATCCTCAAGTTGTGTTAAACTCTCAGACATTACTAATTTCATGTTTGGTGTAGCTTTTGCTACTAAATCTTGCATCCCAATCATGGTAAATTTTAAATCTTGACCTTGTTTAGCCTCAATTGTAAAATTCCCATCAAAATCAGTCATGGAATACTTTTCTGTTTGCAGAACTTGTATGGTTACACCTGACAGTGGTGTTCCAAATTCATCTACTACATTTCCTTTAATTTCCTGAGCAAAAGAAATTATAGGAATAAAGAGCAATGAAATAATTACTAAAATTTGTCTCATTTTGTTAATTCGTGTTAAGGTTTTGAGTGATAAAAGTACAACTACAACGTTGTAATACCAACGAAATAACTCACTACAATACTACATCATTTATTATTTTTTAAATTATAAATTATTGATTTACAATTAATTAAAAATGTTAAAATATTCAAAAAGACACTACAAAAAATAAGCTTTAGATGTAGTAATGATGTATTGTAATTTTGTAATTTGATATGATATAAAATAGTAATGCTATAAAAAAAAGTACTTTATTTTATATTATTCATAAATAGGTTAAGATTGCTTGAAGAGTCTAAATCCATTTTTTTACGCAGTCTGTAACGATGAAGTTCCACTCCTCTATAACTTATATTCATTAGAGGCGCTATTTCTTTAGAAGATAAATTCATCTTTAAATAGATACAAAGTTTAATATCTTTTGATGTTAGGTTATCATACTTATTCGTTAAGGATTTTACGAAATCCTCATTACTTTTCAGTAAATTCTCCTCAAAAGATTTCCATTCGTTTTTATTTAAAGTATTAATTTTTATCGCTTTATTTATTTTCGCTTTCAAAGACGCCACTGTTTTTTCTGTTTCTAAAACCTGCTGGATACTTTCTATAAGTTCTCCCAACTTAACTATAGAAAGTGATTTACTTGCTAATTCATTCGCTTTTGCCTGAACTTGACTTTCCAGAATATGTTTTTCATATTCCTGAAGTTTTAATTTGTTTTCTGCTTCTATTTCCAGACGTAAGATTTCGTTTTTATGTTTTAAATCTTCTTCTTTTAGCTTTAGCTTTTGTATATATTTATATTTTGTCCATTTGTAATACAAAAACAAGAACAATCCAAGAATCAGCACATAAACGAACTTCATCCAGATGGAAAAATACCAAGGATTTGCTACTTGAAATGAAAATTGAGCTGCTTTTATGTATTTTTCTCCGTCATTATAATAAACAGCTATAGTATGCGAATCGCTAGCTAAACTTCGCAATTCAATAATTCCTTTTTCTAATGGCTGTAATTTTTCATCATCAATTTTATAAAAGAGTGTTGCTTTCTTGCTTCCGTAAAATTCCGAAATAATATAAGCTTTTAATTGTTCTTTGTAAGGAACTGTTTCTCCTTCTTTAAGAAAAACATTGGCCACTGTTGACAATTCTATCTTAACGTTTTGTTTTGCAAACTGGCTTTTCAGAGAATTAATTTGAAGAAAACCATCATCTGTATTGATCAAATATTTCTCTCCTATTTTATAAGCAATAGTTTCATTATTGATTAATTTACCCAAATAGTATTCTTGTGGAATGGGCACCCAAATAAAATCGTTTACTATATGATTGATAATAAATAACTTTCCTTCTTTATTCACAATGAAATTAGCATCATCTAATGGTATAATTTCTTGAATATCTTTAAAGTTCGTATTAAACAGTGAATTTTCGACTAATTTATCATTAATAGGATCTAAAGCATACCAAGTATTGTTTATGAAATACAACTCAGAATTTTTATAGTGAAACAATTTTACACTAAAATCATTTTGTATCCCATTCAAATGAGTTAAATTTTTTATTTTGGATAAATTATCATTTTGATCTAATTCTGCCTTAAACAGCCCTCTATATCCATCGGCGAAGACAAATGTTTTTGGGCCAACTTGTATAAAATCTTTAACAGGTTTTAATTTATCATCTATTTTTTTATGAACTGAAAAATCATTAGAATCGGGAAAAAGATACAAACCTGTATAGTTTGCCTGAATATAGCGATTTGCAAATTTGTCTTTTTTTAATTTCCATCCGCCGGTTAGCTCATTTAATTTATGATATCCCGATGACTTTGAATATTCAAAAGTTCCTTCATTATGTCCAATAATATATTTATCATTTATTTCCTCAATATCCCAAACCTGCCCCTGACTATTTGGAATTAAGTTAATACTATTATTTTCACTTAAAAAAACACCGTGATTCGTCCCTAATAAATATCCATCACCAATTGGAGCTATACTATAAACTGTTCCTAACTGCCCTGAGCTATCCGAAAAAATTTGATATGGAGAATTTAAGATAATATGAGAAATACCATTATCCAATCCTAACCAAACATCTTGTTCTTTATCAACAGACATACTCAGCACCGAGTTGTTTCGGAGTGAATTTGAACGATTGATGTTGAAATAATCTCCTGTTTTTATGTCTACAATATAAATTCCGTTAAAAGCAGTTCCTATTAAAACTTTTCCTTGAAATACTTTTGCTGTGATGATAATTTGTGTTTTCAGCTTTTCATTGATAGGATGTTTCCAAACTGATAATTCTTCTTCAATGTTCTGAACAAAAACTCCGTTTTTTTGTGTGAAAAAGAAATTTTGATTTTCATACGCGTCAATTCCGTAAATGATATTGTCATCTATAGCTTCTAAACCGGAAACCTTATCAAACTCTCCCGCTAAGAATTCATAAACGCCTTTTCGTACTGTTGCTGCAAAAATCCGATCTCTAACTACAAAGCAATAAGAAATTTGATATGGAAAACGTTTTTTATCAATTTTCTTTCCATCATAAATATATAATTCATTAAATGTTTGAAAGTAAATTTTATGATCGACTTCAAAAATCTTCCAGATTTCTTCACTTGTCGAATTCTTATTAAATAAATCATTGGGTTCAGACAAAGAAGTATATTGCATTACACCATTTATTCTTTCCCAAAAACCGAATTCATTATAAGAACCTGTAAAAACTTTATTTTTATGCGCTAAAACAGCTCTGATTATTGTTTTGTTAGGCAAAGCATACTTTTCCCATTTAACACCGTCATAACGGACAAAAAAGCTGTTATTTGCAAAATAAAGAGCATTATCCTCTCCTTGTGAAACACTCCAAACCTGATTATCTCCGCTATAATCCTGTTTTGAAAAATTTTCAACAAAAGGTAAGGTTACTTGTGCGAAAAGAAAGTACTGAAAAAAGAAAACGATAATGACAAAACGAAAATTCACTGACAACAATTTTATTCAAATTTAAAAAACTAATTTCACACTCAGGAAATATTGAATATTAAACTTATTTTTGTTTCCATAAAAATTTGTAACGATGAAAAACATATTAGGCGTTTTACTATTAGCTTTTTTTCTTCACTCATGTGATGATGGAGACATGACTTTGCAATCTTTTAATTTCGATAGCCAGTCTGTACTAAAATGCAGCGACACTAATTTACTTTACAAAATTAATGATTCAGAAGCTTTGCTTTTAAGCTTACCTGAAGGTACTTTACCAACAGAAGAAACTCCCGATGACGAACCTCTTGAATTGAGTGTAAATTCATCTCATAAAATTATCTATCGAAAATATTCTGATAATGTAACTTCTTCTTCCTTTTGCGGAGAAATTCCTCCGGCTACTCCTGTAGTTACAAATGAGTGGAATGCTAACGGAGGCTTTATCATCATTATCACTGATTATCTTTATGACAGTTCAAATGAAATAATAGGCTTGACTCATAATATTACTTTTCAAAATGTGAGTCTTGAAGGAGGAGGAGAAACCTTTAATTTTGAAACTTATATTTTCGGAAATTACGAAGAAGAGTTTTAATTTTTTTTTATTAGACCAACAAAAAAGGAAGCCTTTCGGCTTCCTTTTTTGTTTATTTCGAATTCTGTTTTATATAAACCTCAGTAGCTCCCAAACCATACTTCCGATAGTTTGCATCCTGAAAAACCACATTGTCATATCGAGCTAAAAAATGCTCAATTTCCGACTTTAAAACACCTTCACCAACACCGTGAATGAAGACCAATTTCGGAATACGATTCCTAATTGCAAACTCCAATTTATGTCGCAACGTATCCATCTGAATATTCAAAATATCAAAATTACTTAAACCTTTACTTGAAGTCACTAACTTCTCAATGTGCAGATCGACTTCTACTACATACTCCTCTTTTTTCGACTTCTTTTCTTTAGTAAAATTTCGCTTTTCAGGCTCCTTTTTATCTTCCAATACTTCATATAAACTTTTACTTGAAAATATATTATTCAAATAACTAGTATTGTTTAACTTAACCAATTCGTTGACAAAAAATGTCATCACAAAATCATCATCTGTTTTGAGCGTAATTTCTTGCTTTTCAATCTTCAAAACCACCCCTTCAATTGCCTCGTCTAAAACTGCAACTCTGTCCCCTACTTCAATGTTATTCTTGTTCATTTTCTTCTTCGTTTTTACTTGGTATTTTTTTCATTAACTGATACACACCTATCATAAAAATTGCCATACACCCTATCATCAAAAACTTGTTTGGATTTACTTTTGACTGTTCCCAAATCGCTAAAAATCCAGCTCCAAAAAACAAAATCGGATATAGTATTTTCTTCATACAAAAACTTATTTTTTTCAAATATAATAACAATAAAAGAAAGATTTTTTATATTTACTTTTAAATACTAAAAACGGATTTAAATACATCAAAATGGAAGAATACATGATTCCTTGCATGAGTAAAAAACTCTTCGGAATTGAGTGCATGGGATGTGGAACACAACGTGCACTTCTATTACTTTTTCAAGGTGACTTTGTAGCTGCTTTTAAAATGTACCCTCCTATTTATACTCTCATTTTTTTGTTTGTTTTTATCTTTTTACACCTCGTAGACAAGAGCCGAAACTACACCAAAATAGTTATTAGTTTAGCTATTTTAAACTTGATTGTTATGGTTATTTCTTATGTCTTTAAAATGTTTAACTAATCTAAAAACTCAATATTTTTTATGGAAAATCAAAAATTACCTAATGCAACCGGCGTTTTAATTTTAGGAATTGTCTCACTTTTCGGATGCTGTTGTTATGGCATTTTAGGAATAATTTTAGGTATCATTGCACTTATTTTAGCTGCTAAAGATACCCGACTTTATAACGAAAATCCTGAACTATATTCCAATTATAACAACCTTAAAGTGGGTAAAATTTTAGCCATAATAGGTCTTATAATTAGCATTATTTGGTTATTAATTATCGTTTGGATTGTCGTTAATTTCGGTTTTGAAGTACTTAAAGATGATCAATTATTACAATATAAATTGAATGAATATTTTGGACTTCAATAAAAATCAGTTGAAAAAAATCATATAAAAAGAGAGCAGATTGCTCTCTTTTTTTGTTCTTCTTTTTCCTTTAAAAAAATTTTGGCACGCAAATTGGTTATACCTAATCAAACAAAATAATTGAATGTTTAACCTTAATTTGATGTGTTATGAAAAAAATTACTTTAGTACTCGCAACCATGTTCTTATTAGGAACAGGAATTACAAAAGCATCAGCTAACGAGGTTATTGATGCTGTTGAACGCAATAGCTTTCCTCCTATCGATTACCGATATGCAGAGCCAATTGCTTTCATGGAAAGAGGTGTTGAATTTTTAGTTTTTCCAAACGGAGATTTCGATTTCAATACAGCGCCTTCTAACTATGCACAACCGAGAAATACAACTTACGGAGCTCCAAGAAGCTCTTCTGTTAGATATTATAATACCAATGGAAATCGTGGCGTACTAGTACAGCATGACAACATGGGACGTGTAAGACGTGTAGGTAACGTTTTTATCAACTATGATGCGCAAGGAAGAGTAAAACGTGTGGGATCTGTATATATGAGCTACAACAGTTTTGCTCTGAAACAAATCGGGAATTTACGCATTATTTACGATCGCAGAGGACGCATCATTAACATCGTTGGCTTTGTAAATACGTATAACCAAGGATATGCCTATGCACCGGCTAGCAGCCACTATCCTACTACGGTTTACACTTACGAAAATGACGATTATGGTTACAGTAATGATGATTTTTACTACTACAGAAAAGACGGTTCAAAAGCTAAAATGAGCACTACCGATGTAGCAGAAATCAAAAAAGAAACAGAAGAAATTAAAACAAAAAGATAATAAATAGGTTTTTGGTTGGTTAGTTTTTAAATCCTGCGGAGCACTAGCAAAGCAGGATTTTTTTATGGGCATTCCCTCCTTCGGGGTCGGGCTTTCGGTACTCGCTGCCTATCGGCGAGCTTAAACAAAACCTCAATCCCTAATGCAAAATCAAGCTAAAAAAGACGCTAGTTCCTTCGTTAAAGCCTTTCTGCTATACTGTTGTAACCCTACAGGATACACTTTTAAATCTCCTTTTTGATACTGTTCAAACAACTGCAAAATATAAGATTTCACCGCTTCTTTTTCGGTATACGTAAAAAACTTTCCGGTATTCGTTGTTTTTAAAATTTGAGCAAAATCAGCATTTTGGGGTCCTAAAGCCATAATTGGTCGGTCTGAAACCATATATTCAAACAACTTTCCCGGAATAATACATTTCGTATCTTTAGAATCAATTTCTATCAACAACAGCACTTGCGAACAACGTTGTTCTTGCAATGCTTCTTCGTGCGAAATATAACCTAAAAGATTGCAATACACTCCCAAATTCAATTTTTGTAGCGTTTCAATAACTTCCGCACTGACTGCTCCAATCAATTTCAACTGAAATTTGGCTTTAAAATCCGCATTTTCCAAAATTAATTCGCTTAATGCTTCCCATAAAACAACCGGATTTCTTTCGGATAGTAAAGACCCTATATGTGCCAAAGTAAACTGCTCGTCCATTGGCTTTGCCTTTACATTTTCCACATCATACCCATTGGTAATCACCGAAATCGGTTGGTTGGTTAACTGTTCAAACTCTTTTTTAGTCGTGGACGAAGTCACAATTACTTGATCACAACTATTCAATACTTTCTTTTCCAGAGTTTTATGTTTTTTGGCAGCCCAACTACTTAATTTCAACTCTTTATGATATCCAATAGTCGTCCACGGATCTCTAAAATCGGTTATCCAACGAATATTTAGCTCTTTTTTAAGTGCCAAACCAATTAAGTGCAAACTATGCGGCGGACCAGTAGTAATTACCGTATCGATTTGGTTTTCTGTTATATACTTTTTCAAAAACTGAACCGATGGTTTCACCCACAAAACCCTGGCATCGGGTATAAAAAGATTTCCACGAACCCAAAGCATGGCTTTTTCAGCAAAAGATTGCTTTTTTTTATGCGTTATAATCCCGGAACTGATTTTTTTAGTCTTCCTTTTTGAAAAAACTGCCGCCAAACCATAAGGCTCCACAATCGGTTGTTTTATTATAACTGCTTGTGGAGCAACTTCATTGACTAATTTTTCATCTACTAAAGGATACGTTGGATTCTCCGGAACATAGACATGCGGTTCAATACCAAAATCGGGTAAATATTTCACAAACTTCAACCAACGTTGCACGCCAGGCCCACCTGCCGGCGGCCAGTAATACGATACAATGAGTACTTTTTTAGTCGGTTGAACAGTATTCAAAATAATTACGCTTGTGTTTTTTTCTTTTTGGTTTCCATATAAATTCCACCAACAACAACCAAAATCATTGCAATAGAACTGAATAAAGCAATATTACTTCCGGTTTTAACCACTTGCGGTTCAAAAGTAAACTCAACTGTGTGTTTTCCGGCAGGAATTGACAACCCTCTCAACACATAATCTACATTATAAATAGGTGCTTGTTGACCGTCAATAGTCGCTTTCCATCCGTTTTTATAATACATTTCAGAAAAAACAGCAAAACCATTTTTGCTATTATTGGAAGTGTATTTCAAATAATTAGGTTCGTATTCCTCTAACTGAATTGTTGCTAACGAATCTTTTCCAATGGCATTAAAATTGTTTTTTTCGTTAGAAGAAGAATTGTAAACCGCTATTTTTTTGGTATCCAATTTATCCAAAGCTTGCATTTCCTCATCTGCTGAATTAACCATTTGTACTTTTTCAACAAACCACGCATTTCCATTGGCTGATGGGTTTTTAACCAAAATATCTCTACCTCGACCAGGAAAAATCAAATACTTAACATTCAATAAGTTTAATATCGAATTGTTTTTGTTTAAAGTTGATGTTTCTAAATCTACTGAATTAACTAATTCTTCAAACTTATTTTCTACTTCATAATTAAATAATTCATCCATTCTTCTTGGTCTTACAGCACTATATCCGCCTACGGAATGGTGAAAAAAAGATGTTCTACCTTGTAGTCTTCCTTGAATTTCGTAAACTCTAAAAACAGATTTATCTTTTAAAATTTCTTTATCAACTTCGGTCTCTTGAAATGGAGCTTTCATTTTATAAGCTTCTACAAACTTATCTTTAGCAACATATTTTTTGTCAATTGTAAACAAATCACCAACCATCAATACTCCAATTACAACAACTGCAATCGTAGAAGACAATTTTTCTTTAGTATAAAGCCATAAAGCAGCAGCAGTAGCTATAATTAAAAACAATCCTCTGAGCAAATCGGAAGTAAACATACTTTTACGATCTTCTTTTAAGGCATTAACAAAATTAATTCCGAAAGAATTATCGCCACTTTGTTCAAAAACCTGCATTAATTTTCCATCTATTGCTCCCGAAAAACTAAACATTCCCCTGAAAACCAATAGAAAAACTAGTAAACCACCACCTACAGCAAGTGCTTTTTTCAATCCGTTTAATTGAACTTCTTTAGGTGATTTAAAATAGGAATACATTCCCATAACCGCTAGAACAGGGAAACATAATTCTAAAACAACTTGAATTGAAGAAACCGCTCTAAACTTATCGTATAATGGAATATAATTAACAAAAAATCGAGTTAAAAAATCTAAATTTTTACCCCAAGATAAAAACAATGCTACAATTGCTCCTGCAAGAAATACATATTTAATTCTTCTTTCATCTATAAATAAAGCTAAAACAGCAAAAAAGAAAACTACAATACCTATATAAGCAGGTGCTTCTACTATGGGTTGATCTCCCCAATACGTTCTTCCATATTCTTGGGCAGTTTGTAAAGCCTCATAATGACTTGCTCCATATCCCAGTAAAAACTTATACACTTCAGAGTTTTCATCCAAAGTTTCGGCATGTCCTCCTCCATAAAGTCTTGGTGCAATTAAATTTAAACTTTCGCCAATTCCATAACTATATTCTGTAATATAATCGTATTTCATTGATGTTTTAGTTTCGTCTTTCGAACCATCAGGATTAAATGTCAACTCGCTTTTTCCTCGTATACTATAATCTGTGTACTCTGAAGTCGCCATCAAATTGGTCGCATTGGCTCCAATAGCTAAGATTCCGGCAATTGCAAAAACACCTAATATTTTTGCTAAATCTTTAAAAGCCTTTTCTTTCACTAACTGAATTCCATAAAAAATTCCAACAACTACTAATAAAATCAATAAATAATAGGTCATTTGGAAATGGTTTGCCTGAATTTCTAAGGCAGCAGCTAACATGGTAAGAATTCCTCCTAGCCAATATTTCTTTTGGAACACCAATAAAACTCCGGCTAAAACCATGGGCATATAGGCAATCGCGTGCGCTTTAGCATTATGTCCTACTCCTAAAATAATGATTAAATAGGTTGAAAATCCGAAAGCCAAAGCTCCAAAAAAAGCTTTTAACGGATCTACTTTCAACACCATTAACAAAATATAAAACCCTATGAAGTAAAGAAACAGATAATCGGCCGGGCGTGGTAAAAAACGGAGAGCACTATCTAGTTTTTTTACATAGTTATGCGGATAATTGGCTCCTAACTGGTACGTTGGCATTCCACCAAAAGCACTATTGGTCCAATACGGTTCTTGCTCTTTTTCTTTTCTAAAATCGTTTTGTTCCTTTGCCATTCCGGTGTATTGTGCAATATCGGACTGATAAATTACTTTGTCTTGCAAAACCGGATAAAAATATATCAAGGCTACCATTATAAAGCCTAAAACAGCTAAAGCATGAGGCAAATACGATTTTATATTTTTCATCTATTTATTTTAGTTTTGATTTTTCTGTTTATACTATTTATATTATAAAAGTGGTGCTAAGGTAAATAAAAAAAGGATATTGTAGCTTTCAACATCCTTTTTCGGGTAACTTGTGTGAATTAATAATTACTCAATTTCTTCGTAATCAATATACTCGCCTACTTTTTTCTTTTCTTTAGGCATTTCTTTTTGAGTTGTATCTTGATTGTTATAATTTTGATATGCTTGCTGTTGTTGTTTCATTTGCTCCTGCATTCTCTCTTGAACTTTATCAACAGCTTTTTGCATTACTATTGGTGCAAAGATTCGAGCTAGAAATCGGAACAGATAATAAAACATTATAATGTAAAACAGCGTTCTGATAAATCCGGTAAACGATGCCAATTCCATTTTTATTATTTTTTAAAATTCAAATATACTACATAAGTGTTTATTTTGCCTGAATTGTTTCTTAAAATTATGATAAAAATGCTATTTTTGGAAATAAAAAATTTCTTTATGAAACGAATTTCAGCACTTTTAAGTTTCTTTCTGTTGGGTTGCGGAATGGCTTCTGCTCAGTTTACAGATGAAATCAATTCGAATCGACCGGGGCGTTCCATGATGGCTTATTCTATTGGGAAAAAAGTTATTCAAGCCGAAGCGGGACTAATGTATAAAGCCGAAAATCATGATAAACTACAATATGATGCCAATGGTTTTATAGGCGAATTGCAACTACGCTATGGGGTTTGGAAAGAAGAACTAGAGATTGTTGGCGATATTCAGTATCAAACCGACAAATACACTTCTCCTTTTTTAGACGAAAACAGAAGCGGTTTTAGACAGTTGACTTTGGGAGCTAAATATTTGATTTACGATCCGTTCAAAAACTATGTTGAAAAGGAAAATATTTATAGCTGGAAAGCCAACCATAGAATCAAATGGAGACAATTTATTCCGGCAGTAGCAGTATATGCCGGAGCTAATTTCGCAGTAGGAGATACACCATTTAACTATGCCCCTTCCTATATTAAAGAGCCAAGTATAAGCCCTAAGATTACAGCTATTGCGCAAAATCATTTTGGTCGCCATTGGGTTTTGGTTACTAACATTACTTATGATAAATTTACATCTGATTTTAAAAGTTTGAATTATATTTTGACATTGACACGTGGTTTCAATGATAAATGGTCCGGATTTATTGAAAACCAAGGCTATAGCGGTGATTATTATTCAGACGGAATTTTTAGAATCGGTGCTGCTTATTTATTCCACAAAGACATGCAATTGGATGCTTCTATTGGTAAAAACATCAAAAGTACGCCTTCTTTATTTTATGGCGGAATTGGTTTTTCTTGGCGATTTGCTGAAAAACACGAAGATGTAAAACTTGAGGAAGATAACGGCAGTAAAATGGATAAAAAAATGAAGAAAAAAGCCGACAAAGAAAAGAAAAAACGTAAAGATGCTGTTCAGATCGAAGACTAATTATGATTACAATTAAAGAAGTAAAGACCAAAAAAGAACTTAAAGATTTCATTCTATTTTCTTTTGAATTATTTAAGGACAATCCGTATTGGGTTCCTCCATTGATCTCAGAAGAAATGGAAACTTTTGATAAAGAGAAAAATCCAAATTTAGAAAATTGTGATTTAAAGCTTTTTTTGGCTTATAAAGACAACAAAATAGTAGGTAAAATTGCTGCTATTGTCAATTGGGATGAAGTAAATACGTTACACAAAAAGAAAACTCGTTTCGGCTGGTTTGACGTTATTGATGATGTTGAAGTAACCCAAGCGTTATTAGACAAAGTTACCGAATTTGGAAAAGAGCGCGGCATGGATCATTTAGAAGGTCCGTTAGGATTCTCCAATTTGGACAAAGTAGGTGTTCTTTCGGAAGGCTTCAACGAAGTTAGCACTATGATTTCATGGTATAGTTTACCTTATTATATAGAACATTTCGAAAAATTAGGTTTAGTTATCGAAAAGGAATACCAAGAAAGTATTTTTTCAATGCTTGATGTTGATCCGGCTGGATTCATGAGGGCTAGTAAAATGATAAAAGAGCGTTATAAATTAAGAAATTTGAATTTCACCAAGTCTGAGGATATTATGCCTTATGTTGATGAAATGTTTGCTGTTTTTAATACAACTTACGAAAAATTACAATCTTACGTTACTATTACGCCGCAACAAATTGAATATGTAAAACGAAAACATATTGGGTTTATCAATCCGGAATATATTAAATTCATTATGGATGAAAATAACAATATGGTGGCTTTTACGATTGTAATGCCCGGATTTGCCGAAGCGCTCCAAAAAGCGAAAGGAAAACTATTTCCGTTCGGTTGGTGGCATTTACTGCAAGCAAAAAAACATTCGAAAGAAGCTGTTTTTTACTTAATTGGTATTTTACCGGAATATCAGAAAAAAGGCGTAACTGCTATTATTTTTGAAGAGTATTACAAGACTTTTAAAGCTAAAAATATCAACACGTGCATTAGAACTCCGGAACTGGAAGAGAATCATGCAATGCACAATCTTTGGAAGAATTTCAATCCAAGGATACACAAAAGAAGACGAACTTATAAAAAAGATATTTAAATAAAAAAGGCTATTTCATAACGAAATAGCCTTTTTTAAACACCTTAACACTAAAATTATTTTTTCACTACTAGACGGAATCCTTCTCCGTGAATGTTCAATATTTCAACATTTTCATCACGTTTTAGGTACTTTCTTAATTTAGCGATATAAACATCCATACTACGAGATGTAAAGTAATTATCATCTCTCCATATCTTTGTTAATGCTAATTCTCTTGGCATCAAATCATTTTCATGAAGCGCCAACATTTTTAATAATTCACATTCTTTTGGCGACAACTTAATTGGTTCCTCATTTTGATAAGATAAGAAACGTAATTTAGAATTTAAGTGGAATTCGCCAATCTGAAATTCGAACTTTGTATTATCCGGCTTTGTTTCAGAAGCTTTTCTTTGCATAATGGCTTTGATTTTCATCAATAGTACTTCTGAATCAAATGGTTTATTCAAATAATCGTCTGCTCCTACTTTGTATCCTTTTAAAACATCTTCTTTTAATGTTTTAGCTGTTAAAAATATGATAGGAATTTCTTGATTTTTTTCTCTGATCTCTCTAGCTAATGTATACCCGTCTTTATAAGGCATCATAACATCTAGTATACACAAATCGAAGTTATCTTTTTTAAATTTCTCAAAGCCTTCCATTCCATTTTTAGCCAGTGTAACCTCAAAATCATTAATCAGTAAGTAGTCTTTCAGTACTGCACCGAAGTTAGGATCATCTTCAACTAATAAAATTTTTCTAGCTTCCATATATTTTATATCTTAATTTATTAATGGCATTTTAATTATAAATGTACTTCCTTTTCCTTTTTCGCTTTCTACATAAATTTGTCCGTTATGGTCTTCTACAATTTGTTTTACATAAGCCAAACCTAGACCATGACCTTTTACATTATGCAGATCACCTGTATGCTCACGGTAAAACTTTTCAAAAACTCTTTTTTGAGCTGCTTTACTCATACCTGAACCTTGATCCTGAATTTTAATTAAGATGTAATCTTTTACGTTTTCTGTATAAACATCTATTATTGGTTTTTCAGGAGAATATTTTATGGCATTATCCAAAACATTAACCAAAACATTGGTAAAATGAGATTCGTTTAATAAAATAGTTGTTCTGTCTGCGTCAAAATGAGTGGTAATACCGCCTTCTCTGTCTTCTATAATCAAACCAACGTGTTCTATGGCGTTTTCTAATACTTCCATTACATCTGTAGGTTCTTTTTCTATGTCTAGTTCATTTCGTTCTAACTTCGAAATGCGCAACACATTTTCTACTTGGGCATGCATTCTTTTGTTCTCATCCTTAATCATTTGAAGATAACGCTGTACTTTTTCTTTGTCGTCAATGATTTTGGGATTTTTAATCGCATCTAAAGCTAAATTAATTGTGGCAATAGGTGTTTTAAATTCATGCGTCATGTTATTGATAAAATCGGTTTTGATTTCTGAGATCTGTTTCTGTTTTATCAATTGATTCAGCGCACTTGTATAGGTTAGAACAATAACCAAAGTAAATAACAATGATAGAAGTGTTAAACCTAATATTTTTGAGAAAACAAATTTACTTTTTTGTGGAAATGATACTAATAGCTGATAGTTTACTTTACCGTCTCCGTCTTTAAAAATCGGGATACCATACGTTTTATTTTTATCGTATTTGAAATTTTCCGAACGAACTTTAGTTGCCAAACCATTACTGTAAACTCCAAATTCAAAAGGTGTTTTAATACCATAATTATCTAATTCTGTTTTTAGAAGGTGTTGTAATTCTTCGGCATTAAGTCTGGATTGAATAGGTCTTGCTGAAACAATATCTTTCATTGCCAATTCAAAATTAGCTTTATCTAAACTTGATAATGAACCTGATTTACGAATAGTAATATCAGGAGTTCTGTTCATTTGTCGGTTATTATCATCTAAAACATTTCCGTTATAAATTTCTGTTTTTCGGTTAGAAACTATGTTCTTAACCCATAACGAATCTGCATTTTTATCAAAGAACGACCCATTAATTCCATAATTTTCAGCAACTAATGTACTGGTATAGATAATGGTTTCATTGGTTTTGGTATCTTTTTCGTAAAAAAGAATCTCTTTTAAGACATTAGTTTCAGGCTCTTTCCCGATACTGTCTTTAATTTTATTATATTCTGTGATGAATGTTTTTAACTCTCTTGAGTTCACATTTTCAGCAACATGACTGATTACTTGTTGAACTTGGTATTTGAACTGCTCATCATTTATGCTCAACGAAGTGTTTATCCAATATACCTGAACCGTAATGATTCCTATTAATGACAAACTCATTAATAGTGCTAGTAACCTAAACCTTGTCTTATTCATCAATACAAATTTAACTTTTTAACATTTCTTGTTAAAATACATTAACCAAAGATTAACAAAAAGATGCTTTTTTACGATTTTTTAATTTTTACGAAAATATTGTCAATTTTGTTAAATGTATCCTGTAAGTCAATATTATTAATTACAAAATCGCTCTTTGCAGCTTTTTCGTCATCAGACATTTGATTGTTAATTCTATCCAGAACTTGTTGTCTGGTCAAACCGTCTCTTTTAACGGTTCGCTCTACACGCACGTCAATTGGTGCTGTAACCAATATTATATAATCACAATCTTTATCTCCTCCTGTTTCAAATAAAATAGCGGCTTCTTTGACTACAAAAGGCTGGTCTTTATTTGTTTTAAGCCAGTCTAGAAAATGCTGTTTTACCTTAGGATGAATGATCTGGTTGAGTTGTTTCAATTTTTCAGGATTATTAAATACAATATTCCCCAATTCTTTTCTATCGAGAAATTCTGAAGCATCTAAAATCGTATTCCCAAAAATTTCTTTAATCTCTTGTATGGTTTCAGGTAATTCTGTTATTCTCTTGGCTTCTAAATCTGAAACATAAACAGGCACTCCTTTCCGGGCAATATATTGAGCAACTGTCGTTTTACCACTTCCAATTCCGCCTGTTAAGCCTATTATTTTGGTCATATTTATTATTTAATCTTAAAAAAACAACTCCGGATGTGATTCTTCAGGTGATTTTTTCAGAATGTTTATATTCCAAAAGGCTTTTGCAAAACCTATTCCATATCCATAAAATTGTATTATTGCTGCCACAATACTATAAGACGCTATTTTAATACTTTTAGTTACAAATAAAGCCGAAAAAAATAATAGCATAAAATAAAACACATAGATCAATAGTCCGGAATATATTTTTACTCCCAATAAAAATATTGAAATTAAAAAACCTAAAATGAATAACGTCGGAAACCAAAAAGTTGCTTTTTTATATTCAGGATACCAATGATTTAATATCGGTCTGGCTTTACCAAATTTATTAACCTGAATAAAAAATTTATTCCAGTCGATTCGTCTTTTATGGTACACATAGGCTTCAGTAATTAATTTGGTTTCATATCCTAGTTTCCACAAACGAATAGATAAATCAGGATCTTCTCCAGGATGAATGTTCCCAAATCCATTGGAATTCTGAAAAGCTTTAGCTGAAAGTCCCATATTGAAACTTCTAGGTTGAAATTTTCCTATTTTTTCACTTCCTCCTCTAATTCCACCTGTAGTTAAAAAAGAGGTCATTGAAAAATTAATGGCCTTTTGAATATCTGAAAAAGAATCCAAAGCAGCGTCGGGACCACCGAAGCAATCTACATAATGATCAGAAAGGCTTTTTTCTACTTTTCTCAAATACTCTTTCGGAATAATACAATCAGAATCTAAAATAATGAAATAGTCTCCTTTAGCTTGTTTCATTCCAAAATTACGAGAATCCCCCGGTCCTGAATTTGGTTTATAGAAATAACTGATCTGAAGTTCATTTTGATACTTACCAATAATTTCTTTACAATCTATTTTGGAACCATCTTCAACCACTACTACTTCAAAAGGCATATCATAATCTAATTTTGACAAACTATTGAGAAGTTCATCAATTTCCTCAGGACGATTATATACAGGAATAATAAATGAAAAGTACACGTTTCTTTTTTTAACAAATATACTACTTATAGCCATAAAAAAAGCCCCGCACACTGCGAGGCTTTAAAAATTATTCTTGAAAAAATTACTGTTTAATAACTTTCAATGTTTTAACAGTATCTCCTACTTGTACATTTACAATATAAGTTCCTGCTGCTAAATTTGTCATATTAACTTGAGTTGAAGTTGCATTAGCTTTTTGAACCAAAACTTCTTGACCTAATAAGTTAATTACTCTTATTTCTGTAATATCTGAAGAATATTCTAAATTTAAAATATCTTTTACCGGATTAGGATAAGCTTTGAAGCTATCAACAATTCCGAAATCAGAATTACTTAATGCAGGATCTGTTCCGACACAAATATTAAAATTTGTTTGCGCCGTACTTGTTCCTGATGCCCAACCGTAAACAGATACATAATACGTATCTCCTATTGTTAATCCTGATACTGTAAAACTGTTAGGATCACTATCTGCCACTAAAGCAAATGAAGAACATGAACCGCTAAATACTGCCATTCCCATATCTACAGAC